>CAVJGP010000234.1:0-2001 GCA_963648855.1 Alistipes onderdonkii | reverse complement strand
AGCCTGCTCAAGGAGACCTGCCAGAAGCTCAAGGCCGCAGGCGTGGCCACGGTCACCTGCACCGAGGCCCAGCCCGTCGGCGGCGACCCGCGCCATGCGGCCAGCGCGGCGACCCTGCAGGCGTTCACGCTGCTCGGCCTCGCCGCCGACCCTGCCGACCTCGCGTGCTGGCGCACGTGGATGGGCCTGGGCCGCGCCGATATCTCCACCAAGGCCTGGGCCGGCCTTACTGCCTTTGCCGAGAAGCGCGGGCTTTCCGTCGTCGACGCCCTCGCGGCGCTGGCAGGTGAGGACGGCGAACCCTTCGCGGGCGCGGAGCTTTTCGCCAAGCGCTACGCCCAGGCAAGCGCGCTCATCGCCAAGGCCCGCCGCCGTCGCGGCCGCCAGCTCATCGACACCGTGTCGCCCAACGAGAACCTGACGTTCACGCGCCTGTGCGAGCCCGTCGTGGCGCAGGACGCGGGGGAGTTCTTTGCACGTGCGAACCTCGCGGCCATCGATCGCGGCTTCGGCGGCAGGCTCTGGGACGTGCGCGTGGGAACCCCCGCCGCCTTTGCGGGCATCGAGACGAAGGCCTGTGTGCTCCTCGGCCTCAACGAGGGGGTCGCGCCCCGTGCCAACGCCCAGGAGGCCCCCGCCCGCCACGAGAACGAGTGCCGCCTGTGGCGCGCCATCCTGCACAAGACGCGCGCCTGGCTTGTCATGTCGTATCTCCAGGGTGCCGCGCCCGAGCACGCCCAGGCCCTCGGCGCCCGCGTGAAGCGCCTCAAACGCGCCACCGCAGGCGACGCGGCCATGCTCGCCCCCAGCGAGCTTCTCCGCGAACTCGGCACCGCCGAGCCCTCGACGATGGGGGCCCAGCAATACATCGCCTGCATCCTGGGCGACACCCTGTAGGAGGTTGCGGAACCTGATGCGCGGCGTTGCGCAGAGCCTCATGCGCGGTGCGCACCTTTGGTGTACGTCCAGTAGGCCAAAGGCCCGCACCGCGCGCTACGGCTCTGCGCGCCTTGCGCATCAGAACCCGCTTTTGCAGGGAGCTGCGATGTTGCATTTGCATCGTTGCAGGTGGGTGGCATCATCCAAAACTATCTAGCGTCGCTTGGATGGTAAAGGGGCCCGATTGTAGGTTTTAATGGTGCCCGTACGGTGAGCCGTTGATTTTTATGATGGCGTTCGCCGGGCATGTGGGATATGGTTCACGACAGGCAAAGGTGCCCGTCAGCAAGAGAGGGAGAATCAGACAGATGGACGCAGAACTCATCAGCATCTTGCTTGCGCTCGCCATCACGGCGATCGTGGCGTTCCCGCTTGGAAGGCCGCTGCGCAAGAAGTCGATCATCTTCTATGTCATCGCCACGGTCGCGCTTGTCGTGTACCTGTGGACCGTTTTCGCCGGCATCAACACGAACCAGTACCGCTGGCTCACCTTCATGTTCCAGAAGGGCTATCTGGGTACGTTCTTCCTGGCGCTCGTCATGTTTTGCGGCGCCATGCCTGACGGCAACGCCGTGAAGCGCAAGCTGCTCCCCATCCGCGGCGAGCTCTCCATCATGTCGTTCATCTTCTACATCGGCCACATCGTGACCTACCTCAAGAGCTACCTGCCGATGTTCGCCAACTTCGGCAACCTCAAGCCCACGCTCGCCACCTCGCTCGTGGTCGCCGTCGTCCTCACCGTCATCTTCCTGGTGCTGGGCGTCACGTCGTTCAAGTTCATTCGCTCTGCCATGAACTCCAAGTTGTGGAAGGGCATCCAGCGCTTCGCCTACCTGATGGTCGCCCTGCTCGTGGTGCACATCGCCCTGGCCCTGGGCCTGTCGCTGTCCAACATGGGCTCCACCGGCTCCATCCACGTGATCATCTACGTCGTCATCGTGGCCATCTACGCGGTCCTGCGCATCTCCAAGGCCGTCTCCGACCGCAAGAAGAAGGCCGCGCAGGCCACCGACGCCGAGTAGCGTCCCGCACCTCCCGCCCCACCAAAAAGGCCGCCCCACA
>CAVJGP010000233.1:0-2033 GCA_963648855.1 Alistipes onderdonkii | reverse complement strand
ACCTGCCATGTGGGGCCGTGCCCTGCCATGATGGGTTGCGTGCTGCGAGGGGCCGCAAGGGGCGGCCCGCAGGCAAGCGTTGCCAAGCGGCTCAAAGGGGCGGGCGCGTCAAGGGGGCGTGCTCGCATACACACCAAGGAGGACATCATGGCTACCATCACGCGCAGGGACATGCTCAAGGGCGCCGCAGCCGGCGTGGCTGCCGGCAGTTTCGCCGCCATCGCCCCGCTTGCCCTGGCCGAGGGCGAGGACGCCCAGTTCGACCGCGAGGTCGACCTGCTCGTCGTGGGCTACGGCCTTGCCGGCGAGGCTGCCGCCCTTGAGGCCAGCGACATCGACCCCGCCGCCAACATCCTCGTGATCGAGAAGCTCGACGAGGGCCAGGCCGGCGGCAACTCCATCGCCTCGGGCCAGACGGTCATCGTTCCCTCTCCCGACGACGTCGACACCTTCAAGACCTACGTGGGCGCCTGCTTCGAGCCCAACCCCATCCCCGAGGAGTACCTCGACTGGATGTGCAACGAGTTCGCCACCCAGGCAAGCTGGATCCAGGGCACCGTCTCCCCCGTGGGCTACGAGATCGGCTACGTCTCCGGCGGCCCCCTCACCTGGGGCAAGCTCGTCACCGAGTTCCCCGACCTGGCCGGCTCCAACTTCGTGGGCTGCTCGGGACACGTGCGCGTCGCCGGTCAGACCTTTGAGTACGGCGGCGTGTGGCGCGGCTTCCACCTGGCCTGCCAGGCCCGCGACAATATCGAGGTCGACTACGAGTGCGCCCTCACCCAGCTCATCGTCGACGCCGACGGCAAGGTCGTGGGCGGCGTGGTGAACAACGGCGGCACCGAGGAGCGCATCGGCGCGGCCAAGGGCGTCGTCCTTGCCTGCGGCGGCTACGAGAACAACCTACAGATGCAGCGTGACTTCCACGGCATGGACATGGTGTACACCGGCGGCACCCCGGGCAACACCGGCGACGCCATCCAGATGCTCATGGGCCTGGGCGCCGAGATTTGGCACATGCGCAACCAGACCCAGTCGGGCGGCTTCTGGCTCGGCATCAAGGTGCCCGATTACGAGCCCACCTTCATGCGCGCCTTCTCCATGCCCGCCGGCTCCTGGATCGAGGTCGACGCCGAGGACAAGCGCTTCTACAACGAGTCGGCCGCCTATCACCGCCAGCACATGAAGTACAAGCAGTACGGTCACTATGTGGACCTGCCGCACGACCGCGCCCTGCCCGTCAGCCTCATCTTCGACGACAAGACCTGCTCGGCCGGCGCCATCGTGACCAAGTGGCTCTCCTGGCCCATCACTACGCTGGGCTACACCTGGTCTGACGACAACTCCGCCGAGGTGGAGAAGGGCTGGATCACCAAGGCCGACACCATCGCCGAGCTGGCCGAGGCCCTGGGCCGCGACGCCGATCAGCTGCAGGCCACCATCGACGCCTACAACGAGGGCGTTGCCGCCGGCACCGACGAGTTCGGCCGCGACCCGGAGACCATGGCCGCCATCGACACGCCGCCCTACTACGCCGTGGGCATCACCCCCACGCTCGTGGCCACCACCGGCGGCGCCAAGCGCGACACCGGCTCGCATGTCCTGAAGTGGGACGGCTCGGTCATCGAGGGCCTCTATGAGGCCGGCGAGCTGGGCTCCTACGTGGCCAACCTTTACCAGAACGGCATGTTCCTTGCCGAGTGCATCGCATCTGGCCGCGCCGCCGCCGACAGCGCCTTCGACGGTCGCTCCACGGTGAGTGAGGAGCCGCCCTCGCAGGACCTGGCCGCCCTCATCGACATCACCAAGAAGGCCGACGGCACCTATGAGCAGGTCATCAACGGCAACGAGGGCAAGTTCACCCTGCAGGTGACCGTGTCCGGCGGCGCCATCACCGACGTGCAGATCGTCCAGGGCCGCGACAACATGTTCATGAGCGACGACCAGCTCCAGCAGTACGTGGACACCATCATCGACGACCAGACCGTCAAGGTGGACGGCATCTCCGGCGCCACGCTCGACCTGAACAAGCT
>CAVJGP010000232.1:0-2097 GCA_963648855.1 Alistipes onderdonkii | reverse complement strand
TCTCGGTTGCCAGCGATGTGAGCCTGCGCATGATCCAGCTCTATGAGCAGCGCCGTGCAGACATCTCAAAAGCCGAGGTGGCCTCGGTCATCCGCCTCGCCCGCGCCCTGGGTTGCTCGGTGGAGGACGTGGTCGAGCCGCCGCTCTACGGGTGAGATGCGGCAGCTCACAAGCGCCTCCTACTCGCCACCACGCTGCCGCCGTTCTCGATCACCCCGGCGGCGTCGGTGCGGGCGATCATGTCGAGGTAGGCCTGCTGCCCTCGGGGCGCAGGTGGGTCTGGTTGTCCCAGAAGCATTCGGACTTGTGGGTCTGCGGCCGTGGCGGGCCAGTCGATGCAGTGCACGTTTGGGTGCGCGTCGGCCACCTGTATGAGGTTGGCGTTGTCTTGGAAGCCGTCGGGGTTCTCCAGTCGGTGTACGTGGGCGCCGCACGGCGTAAAGTTTTTTGGGAATTAGTCAGAGATAACACAGGGGCCTCCCCGTATCCTTGATGGCGACCAAACCGCAAGGAGACGGAGGAGACCCCGTGGACGACAACTATAGCCTGCCGGACGTGATTTCGGAACACCTGGCCGAGGCCTACTACAGGATGCTCGCCGAGGGCGGCCCCACGACGCTCGAGGACTTCGAGCGGGGCGCGGTGGAGATGCTCCACCGCCTGGGCGCCAGGGCCTACGGGGCCGCGCTCGAGAGGCGCGACGAGGAGCTGCGCGCGTCCCTGCCCGAGGGCGCCCGCGCCCACGACCGCAGGGCGCGCACGCTCGCGACCAGGCTGGGCGACGTCACGTTCCGCGCGACGCGCTGCCTGGACCGGCTCGGCCTGCCCTTCTGCCCGCTGCTCGACGAGCTGGACGTGCCCCGCTCGGCCAGGGTGTCGCCCGCCGCGGCCACGACGCTGGTGTCGCTGGCGACGCACTGCTCCTACGCGCGCGCCGCCTCGACGCTGGCCGACATGGGCGGCTCGGCCGTGAGCGCGACCTGCGTGATGTCGCTCGTGCGCGCCGCCGGGGCCCGCTGCGCCGAGCAGGACGCCGGGCTCAGCGCCGCGCTCTTCGGCGACGGCGTGCTGCCCGGCGGGGGCAGGGAGTGCGGCTCGCTGTGCGTGGAGGCCGACGGCACCTGGTTCAGCGTGCAGGGGCCCGACCGCGAGAGGGCCGCGCGCTGCGAGGTCAAGGCGGTCGTCGCCTACGCCGGCAAGGAGGCCTCCCGCTCGGGGCGGGTGGCCAGGGACGGCGTGGCCAGGCACGCCTGCGTGGCCCCCGCCGGGGCCTTCATGCCCGAGGCCGTCGCCGCCGTGGGCGCGACCTACGACCTGTCGAGCGTGCGCGAGGTGCACGTGGGCTGCGACGGCGAGCCCTGGTGCGCCCAGGTCGGCGAGTGGTTCCCCGGCGCCCGCGCCACGGCCCACCTCGACCCCTTCCACGTCAACCGCGCCATACTGTCGTGCTTCCCCGACCCCAAGATGGGCTGGTCGGTGGCGGAGGCGGTCTGGGACGGGGGCAAGCAGGCCGCCGCCTGCCTGATCGAGGCCGCCGCCTCCCAGGGGCTCGCCAGGCCCGAGCCCGCCGCGCGCGTGGCCGCCTACCTGCGCAACAACGCCGACAAGGTCGACGTCGAGGGCCCCTCCCTGGGGACGATGGAGTCGGAGAACCAGCACGTCTACGGCGCGCGCATGGACGCGTTCCCGTGCGCCTGGTCGGTGAGGGGCGCCTCGGACATGGCGAGGCTGCGCTCCAGGGCGTTCTCGGGCAGGGCCGTGCCGCGCGCGACCAGGGAGGCCTCGGGCACGGCGCGCTGGCGCAGGGCGCGCGCCGAGCGCGAGCTGGCGGCCCTGGCGCGGCTGTCGCCCTCAAATGTGGTAAAGTCCGAGGGCAGGGGCTGGGAGCCGCCCCGCGCCAGCGCCGCGGCGCTGGGCGCGGACGCGCGCTTCGCGGCCTGCATAGACGGAGGCATGGCCGGCGTCGGGATATAGGAACCCCAGGTTAACTCCCCATCAACTTCACGCCGTCAACCCGCCTTGCGGCCCTTGCGTAGCGGCCGCAAGGCGGGGTACACTAGTGCCAGCGAAGCCCGCAATCTGGTGCGGGCGGCGCGG
>CAVJGP010000231.1:0-2106 GCA_963648855.1 Alistipes onderdonkii | reverse complement strand
TCTTGGCGCTGCGCGGGTGGCAGCTGTACAGCACCGGCACGTCGTAAGCCTCGGCCATGGCGTTCACGGCGCCCATCAGGCTCATGAAGTTGGCCTCGATGTCAATGTTCTCCTCGCGATGGGCGGAAAGCAGGATGTAGCGCCCGGCCTCAAGCCCCAGGTCGTCCAGCACGGTCGAGGCCTCGATGCTCGGAAGCACCCGGTCCAGCACCTCGGCCATGGGGCTGCCCACCACGTAGGTGTTCTCGGGCTTCACGCCGCTGTCCAGGATGTAGCGCCGGGCGTGCTCGGAGTAACACAGGTTAACGTCGCTCGTCACGTCCACCACGCGGCGGATGACCTCCTCGGGCAGGTTCTCGTCCTTGCAGCGGTTGCCGGCCTCCATGTGGAACACGGGGATCTTCAGGCGCTTGGCTGATATCACGCACAGGCACGAGTTCGTGTCGCCCAGCACCAGGACGGCGTCGGGGCGCTCCTCCGCGAACAGCTCGTAGGACTTCGCGATGACGTTGCCCATGGTCTGGCCGAGGTTGTCCCCCACCACGCCCAGGTAATGGTCCGGCTCGCGGATGCCCAGGTCGTCGAAGAACACCTTGTTCAGCTCGTAGTCATAGTTCTGCCCGGTGTGCACGATGCTAAGATCGAAGTACTCGTCGGCCTTGCGCACCACCTCGGACAGCTTGATGATCTCCGGGCGGGTGCCCATCACCACCATCAGCTTCAGCTTGCTCATCTATATCACCTCGTAGTGGGGGTAAAGCTCTCTGTGCGCCCGCACCCATCCGGCCATCTCGCGCACCTGCTCGGGGTAGGGCTTAGGCATGTAGGTCGGCGCGAAGTTCGTGCGCACGAGCGTCTTGTCCAGCTGCAGGCCCGCGTCGGGCACAATCTCCACTTTGCCGCCGCGCAGCTCCTCGTTGAAAAGCCCCAGCAGGTCGTACTTGTTGATGGAGCCCTCGGGCACCATGTTCACCAGGCCGTGCGCGTCCTCGCCCGCCTCGTGCTCCATGGCCTTGGCCAGCTCCAGGGTGGTAAGGCCCGTCCAGATGGCGCCCGTGAAGCCCTTGACGCTCCCCTCCTGCCCCATGAACCAGTTCAGAAGGCCGATGCCGTTCGGGTTGATGTCGGGCCCCACGATGGAGTTGCGGAAGGTCAGGTTCTTGCCGTCGCGAAGCTCGCCGGCGGCCTTGGTACGGTCGTAGGCGGTCAGGCCGTCCGGCACGCTCGCCTCGGTGTAGGGGCCGGTGTTGCCCGCGAACACGCAGTCGGTGCTCATGTGGAACACACGCGTGGGCGTCCCCTCGGTCAGCCGCGCCAGCACGTGCGGCAGCTCGCCGTTCAGGTAGGCGGCGTCGGGGTTCTCCTCGGCGGCCTTGTTCAGCACGCCCACGCAGTTGATGACGACGTCAAACTCGCCCTCGTAGAGGGCCTCGGCGATGGCCGCCTCGTCACGGGCGTCGCCCAGCACCTGCTCTTTCAGGAAGGGGACGCCGCGCCTGCTGAAGCCCACCACGAAGTGGCCGCACTCCTTCAGATAGAGGGATATGAGGTGCCCCGCCATGCCCGAGGCGCCGAGAACGAAAAAGCGCATACCTACTGCACCGCCTCGGACTCGCGGCCCTCCAGGGCCAGCTGCACGTACTCGGCGGTCTTGATCTTGTCGATCGTGCCAACCACGTCCAGACGCTGAGTGTTGTGGCTCGTGTAGGGCTCGTCTGCCTGCGTGTGCACCTCGCCCTCCACGAAGAACTTGTCGTAGTTCAGGTCGCGCGTGTCGGCGTGCACGCGGAAGTACTCGCCCATGTCCTCGGCGCGCAGGCGCTCCTCGCGGGTCATCAGCGTCTCGTAGAGCTTCTCGCCGTGGCGCGTACCGATAGCCTTGCACTCAGTGCGCCCGAACACCTGCTGGACGGCCTCGGCCAAATCGCCGATGGTGCTGGCAGGGGCCTTCTGGATGAACAAGTCGCCCGGGTTTGCGTGCTCGAAGGCGAACTGAACCAGGTCCACCGCCTCGTCCAGGTTCATCAAAAAGCGCGTCATGGAGGGGTCGGTGATGGTGATCGGGTTGCCGGCGTGGATCTGGTCGATGAACAGCGGGATCACGCT
>CAVJGP010000230.1:0-2127 GCA_963648855.1 Alistipes onderdonkii | reverse complement strand
CACGTGAACATGGACCTGAAGCGCGGCGCGGCCGACCTCGTGCAGGCCGTCATGCACGGCGACGGCCCCGCGCAGCAAGCGGCGCCGGCCGGCGCTTCAGCGCCAGTGCAGACACTCGAGACCGGCGGCAAACCCGTCTTCACGGTCATCAAGGGCGGCCCCTCCGAACCCCCGGAAACGGCAATCGCACAAGGGCAGTAAGGCAAGGCCGACAAGATAACGTGCAACAGCAAAGGGCTCCCGCAGGAGCCCTTTCTCATGCCGCTCGATGCCTCTGAGCAGCCCCGATACAAACTCAAGAACGATTTGTACCAGATTTGTACACAGCCGACCTCAATTCAAAGCACCCTCAATTTAACACCCCATCTGACCTGCGCATTCTCAAGCCATTTTCAATCCGACCCGAGATTTACTCTTAGCCTCAGGCTAATGCCGACCAAATTACGGGGCGGGCTTGCCGTTCGGGGGCCATTCGCGGACGGGATGTCATTCGTCCCCCTCCGCGAGCGCGCCTTACCTCATGCCCACCTCAGCCCCCCCACGAGCGCGCCTTACCCCATGTCCTCCCCAGCTTTGCGGCGCCATGTTGAGACGCAACTTGTCCCCAATTTTCAGACAAGGTGCATTACTTGCATCTCGTTGGCGATTTTGGCGATGAGATGCAAGTAATGCACCTAAGCTGAAAGTAAGGGACTTGTGCTTGTCGTGAACCGGGCCAAGTCTCGGCAAGAGGGGCCGTACGAGAAGCCCCGTGTGGGCCGCTCGAAAGGCCTATGCGAGAGGTGCAGGGACTCAGGGCGCCCGTTCGGTTGCCCGCGCAAGCCAGTGCCAGTAGCCGACCCCCCATGCCCTGTATCCGGTATAAACTTGTGAACTACGACCTATTCCGAGGGACGAAGAGGACAAGCGAGGCTTTGATGGTTTCTAACCCGCACAAGCCCGAGAATGCAGCCGAGCTCGCCGAGAAGGTGAAGTTGCTCGAGACCATCCTCGACGACTCGAACCAGCTCGTGCAGATGTCGTACCTCGAGGACATGACGATGGTCTACGTCAACGGCACCGCCAAGGCCTTCCGCGGCGGCGACGAGGACCACCACGGCCGACACTGCTACGAGTACATGATGGGCCTCACCGAGCAGTGCCCCTTCTGCCCGCTGCTCACGCAGGGCGCCCAAAAGAGCGCCAGCACCGAGGTGGACAACGGCAACCAGGTCTTCTCGGTCAAGACCATCCTCGGAGAGTGGAAGGGCCGCCCGGCCTTCATCGAGTACGCCGCCGACGTCACGCCGAGCCGCCGCGCCCAGCAGGCCTTCGAGACGCAGGTGCAGACCCTGCTCAGCTCCATCCCCGAGGCCCAGGGCATCATGCACTTTGACCTCACGGCCAACGAGTGCCTCTCCGTCAACGGCGCGGCCACCAACAACCTCAAGACTGTGCACACCAACGTCACCGTGGACACGACGGTGGCCCAGGTCCTCTCGTTCGTGCCGGATGAGGCCAAGCGCGCAGAGATGTTCGAGGTCTTCAAGCGCGACGCCCTCATCGCCGCCTACGAGGGCGGCACGGTGGAGCTCAGCCGCGAGATGGAGTCGTACTTCGACGACGGCAGCGTGCGTTGGGCCCGCGTCACGGTGCGCATCATGCAAAACCCCGCCAACGACCACCTCGAGTGCATCCTGTACGGCATGGACATCTCGGAGGAGGTGGCCCAGCGCAAGGCCTTTGAGCAGCGCGCCAACCACCACCTGGCGCTGTTCAACGCGCTGGCCCGCGACTACCTCAACGTCTACCTCGTCAGCCCCGAGACGGACACCGTCCACGTCCTCAAGCTCGACGGATTCGTGACCTCGGGCCTCACGGGCAACAGCGCCGTGGCCTACTCCTACAGCAGCATCTGCAACCGTTACATCGACGAGCGCGTCCACCCCGACGACAAGGGATGGCTGCGCGAGGCCATGAGCCTCCCCACCATCACCCGCGAGCTGGAGCGCACGCCCGAGTACGTGGGCTCCTACCGCATCCTGAACGGCGACGAGGTCCACTACTACCAGTTCAAGTATCTCAACGCCGAAAACGACGAGGGCATCCTGGCGGGCTTCCAGAACATCGACGCCACCATCGCCGCCG
>CAVJGP010000229.1:0-2153 GCA_963648855.1 Alistipes onderdonkii | reverse complement strand
TCCATGCACCCCCGGGTGCCGTCGGCGGCCAGGCGCGCCTCAAGAAGCTCGCGCAAGGCCAGAAGCGACGCAGCCGCGCAGATGCCGCGCTTCTGGCGCGATTCAGGGGTGGGCGCGAGGACGGGCGTGGCACGGGTCTTCTTCGCGGCTTCCGGGTACTCCAGCTCGGGCAGGCCCCAGGGAAGGAACGCCTCGACAAGCGTGGAGGGCTCGAAGTCGGAGCGGTCCGAGTCGAGCAGGTAGGCGGCCACCGCCGCGTCGAAGACGTCGCCGGGGCGGCGCGTGGCGAAGTCGGCCGCGTCGAGCTCGAAGGGCTCGGAGGAGTCGAGGGGGTAGAGCTGGCGCAGGTCGCCCTTGGTGTCAAACGACACGACGCGGCAGGCCTCGTAGGCGCGCTTCAGCGCAGCCAGCGCGTCGTCGCCCTCGAAGCACAGCACGCACGCCGGCTCAGGCGCGGCGCAACCGTCCTCGCCGCCGTCCTTCCACGCCCAGCCCGACTCAAGGGCGAGCCAAAGTACCTGGTCGTCGGCGAAGAGCGACCCCGAGTCCTGCCCCGCGTCGAAGTGACAGCCTACCCAGCCGCCCGCCTCGCACACCGCGTCGAGCGCCTCCCGGGCCGCAGGACCGCGGAGGGCCTCGTTGGGCAGGTTGGGCGACGCCTGGCATGCGCACGCGCCGCCCTGTCCGCCGGCGGCGTGGGCCGACCCGGCTGCAAGGCGCAGGACGCGGCTCTTGACGGTGCGCAGCGCCACAGCGTCGAGGGCGCGCTCCGCCTCCACCATGTCGAAGGACGGCCACAGGGCGGCCTGGGCGTCGAAGCTCACCGGGGCGTCGCGGCGGATGCGCGCCACCTCGCGCGAGACGAGCGCGTCTTGGGCGTGCTCGCGGATGTTCTCGCCCATCTTGCCCTTGATGTTGTCGGCGTCGGCCAGCACCGCGTCGAGCGAGCCGTACTGCACGATGAGCGCGGAGGCCTTCTTGGGGCCGATGCCGGGCACGCCGGGGATGTTGTCGGACGTGTCGCCCTTGAGGCCGTAGAAGTCGGGGATCTGCTCGGGGCGCACGCCCTCGTACAGCTCGCAGATCTCATCGGGGCCGAGCACCGCCACGTCGGTCATGCCCTTCTTGTTGGCCAAGATGGAGACGTTCTCGTTGGCAAGCTGGTAGGCGTCGCGGTCGCCGGTCACGAGAAGCATCTTATATCCGGCATCCGACCCCTGCTGGGCCAGGGTGCCGAGCAGGTCATCACCCTCCCAGCCCTCACACGCATACACGGGCACGCGAAGCGCCTCAAGCAGCTCGCGCACCATGGGGAACTGCTCGGAGAGCATGGGGTCGCGCGGGGGGCGCTGGGCCTTGTACTGGGGCAGCATCTCCATGCGCACGGCGGGCCTGCCCTTGTCGAAGGCCACCATCACGCCGTCGGGGCGGAAATCCTCCACAAGTTTGAGAAACATCCCCATGAATCCGAAGATGGCGTTGGTGGGCCTGCCGTCGGGGGCGTTCATGGGCGTCTGCACCGCGTGAAACGCCCTGTGCATGAGCGAGTTTCCGTCGATGACGGCATACGTTTGGCGTTGACCTGGCATTTTATCCATCTCTTGTACCATGGGAAACCTTCTGTCCAGATTTGCAGGCAACTCGGGCGCATCGCGGCCCGCCCACTATAATTGCGTCTGTCGATATGATACGGTCATGAACGCGTACCAAAACCGTAAAGCACGTGAAACATTCGACTCCTAAAGTTTGGCCCATGCTCCGATCTTGTATCCAAGCGCCCGCGCCCATGCGCGGCGAAGACGAGAAAAGGCGGTACGAACTATGGCAGACAATCCCAGCGAGTACTTCGGCTGCAAGGTCTTCAGCCAGAAGCTCATGCAGGAGAAGCTCCCCAAGGTGACCTACAAGGCCCTCATGAAAACGGTGGTCGAGGGCGCTCCCCTGACCCTGGACGTGGCCAACGTCGTTGCCCACGCCATGAAGGAGTGGGCCATCGAGCAGGGCGCTACCCACTACACGCACTGGTTCCAGCCCCTCACCGGCATCACGAGCGAGAAGCACGACTCCTTCCTGAACCCCGGCTCGGACGGCACGGCCATCATGTCGTTCTCCGGCAAGGAGCTCGTCCAGGGCGAGCCCGACGCCTCGAGCTT
>CAVJGP010000228.1:0-2182 GCA_963648855.1 Alistipes onderdonkii | reverse complement strand
GAGCTTATCTGCCAGCTGACCGAGCAGGGCGGCGGGCACGGCGCGGGCGGCGGCAAGCTCACCCTGAAGCAGGTGAACGAGCGCATCAACGCGCTGCTGGAACAGAACATCGTGCACTCCGAGGGCGTTATCGACCTGTTCCGCGTGGAGGACGAGTCGGTATCGGTCTTCGACCCGAAGTTCCTGGCGAGCCTCACGCGCATGAAGGAGCGCAACCTCGCCTACGAGCTTTTGAAGAAGCTCATCGACGACCAGATCAAGGGCTATCGCAAGAAGAGCGTGACCCAGGCCAAGAAGTACTCAGAGCTCATGCAGGGCATGGTGAACGGCTACCTGAACGGGCAGCTCACGAACGCCGAGGTGTTCGAGGAGATGCTCAAGATGGCCAAGGAGATGCTCTCGGAGAACGAGAAGGCCAAGGACCTCGGCCTGACCGAGGAGGAGTTCGCCTTCTACGAGGCGCTGACGCAGCCCGCCGCCGTGGCGGACTTCTACAAGGGGCGCAACGACGAGCTGGTGGCCATCACGCAGGAGCTGGCCGCGAAGATGCGCGAGCTCCGCACCGTGGACTGGCAGAAGAAGCAGAGCGCCCGCGCCGCCATGCGCGTGGCCATCAAGCGCCTGCTGAAGCATCACAAGTACCCGCCCGAGGGCATGGAGTACGCTCTTTCCACCGTGATGGAGCAGTGCGAGCTTTGGGCGGACAACGAGGAGTAAAGGACTGATTGCCAATGGCTAAGGCCAAGGAGAAGAACACTGCCGAGATCGGCTTCGAGAGTCAGCTTTGGAGTGCCGCCGACGTGCTGCGCGGCAACCTTGACGCCGCTGAATATAAGAACGTCGTGCTGGGCCTCATCTTCCTGAAGTACCTCTCCGACCGGTTCGACGAGCGCTACCAGGAGCTCGTGGCCGAGGGCTACGGGGACGAGGAAGACCGCGACTGCTATATGGAGCAGAACGTCTTCTATGTGCCCGAGGAAGCACGCTGGACAAACATCGCCCAAGCTGCCCACACGCCTGAGATAGGCCAGGTCATCGACAACGCCATGCGCGCCATCGAGCGTGAGAACGACAAACTCAAGGATATTTTGCCTAAGAACTTCGCCCGCCCCGAGCTGGACAAGCGCCGCCTAGGCGAGGTCGTAGACCTGTTCACCAACGTGCAGATGACCGACGGCGAGAGCGAGAAGGACCTGCTGGGCCGCGCCTACGAGTACTGCCTGCAGAAGTTCGCCTCGATGGAGGGGAAGAACGCCGGCGAATTCTATACGCCGTCTTGCATCGTGCGCACGCTGGTGGAGATCCTGCAGCCCTTCCATGGGCGCGTGTACGACCCCTGCTGCGGCAGCGGAGGCATGTTCGTGCAGTCCGCGGCCTTCGTGCGCCACCACGGCGGCAACGTGGTGCAGGACATCACCATCTTCGGCCAGGAGAGCAACCCCACCACCTGGAAGCTTGCCAAGATGAACCTGGGCATCCGCGGCATCGAGGCCGACCTGGGCAGCTACGCCGACACCTTCAGCGCCGACCAGCACCGCAACGAGAAATTCGACTACGTGCTGGCCAACCCGCCCTTCAACCTGAAGAACTGGGGCGGCGAGGCGCTGGCCGAGGACCCGCGCTGGAAGTACGGCACGCCGCCGGCCGGCAACGCGAACTTCGCGTGGATGCAGCACATGATCTGGCACCTGAACGACACGGGCAAGATCGGCCTGGTGCTGGCCAACGGCTCGCTCTCGAGTCAGACGAGCGGCGAGGGCGACATCCGCCGCGCTATCGTTGAGGACGACCTGGTAGAGGGCGTGGTGGCCATGCCCGGGCAGCTGTTCTACAGCACCGGCATCCCCGTGTGCCTGTGGATCTTGGACAAGAAGAAGGCCCAGCCGGGCAAGACACTGTTCATCGACGCGCGCGAGATGGGCACGATGGTTACCCGCAAGCTGCGCGAGTTCACCGACGAGGACATCGCCAAGGTGGCAGGCGCGTTCACGGCGTTCCGCAAGGGCGAGCTTGAGCCCGAGAAGGGCTTCTCGGCCGTGGCGGGCTTGGAGGAAATCGCCAAGCAGGACTTCATCCTGACCCCCGGCCGCTACGTGGGCATTGCCGAGGCCGAGGACGATGGTGAGCCCTTCGAGGAGAAGATGGAGCGCCTGACCGGCGAGATTGCCAAGTGCTTCGAGGA
>CAVJGP010000227.1:0-2223 GCA_963648855.1 Alistipes onderdonkii | reverse complement strand
GGCCCCCTCCTCGCCATAGCAGCTCGTTCGCGTATGATACACCACCGTGAAGCGAGCATTAAAAGACCAGCTTATGGGCACAAATGGGAATCACTCAAAAATCCCGAGCGAGAGCGACGGCCGTGCAGGCGGTGCGTCCGCTACCCCTGGCGGGCGATGACCTCGCGCTCGACGTACTCGATGAGCTCCTGCTTGGAGTGAACGCCAAGCTTGACGTAGATGCGCTTGATGTGCGCCCATGCGGTGTTCTGCGTGATGCCCAGCTCGGCGGCGATGGCGTTGGCGCTCCAGCCGCGCGCGAGCTGCACGAGCACCTGGGCCTCGCGGGCGGTGAGGCCGCGCGACAGGGCGAACTCCTCCACGCGCGCACCCACACGGCCGCGCACCTCCTGCTGCTGCTCGAAAGCCTGCTCGGAGGCATCGGCCGCCGACGAGGGCGAAGACGAGGTCGCCGGGGTGGGATTGCCCGCCTCGCCTGCGGCGTCGGCAGGCTGGCTCACGCCACCCTGCACGGCATGCCCGCGCGAGGACGGTTGCGCGGCTCGCTCGGAGCGGCGCGAGAGGGCGACGAGCACCATGGCGAGCAGGTAGATGCACACGAGGATGAGGATGGTGGCGTAGGAGGCTTCGGCGCGCGCCTCGAGGCCGTTGAGAAGCGAGCCCAGCTCCAGGCCGATCACCGTGGAGAGCTGCGTTCCTGCCTGGTAGACGCCCATGAGGGCCACAGGCGGCACGTGCGCGTCGTGGGCCGTCTCCACCAGGAAGAGCACGAAGGCCATGCCCACGAGGTTGTAGCACACCACCATCACCATGCCGGCATAGTGGCCGAAGACCCCGGGGATGAAGGGCAGCAACGACAGCGCCACGAGCATGACGGGAAAGAGCACGCGGTAGACGCTCGCCGTGGAGGGCACGCGCCGCGAGATGAACACCACGGCGGCGAGGAGGGCGGCAGCGATGAGAAGCGACTCAGCCATGGGGACCGCTCCCACCACCGGCTCGAACACCCCGCCGATTACCGAGGAATGCAGCAGGGCCACCACAGCCGTGAGCACGAAGACGCAGAGGAAAGAGGGGAAGAGACTGGCGAGGTCACCCTTGAAGGAGGCCACGACGCTGGGTAACTCGGCCTGCGAGGCGGCGGCGTCGCCATGGGATACGCGGGCAGCATCAGAATGGGAGTCGCCCACGGGCGAAGCAGGCGACTTCTCGGCGGGCACGCAGGTGGAAAACCCCGCGTAGGCGGCGATGCACAGCACAAGCGCCAGGGCAGCCGCAGCGAAGAGGGCCCACCCGCAGAGCTGGGCAAGGACCAGGAAGCCTCCCGCCTGCACGAGGTAGCCGCACACCAGGCCTCGCACGGCCACGCCCGTCTGGGGCTCACGCGCGAAGGGGGCAAACCACGCCAGCGTGAGAACCACCGAGCCCACGGCGTACACAAGGGCGCACACGACGGCGCCGACACCTACCCCAAGCAGGGAGAACACGCCGGCTGCAGACAGGCCGTATCCGAGAAGAAGCACGACCGCCGAAAGGAGCAGGGCAGCGAAAGGGATGCGCCCGCCCGCGAACGAGAGGAGCCGTCCAGTCCAGCTGCGAGACGCGGACTCTGACTGGGACGCATGGGCAGAGCCGGAAGCATCGGCAACCGCGGGCTGACCAGGGCGGGCATAGCCACGAAGAACGAGGGCAACGAGCGCGACGGCCACCGCGACGGAGACGAGATTCGTGACAAGGGTGAACGAAGGCTGCGCGACAAACCCGAGCTTCTCGGCGAGCTCGGCGCCAAAGGCGGTGTTGTAGGCGTTCGCGGTTATGGAGCGGGCCAAGCCGTATCCCACGGCAAGCAGGACGCCCCTCTTCAGACCATCCGTCAAGCGAGCCCCCTTTGTCATCCGCCGCATGCATGCGGCCGCGACCGGCCCCCGCCGGCCCAGCAATTCTACCGCACGGCGACCTGTGGGCGGGGTGACAAAATGGGAGGGCGGTCCGATTGGGAGCGCCCATGACACTAATATGTTGCCTCGCAGTCAGAAAGCACGCACAGCGGCGCGGGGACACGGGGACACCAGCGCGCAAAATATCGCCCGGTCGCGCCCTGCCTTTGCGCGCCTCGGCGGAAAAGCCACGCGGATGCACCCCGCCCCTCGCGTCCCTCGGCTGAAGGGCCGCCCGAACTCGCCCCGCCCGCGCCCCACATCCGCATCGCGCGCCATCGTAAAC
>CAVJGP010000226.1:0-2227 GCA_963648855.1 Alistipes onderdonkii | reverse complement strand
GCGGATCGTTTGCGCAATCGCGTCAGTGATTTACGCGGGGCTGCCACCACGATTTATGCGCAATGATCATATCTTTGCTGAACGTAGCTATCAACCAGCGGGAACGTACTGCATTGAGATGTGGCGCGACTTCCTGTGGCGTTGCTACTGCCCGCCGGTTTGAAAACTGGCGGGCAGTAGCGGCTCAGTCGATGCCGATGGGACGGTAATACTGGCGTGGGTCGTTCGTGCTTGTTCCGACCCATTCGAGCACGCCTTTGTCGGCGAGCACCTTTAAGATTTCCGTCGCCTTCGTCTTCCCTACGCCAGCCTCTTCCATGAGTTCCCTTTTCGTTACCCTGCCGTTTCTGCGAGCGATTTCAATGGCGGCTGCCTCAGCCGGGTCGAATGGCCCTTCGGCCCTTTGTGGCTTCCCGGCACTTTGCGCGCCGGAGGGGGCTTCTTCCATGATCTGTGCACCCGGTCGCTCGAATCGGATGACGGTGGTGCTGGAGGTCTGCCTGTAGCTGAACCCCACGCCCTCGGCGTCGCAGTAGCGCTTGATGCGGGGGATGCCTGTGCCGTACTGCTCGATCATTCCCGAGCGGAAGAGCGCCTGCGCGATGCTGGGGTTGCGCTGCTTGAGGCCGCCGTCTTCTCCCATCAGGTGGTTTTCCGGTGAGTCGCCCTCGGGGAACAGGCCCGGGCTCACCACCTCGACAAAGTCCATGTAGACGTTCACCTCGACGGCGGTGCCTGTGGCGTAGTCGCGGTGGCACAGTGCGTTGGCGATGGCCTCGCGCACTGCTTCCCTGGGGATTTCCGGGATCTCGAGTCTCTGCATCCCTGGCTCGCCGAAGACGAACCTGCGACGGATGTTGGAGATGACGAAGAACTCCGCCTTCTTGAGCAGCTGGATCAGCGGCAGGCCCTCCTGCTGGAGGTCGAAGATGTCGAGCTTGTCGTTTCCGGCGAGCAGGCCCAGCTTCATCCTCGGGTACTGTATGGGCGCGTGGCAGAACATCACGGCGCCAGCGTTGGTGAGCGTGCCGTTTGGGCCCACCATGCCGAGGCGCTTGAGCACGCTTGCCGCGTCTGTCGGCCCGTCTCCGATGCGGCCCGCCGCCTTGCCCATCTCGATGAACTCGCGCACGGCTGTCTCGTCGACATCTTCGACGGGCCTGCCGGACGGCAGCGAGTCCCAGGGGTTGCGGGCGCGGTCGCGTTCGATGATTATCGCCGTCAGCTCTGACGCGGCCATCTGCTTGTTGGATGTTCCGACGCGCGTGAAGTACCGCCCGTCTGCGGAGTAGGGAGCGTCCATGCCGGAGAACGCGACGCGTATGTACGCCTCGCCGCCATCGCCGGTAAGGCGTTCTATGGTCGGGGATATGGATGGTTCAATTTTGTCGGATATCCAGCTCGCGATTTGGCGGATTGTGGCGTCCGTGACGTCTTGTCCAATAACCTTTCCGTTGTCTTTAACGCCGAAGTAGAGCTCGCCTCGGCCGTGTTTGTTGAGCATGGCGCCTATGGTCTGCAGGGCTTCCTTGTGCTCGCCTGTTGACTTCTTGAACTCGACGGTCTCGCTTTCGCTGCCTAGGTCCATCCGGGCTGCCTTCCTGTTTGCGTTTAATGTTTTGCATTATACCTTGCCGAGTTCGGTGTCTTGACCCTGTGCGCTGCCTATCGTTGCTTTCCTTTTCGCGCTCAATCTTGTTTCTTCGTCTCGACAAAAGGGATGCTCGTAGTCGGCATTTCATCAAGGGCTCCTACGGTGAAACCTACCTCATCGGCGCCGACGGCGAGAAGGGCAATATCACCTGCTGCGCATGATTCTTCGGGCCATGGGCAAGCAGCCTGACGACTTCGACTGGGTGCGCGACCGCCCCGGTCGCGACCGCCGCTATGCCATCGACTCCACGAAGCTCCGGCGCGAGCTGGGCTGGCGCCCGCAGCACACCGACTTCGCCGAGGGCCCGAAGGCCACCATCGACTGGTACGTGGCCAACGAGGCCTGGTGGCGCCCGGCCAAGGCCGCGATTGAGGCCAAGTACAAGGACCAGGGCCAGTAGGGGAGGCGAGGACCTCGTTTCTGCATCTGGTTGTCCGCAGGCGACCCGAAGCGCTTTTCCCCAGCGGTGATGATGCCAAGCGATATGACGGCGCTGCCGACGGGTAGTGCCGTCATATCGCCGACCGCGCGCCTCTCGCCGCAGCCGGCGCGCAGCTACCCGATCAGGGCAGA
>CAVJGP010000225.1:0-2242 GCA_963648855.1 Alistipes onderdonkii | reverse complement strand
TCATCGGCTCGTGCACCAACGGCCGCATCGAGGACATGCGCGCCGCCGCCGAGGTGCTGCGCGGCCGCAAGGTTGCCTCCACCGTGCGCTGCATCGTGATCCCCGCCACGCAGGCCGTGTACAAGCAGTGCATCGCCGAGGGCCTCATGGACGTCTTCATCGACGCCAACTGCGCCGTGGGCACCCCCACCTGCGGTCCGTGCCTGGGCGGCTACATGGGCATCCTCGCGGCAGGGGAGCGCGCCATCGCCACCACGAACCGCAACTTCGTGGGCCGCATGGGCGACCCGACCTCCGAGGTCTACCTGGCCAGCCCTGCCGTCGCCGCGGCCTCTGCCGTCGCCGGCCACATCGCCCAGCCTTCTGACCTCGACTAAGGGAGCTTCCATCATGCAGTTTCAGGGTATGGCCCACCGCTACGGGCGCGACATCGACACCGACGTCATCATCCCCGCGCGCTACCTCAACACCTCCGACCCCGCCGAGCTGGCCAAGCACTGCCTGGAGGACCTCGACGTGGACTTCGTCAACAAGGTGAAGCCCGGCGACATCCTCGTGGCCGAGGAGAACTTCGGCTGCGGCTCCAGCCGCGAGCACGCCCCCGTGTGCATCAAGGCCGCCGGCGTGGCCTGCGTCATCGCCAAGAGCTTCGCGCGCATCTTCTACCGCAACTCCATCAACATCGGCCTGCCCATCATGGAGTGCCCCGAGGCCGTGGACGCCATCCAGGCCGGCCACACCGTCGCGGTGGACACCGACAAGGGCGTCATCACCGACGTCACCACGGGCCAGGAGTTCCAGGTGGAGCCCTTCCCGCCGTTCATCGCCCAGATCGTGGCCGAGGGCGGCCTGGTCAACCGCACCAAGCGCATCCTGGCCGAGAAGAAGGCCTAGGCGGCGTTTTTGCTTGACGGTGCCTCTTGCGGGCGCGGGCGTGCTTTGTGTGCGCGTGCCTTGCAGGCGGCACCTCGTCCTGCTGCGTCTCTATCGTGGCCGGCGGGCTTGCGGGCCCGTCGGCCCTTCGTGTAAAGGAGTAATCAGAGCATGGCTGACACCACGTACAAGATTTGCCTGCTTCCCGGCGACGGCATCGGTCCGGAGATCATCGCCGAGGCCGTGAAGGTCCTCAACGCCATCGGTGAGGAGTACGGCTGCACGTTCGACTGCGAGGAGCACCTCATCGGCGGCTGCGCCATCGACGCCACCCGCGCCGCCGGCCGCACGCCCACCGCGCTGCCCTCCGAGACGCTCGAGGCCGCCAAGGCCTCCGACGCCGTGCTGCTGGCTGCCGTGGGCGGCCCCAAGTGGGACGGCGCCGCTCCCGGCGAGGCCCGTCCTGAGCAGGGCCTTCTCGCCATCCGCAAGAGCCTGGGCCTCTACCTCAACCTGCGCCCCGTGCGCATCTACGACGCCCTGCGCGACGCGAGCCCCCTGCGCCCCGAGAAGCTCCAGGGCGTGGACGTGCTCATCGTGCGCGAGCTGACGGGCGGCATCTACTTCGGCGCCCACGAGCGCACCGAGAACGTCCCCGGCGCTGGCATGAACGGCGCCGCCGGCACCTTCTGCCGCGACCTCATGGACTACAACGAGTACGAGGTGGAGCGCGTCATCCGCTGGGCCTTCGACGCCGCGAGCCGCCGCCCGCGCCACCGCGTCATCTCCGTGGACAAGGCCAACGTGCTTGAGACGAGCCGCCTGTGGCGCGAGGTTGCCCACCGCGTGGCCGCCGAGTACCCCCAGGTGGAGGCCTCGGACATGCTAGTGGACAACTGCGCCATGCAGCTCGTGTACAACCCCGCCCAGTTCGACGTGCTTGTGACCGAGAACACCTTCGGCGACATCCTCTCCGACGAGGCCTCCATGCTCACGGGCTCGCTGGGCATGCTCGCCAGCGCCTCGCTGGGCGACGGCACCGCGCTCTACGAGCCCAGCCACGGCTCCGCGCCCGACATCGCCGGCAAGGGCATCGCCAACCCCATCGCGCAGATCCTCTCCGTGGAGCTCATGCTTCGCTACAGCTTCCAGATGGACGAGGCCGCCGACCGCCTGGCCAAGGCCGTGAAGGACGTGCTCGACGACGGCTGGCGCACCGGCGACATCGCCGACGCCTCCACCGCGGCTGACCATAAGCTGGGGACCTCTGCCATGGGCGACAAGATCGTCGCCTACTTCAAGCGCGGGTAAGTTGCGGAACCTCGTCCGCTGCGTTCTCGGGAGGCTAGAGTACTCCAGTACACGTCGC
>CAVJGP010000224.1:0-2243 GCA_963648855.1 Alistipes onderdonkii | reverse complement strand
TCGTCGTCAACATCAGCAGGCAGGGGCTCATCTTCATCCCGACGATGTATGCCCTAAACGCCCTCGTTGGCATCGACGGCATTCCGTGGGCCCAGCCGGTCGCCGATGTCCTCTCGATCGCGCTCGTCGCGGCGTTCTCGATCGTGACGAGTAGGCAAAAGCTTATGAGCTCCAGCGCACGAGCGGTGGCCGCATAAAACAGCTTTGGCATCATAAGCGTCCGCTGTTCGGGCAGCAAATTAGCTGAGCGAATCGCACAGATACCGCCATGCGACCATCCTGAAGAGCGGCCGCATCTGCACTAAACGCAGAGGTGAGAGCAGCCGGGCGCAGGGTCCCTTCAACGGAAAGTTGTCGCTTGGCTCAGGGTTCTCCGAGGCCAAAGCAAGTACTGTTATTGGCATAGAAACCACGAGCCAAGGAGGCCATCATGAGCGAGAACAAGAACCTGACCGCAGAGGCCAAGCACCTGAACGACAAGGAGCTCTCCGAGGTCGCCGGCGCCGTTGACGGCGGGCATATAAACTACACCGTCAGCAACATCTACATCAGCCAGTCTGAATACTGCGGAACGGAAAACAACATGACCCACACGATCACCTACCGTCCATGCCCACGTTGCGGCAAGCCCATGCACACCGCGTGGTACAACACCAAGTGGTACTGCGACCCCTGCGACTTCAGCGAGTACCACCCGCGCGAGGAGACCTGGAAGCTCTCCAAAGAGGCCCTCATCGCCGCCGCCCGTTAAACGGCACGCCACACGCTGCCCGCCCCCGTTTTACGCGGAGGCGGGCAGCGTCGTTTTATGCGGAGGCGGGCAATGCCACGACCACGTTGTTGAGGCCAAGCGCGTACTGGTACTCCACGCCGCGCACGCCCATGGCACCCCAGGTCCACACGATGCACAGCGCGAACAGCGCGGCGAACAAGCCCGATTGCGCCCCTTTACTGCTCGACGGTCAGGATATCGGTGAAACCCGTGGCATCGAGGACGTCGGCGATGTACACGTTGGGATGGCGGAGCGTAAGGGCGCTGCCGACCTTGGCCAGCTCCTTGTGCGCATAGAGGAACACGCGCAGGCCGGCGCTGGAAACGTACTGCGTGTCGGTGAGGTCAATGGCCAGACTCGTGACGCCCAGCAGGTTCTCGCGCAGGTAGCTCTCGAGCTCGGGCGACGTGTTCGTGTCCAGGCGACCCGAGAGCGCCACTTCCAAAGCCTCGCCGTTCTTGGTTCCGCTGATTTCCATGGGGCGTCCTTTCTTTTGGCCATTGCAGTCACTTATACAAATCGCTTCGTCATGCGCAGGATGTTTCGTCCGTCGGCACGCATGTAGCGCAGGTCGTCCATGTACGTGCGCATGAGCAGGATCCCTAGGCCGCCCTTGCGCTCGTCGTCGGTGGGGTCGACCTTTTTGGCCTCGTGCGCGAGCGGGTCGTAGGCGATGCCCTGGTCGCTGAACACCAGGTGCAGGCAGCCCGCGCGCTCGTCCACGGCCAGCTCGATGTCCACGGGTAAGCGCGGCTGGCCGTCGGGGAACCCGTAATGGCAGATGTTCACGAACACTTCCTCGCAGACGAGCATGAGCTGCGCCATCATGCGCGGCGTGCGACCAGCGCCCTGGCACGCGGGCTCGAGGAACGCGAACAGGTTGTATAGCTGCTCGTCGCGCGGCGGCAGGGTGAGGCGACGCACGGGCAGGTTCCAGCGGAACGCCAGCATGGTAATGTCGTCAGCTTGCGGCGCCTCGCCCGCGAACGCGTCCACGGTGGCCACCACGGCATTCACGGCGGTTTGGGCCATGGATGCGGAAGGGGTCGGGGCGAGGGCCGGGGCATCTACAGCTGGCGAAACTGCATCCGCGACCGACATGCGCGAGGCCGTATCAGAATCCGGAGCCGAGGCGGGATTCACTGTCGACGACACGCCCGGGGCCGGAGCCGCAGACGCTACGCCCACAGCCGGCGAATCCGCAGCCGGTGCTTCTACGGTCGTCGTGTCCGACACCGCGGAATCCAAGGCCGGAGCAACCGGGGCCGCGGGGCCTTCTCCCCCATCCACCCCAGCAAGGACTACTTCTCCACCGCCCAGCTCATCGGCATGCTCAAGCGCCTCCAGCAAGCGGTCTTCGCCGAACATCTCTTGGGCAACGTTCGACGCCTCCGACACGCCGTCGGTGTACAGCAGCAGGCCGTCGCCCGGGCTGCACGTGAACTGGCCCTCGCGATACTTCATGACGTC
>CAVJGP010000223.1:0-2270 GCA_963648855.1 Alistipes onderdonkii | reverse complement strand
CATGTGCGCCCTGCGGCACGCGTTGCGGGGCATGGGCAGGTCGAGTGTGCAAGGAGTTTGCGAGATGGGTCGGCACAGCCACAAGGACGAGCATCAAACGACGAAGGCGCAGGCCAAGGAGCCTGGCGTGGTGAGGCGCAACCTCTACCTGCTCGTTCCCCTGCTCATCGTCCTGGGCGGCATCTTCCTCGTCACCACGATGGCCACCACCATCGAGCGCAACAAGACCGCCGAGGCCATGTCGAAGGCCGAGCTGAGCGCGCGGGTCTACACAAGCCTTCTCACCGGCGACATCGAGAAGGGCGTGGGCATCACCAACACGCTGGAGCGCCACATCGTGAGCGCCCAGGGCGAGCTGCCCTCGTTCACCTCGATGGCCGAGAACCTGATGGCCGACTACATCCAGAGCATCCAGATAGCGCCCGACGGCGTGGTGACCCAGATCTTTCCCGCCGAGGGCAACGAGGCTGGCCTCATCGACCTCATCGACCGCGACGACGAGCGGGGCCAGATCTGCCGCTACGCGCGCGACAACGACGTGGTGGTGATGCAGGGGCCCTTCGAGCTGCTCCAAGGCGGCACGGGCATCGCCATCAGAAACCCCGTCTACCTGGAGAAAGACGGCCAGCGGAGCTTCTGGGGTTTCGCGATTGTCATCATCCGCGTGCCGGAGGTGTTCGAGGACTCCGTGAGCACGCTCGCCGACGAGGGCTACGCCTACCGCCTCTCGAAGGCCTCGACCCCCGACGGCACCGACTACGTCGAGGTCTGCAGCTCCTCCGAGCTGGCCGACGACGCCGTGGTGCACGACTTCACGGCGGCGGGCATCCCCTGGAGGCTCGAGCTGTCGAGCGTCGGCGGCTGGTACAACCCGGCCAGCAACACCATGACCAACGTGGTCAACATGGCGTTCTTCATCTCGATGGCCGTCATCGTCTTCATGGCGATGCGGCACAACCGCCGCAAGGAGGAGAGCCGCCGCCTGGCCATGGCCGGCGACATCGAGCGGCTCGAGAACGAGCGCGCGCTCAAGAGCCAGGTGCAGACGTACGCCGCCGCGATGGGCGTGGAGTACCCCCTCGCCGCCGACATGGACTACCTGGGCAACCGCTACCAGATGATCGAGTACAGCGAGTTCCTGAGCGAGTCGGGTCTCACGCAAGGCACGGTGGACGACCTCGTCGCCAGCGTGGCCAGCGCCATGCCCGACGAGGAGCAGGCCGCGCAGTTCGCCAAGCTCTTCGGACGCGAGCACATCGTGGAGGCCTTCCGCGCGGGCACCACGGAAATCTCCCTCATGCACAAGCAGACGGGCGAGGACGGCCAGGTGCACTGGATGCGCACCAAGGCCATCTGCGTGGAGCGCACCGACACCGCGGTGCGGGGCGTCCTGCTCTCCAAATGCATCGACGACCAGGTGCGAAACGAGCAGCTCCGCATAGAGGCCGAGCGCGCCAACGCCGCCAAGACGAGCTTCCTGCGCCGCATGAGCCACGACGTGCGCACGCCCATCAACGGCATCCGCGGCGAGGTGCTCATCGCCCAGAGCGACGTGGACAACGCCGACCTGCAGCGCGACTGCCGCCGCAAGATCCTGGAGGCGTCGGACTACCTGCTCGTGCTCGTGAACAACATCCTCGACATGAGCAAGCTGGAGAGCGGCACGAACGAGCTGGCCCGCGAGCCCTTCAACCTCGGCGAGGCCCTGGAGGCCTGCGCCTCGCTGGCCAGCGCGCAGGCAACCGAGCAGGGCGTCACCTTCGTGGTGGACGGCAGCCTCGCAAACGTGCCCCACCCGCGCGTCATGGGCAGCCCCAAGCACCTCAAGCAGGTGCTCACCAACCTCAGCACCAACGCCGTCAAGTACAACCGCCCCGGCGGCTCCATCACCGTGTCGTGCCGCGAGCTCTCGTGCGACGAGGTCACGGTGTGGTACGAGTTCACGTGCGCCGATACGGGTATCGGCATGAGCGAGGAGTTCCAGGCGCACATGTACGACGCCTTCTCCCAGGAGGAGCGCGACGAGAACGTCACCGCGGCGGGCACGGGCCTGGGGCTTGCCATCGTCCACGACCTCGTGGACCTCATGGGCGGGCGTATCGAGTGCGAGAGCCGCGTCGGCCAGGGCACCACCTTCCGCGTGAGCCTGCCCTTCGAGCTCGACCAGCGCGAGCCGCAGGAGGCGTGCGAGAAGGCCGCGGAGACGGACGTCTCGGGCAAGCGGGCGCTGCTCGTGGAGGACAACGAGCTCAACCGCGAGATTGCCTGCT
>CAVJGP010000222.1:0-2331 GCA_963648855.1 Alistipes onderdonkii | reverse complement strand
CGATGACGCCCGCGGGCTTCTCGGCCTCGACGATGTCCATGACGTCCTCGAAGGTAAGCGGCTCGAAGTACAGGCGGTCGGAGGTGTCGTAGTCGGTGGACACCGTCTCGGGGTTGCAGTTGATCATGACGGTCTCGTAGCCCTTGTCGTGCAGGGCGTAGGCCGCATGGCAGCAGCAGTAGTCGAACTCGATGCCCTGGCCGATGCGGTTGGGGCCGGCCGACAGGATAATGGCGCGGGGCCGGGCTGCCTCGTGGAACTCGGAGACGCCCTGGCCCTCGTAGGTCTTGTAGTGGTAGCTCGTGCGCGCGGGGAACTCGCCGGCGCAGGTGTCAACCGTCTTGATGTTGGGCACCACGCCCAGGGCCTTGCGCTGGGCGCGCACGGTGTCCTCGTCGGAGCCGGTGAGCCAGGCCACCTGGCGGTCGGAGAAGCCCATGGCCTTCACCTGGCGCATCGTGGCGGCGTCCAGGCCCTCCAGGCCCTTGGCGGCGATGACCTTCTCGGCCTTCACGATGTCGAGGATGCGGTTGAGGAACCACGGGTCGATGTTGTTGAGGCTGTGGACGTCCTCCACGCTCCAGCCGCGGCGCAGGGCCTCGGCCACGTAGTAGATGCGCTCGGGCGTGGGGCGGCTCAGAAGCTCGCGGAAGCGGCTCTCGTCGAAGTCGTCCTTGCCGTCGGCGCCCAGGCCGTCGTGGCCCAGCTCCAGGGAGCGCATGGCCTTCTGCAGGGCCTCCTCGAAGGTGCGGCCGATGGCCATGACCTCGCCCACCGACTTCATGCGCGTGGTGAGGGTCTCGTCGGTGCCCTTGAACTTCTCGAAGGCGAAGCGGGGGACCTTCACGACGCAGTAGTCGATGGAGGGCTCGAAGCACGCGGGGGTCATGCGCGTGATGTCGTTGAGGATCTCGTCGAGCGTGTAGCCCACGGCAAGCAGCGCGGCGGCCTTGGCGATGGGGAAGCCCGTGGCCTTGGAGGCCAGCGCCGAGGAGCGGCTCACGCGCGGGTTCATCTCGATGATGATGATGCGGCCGTTGTCGGGGTTGACGGCGAACTGCACGTTGGAGCCGCCGGTGGCCACGCCCACGCGCTCAAGGACGGCCAGGGAGTAGTCGCGCAGGCGCTGCAGCTCCACGTCGGTGAGGGTCTGGGCAGGGGCGACGGTGATGGAGTCGCCGGTGTGCACGCCCATCGGGTCGAGGTTCTCGATGGAGCAGATGATGATGCCGTTGCCGCCGGAGTCGCGCATGACCTCCATCTCGATCTCTTTCCAGCCCTCGATGCTCTCCTCGACGAGCACCTCGTGGGCGGGGGAAAGCTCGAGGCCCTGCGAGACGATCTCACGCAGGCCGGCCATGTCGTAGGCCACGCCGCCGCCCGCGCCGCCCAGGGTGAAGGAGGGGCGGATGACGACGGGGAAGCCCAGCTCGCCCACGATGCGCTCGGCGTCGGCCATGGAGTAGGCGAAGCCGGAGCGGGCAACCTCGAGGTTGATGTCGGCCATGGCCTCGGCGAAGAGCTTGCGGTCCTCGCCGATCTTGATGGACTCCACGTCGCAGCCGATGGTCTCCACGCCGTACTTGTCGAGGATGCCGGCCTCGCCCAGGGCGACGGCGCAGTTGAGCGCGGTCTGGCCGCCCATGTTGGGCAGCAGCGCGTCGGGGCGCTCCTTGGCGATGACGCGCTCCACCGACTCGGGCGTGATGGGCTCGACGTAGGTGCGGTCGGCCGTCTCGGGGTCGGTCATGATGGTGGCCGGGTTGGAGTTGACCAGCACCACCTCGTAGCCCTGCTCGCGAAGGGCGCGGCACGCCTGGGTGCCGGAGTAGTCGAACTCGCAGGCCTGGCCGATGACGATGGGGCCGGAGCCGATGACGAGGATTTTCTTAATGTCGGTGCGCTTCGGCATCTAGAAGCGCCTCCCCTCTCGAACGTCGATGGCAAGATAGTCGTCCCTGCCCTCCATGAGGCGGCAGAAGGCCTCGAAGAGGTAGGCGGAGTCGTGCGGGCCCGGGCAGGCCTCGGGGTGGTACTGCACGGAGAACGCCGGCACGTCGAGGAACTGGATGCCCTCGGGGGTGCCGTCGTTGAGGTTGACGTGGGTGAGCCTCACGCGGCCGAAGGTCGGGGTCTGCACCACGGGGGCGATGCCGCGGCGGCTCCACTCGCGCAGGTCGTCGAAGTGCTCGGCGATGCCGCCGGACTGCTCGGCCACGATGGGGCCCATCGACTTGAACACCAGGCCGTAGTTGTGGTTCTGGGCCGTGATCTCGACCTTGCCGGTGAGCAGGTTCATGACCGGCTCGTTGCCGCCGTGATGGCCGTAGG
>CAVJGP010000221.1:0-2365 GCA_963648855.1 Alistipes onderdonkii | reverse complement strand
AGACTCGCCGCAACCGCGACGTGATCACCTTCGACGAATGGGTGGAGATGGACCTCCTATACATCAAGAAATGTTCAGCGTGGAGCGATCTGAAGCTGGTTATCCAAACGGTAGGCGTGGTGCTGACCGCGCAGGGGAGCTAGTTATGAAGGGAATAGAGCCTATGAAAATAGCAGTCGCTGGAACAGGCTATGTGGGATTATCCCTTGCCGTCTTACTTGCACAGCATAACGAGGTGCGTGCGCTGGACATCGTGCCGGAGAAGGTCGAAAAGCTGAACAACTTTGTCTCGCCTATCCAGGACGATGAAATTGAGCTGTTCCTGGCCGAGGCGAAGGCGGGGGAGCGCGAGCTGAACCTCAAAGTGACGCTGGATGCTGCAGAGGCTTATGCCGGCGCGGATTACGCCATCATAGCCACACCGACTAACTATGACAGCGACAAGAACTTCTTCGACACGTCTTCGGTCGAGGCCGCTATCGCCGCTGTGCGCGAGGTCAACCCGACGGCCTGGATCGTGATCAAGTCGACCATCCCGGTGGGCTATACGGCATCGCTCCGTGAGCGCCTGGGCGACGAGCGGATCATTTTCAGCCCCGAGTTCCTGAGGGAAAGCAGGGCTCTTTACGACAACCTGCACCCGAGCCGCATCGTGGTGGGCGCTCCCAAGCACGACGACGAGGTCGTTGCCGCAGCCGAGAAGTTCGCCGAGCTGCTGGCTCAGGGCGCCGACCCTGCTGAGCTGACCCGCACGAATGCTGACGGTACCACGGGCATCCCTCAGCTTGTCCTGGGTGCCACCGAGGCAGAGGCCGTTAAGCTGTTCGCCAACACCTACCTGGCTCTGCGCGTTGCCTACTTCAACGAACTGGACACCTACTGCGAGGTGCGTGGGCTGAACACCCACGACGTCATCGACGGCGTGTGCCTAGAGCCGCGAATCGGGTCCCACTACAACAACCCCAGCTTCGGCTACGGCGGGTACTGCTTGCCCAAGGACACGAAGCAACTGCTCGCCAACTACAAGGACGTGCCGCAGAACCTCATCGAGGCCATCGTGGACGCGAACCGCACCCGCAAGGACTTCGTGGCCGACGAGGTGCTACGCCTTGCCGCCGAGAAGGGCGACAAGGCCGTCGTGGGCGTTTACCGACTGACCATGAAGTCGGGTTCCGACAACTTCCGCGCGAGCTCCATCCAGGGCGTCATGAAGCGCGTGAAGGCCAAGGGCGTCACTGTCGTCGTATACGAACCCACGCTGGACGCGCCGGAGTTCTTCGGCTCCGAGGTGACGCACGATCTTGCCGCCTTCAAGGCGCAGTGCGACGTGATCGTGGCCAACCGCTGGAACGACGAGCTGGCCGACGTCGAGGAAAAGGTCTACACCCGCGACCTCTACAGGAGGGACTAGGACTTGCCTTCCGACACGAGGAAAGACATAAAGGTTTGCTTCGCAGCCTCCTCCGGCGGGCACCTTGAGCAGCTTTTGGCGCTCAAGCCCCTCATGGAGCGCTACGACAGCTTCATCCTCACTGAGAAGACCGCCTACGAGGCCAAGCTGCCCGTGCGCGCCCGCTACGTGCGCCAGGTGAACCGCCACGAGGCGAGCTTCCTGCCGCGCATGGCGGCGAACTTCGCGACCTCCTTGGGCATCTGGCGCGCCGAGCGCCCGGACGTGATCGTGTGCACGGGCGTGCTCGCGACCATCCCGTTCTGCCTGATCGGGCACGCGCGCGGCGCGAAGCTCGTCTACATCGAGTCCTTCGCGAAGACCGACTCGCCCACCATGACCGGCAAGCTGCTGAGCAAGCGGGCCGACCGCTTCTACGTGCAGTGGGAGTCGATGCTGAGGGTGTACCCCTCCGCCCGCTGCGTCGGCGGCGTGTACTAGGGGAGGGGCGCCATGGTATTCGTGACCGTTGGGTCCCAGAAGTTCCAGTTCAACAAGCTCATAGAGGCCGTCGACGCCCTGGTGGCGAGCGGGGCCGTGGAGGGCGGCGCGTTCGCGCAGACTGGCGCCTGCACCTACGTGCCCGAGCACATGGGCCACGAGGCGTTCCTGGACCGCGAGGGTTTCCGCGCGTGCATGGAGGCTTGCGACACCGTGATCACCCACGGCGGCACCGGCGCCATCATCGGCGCGGTGAAGGCCGGTAAGAAGGTCATCGCCGTGCCGCGCAAGGCGGCGCGCGGCGAGCACGTGGACGACCACCAGGCCGAGATCGTGACGCAGTTCGCCCGGATGGGGCTTATCGAGCCCTGCATGGACCCGGCGGATCTGCCCGAGGCCTACGCGCGGGCGCAGGCGAAGGAATATTTGCCGTACGAGAGCAACACGGCGCGCTTCTGCGCGGACCTTTCCGAG
>CAVJGP010000220.1:0-2416 GCA_963648855.1 Alistipes onderdonkii | reverse complement strand
CGCCCTCGCAGCGGCTCCAGCGCCCTGCGCTCTGGGGCATCCGCGCTTGCGTTAACGCGCTTGCCCGCGTCGCCGCGCGTCGTCCCTGGGCAGCCGGCGGGGGCAGACCGGTGCCGTGCGAGCCCACCGCCGACCGCACGCGCCCGCTTGCCACAACCCTTGCCCCAACACCCGCAGGCCCACCTCACCAGCCCTGCCGGCACCCGCAACCCCACCACGCGCCGCCGACCCCCTCACGCACCCGCCCGACCCCCAGGCGGCGCGCTGCGAACCGCAGGCGGCCCCTCAGCCACCAACTGACACCTGCAGTTGCGATGCATGGGATAATGACGGTCAACCGCAATCGCACCAAGGAGTGACCATGTCGTTTCTCAGTCGCCTGTTCGGAACCGAGCCGGACCACAACGATGACGAAACTCTCTCCATAGAGCCCGCGGGAGACGCCGAGCTGGCGCCCCTGGGGTCGAACGAACTGGCCCTCATCGAGGAGTTCTCGTCACGCTCGGTCACGCTGCCCATGGTCGGGCGCGCCTCATCCGCGCTCGACTCCCTCATACCACTCGCAGCGCAGGCAACGCAGGCTGCACAGACATTCGACATGGCCGTGGTCAAGTTCCCCGAGGGCGTCACCTGGGGCGACCTCTGCGTGCGCAAGTCCGACGGCTGGAACCTGCTCTCAAGCTTTAAGGACGGCAAGTTCAACAAGATGGCCGGCATCAAGCAGGCGGGGCTGCAGCCCGCCGCGATCGCGAACCTTGCCCTGCAGGGCGCGGCCGTCGCCGTCGGCATGGCCTACATGAACGAGATCAGCGGCAAGCTCGACGGCCTGCAGGACTCCATCGACGAGCTGCAGCGGGACATGGAGCGAGAGCGCGACGCCAACCTCAAGGCGGCCTACGACTCCCTCGTCCGCCTCGCCCTGAAGTTCGACGAGTACGCAGGCAACCCCGAAAAGAGGATAGTGGCCCTCCAGAACGTCGAGAAGGCGCTCGACGAGGCGAACAGGGCGTGGAACTACCAGGTCAGCCGCATAACCGATTACACGAGGGAGCTGGAGGCAAAGAAGAAGCTACCCGCCGAAGAGATCGTCGCCGCGTCCGGCAAGCTCGAGGAGATGGAGAACCGCGCAGTGGCGGCGTTCCAGCTCGTGCTCGCTGCCCAACAGATCGATATGCGCCTCGACAGCGACTACACCGCGCAGCGTATAGCCAGCGACCGCCAGATAACGGAGCGCATGGTCGACGAGTTCGGCAAGGTACGCGGCGCGGCAAGGCTTAACCTCTCCGGTAAGATCTCCAAGGTGGGCGGAAAGCCCCTCGCGCTCGCCGAATACGTAGACGACGATTATCAGGCCGCGAACCCCGTGCTCGGCCTTCTGCACGAGGGGAAGAAGAACGCCGACCGGCTCAACCCCGCCCGCATGCGCAGCAAGGCGAGGCAGGACATAGCCGAGAAGCGCGGCAGGCTGCAGAACGTGGTGTCCACAGCGGACGCCGTGAGCGCCATCGCAAGGGACAACGAGGAGGAGCTGGACGCCTTGAGCTTCGCCTTCAACGAGGCCGACGCCATCGTGTACGACGGCGAGAACCTCCGCATGTTCAAGACCGTGGTCCCCGAGGCAACTCAGCCGGAAGACTCCGAGTAGCAAGGCCAGCGGGCGCCAGCCACACAAGCCGGCGCCCGCTTCATTGCAAGCTTTATTGCCGAGAAGACCGCTACGAAGCCGCCTGCATCCCGCTGCCCGCAACGTTCCGCCTAGCCAGATCCTCGCTCTCCCCGTACCACCTAACGCGGTACTCCCAGGGAAGCATCAGCCCAGCCGCCACTTCCTTCATGTCACGAGTCTTCTCAGCCTCCGTGTCCTGAATGATGGAATCGTCGAAGAGAACCCTCACACAGCCCTCATCAGGTACGCTCTTACCCATGCCCCTGGCGCATGCCAGAAGCGCCCGCGAAACGTCCGCTATGGGCTGTTGCAGGGCGTTCTCGTGCTTCCTGATGTTCCTCATCAGGGCGCTGTTGTCGCTGCTCACCTCGGTAGCCGTCTTCACGTACCCCACGTTGTCGAAGTCGAAGTAGTTGATGCCCAGCCCCGTGAGGTCGCCGAGCACCTGCAGCGCCAGCCTCAGCGCCCTGCTCTGTGCCTCAGTTCGCAACGCCGGCGCGAACTCCGTGATCGTGTCCTCTGTGCTCATCACCTTGCGGAGCACAGTGCAATCACCCTTCCCGAACGGGATAGGAATCCTCTTCCCATCGGCGTTCTTGGCGCTGTCGAACATAACGTCCGAGAGGAACACCCTCATCTTCGAGACGTCCACCTCGTTGATAAGCGCGTCGAAGGCGAGGTCGACGCTCTGGATCGCATCCACCGCGTCCGCGAACACGCTCATCCCATACGGCGAGCAGTCCACCCGCG
>CAVJGP010000219.1:0-2479 GCA_963648855.1 Alistipes onderdonkii | reverse complement strand
TTCTTCAACGTATACGCATCCGGCAGCCTCGAAATCCTGCTGTGAATAAGCTGGTCGAACAGCCCGGTCTTCTCGGCAACGCACTCAATGCCGCCAGCCTCCTCAACAAGCTGCTTGAACGTGATGAAGCGAAACGTAAACGGCACGCTGCCTATCGTCTCCTCGTGCCCGTCCTTGTACGCATCGAGGCGCGAGGTGTCGTGCGCCACGTAGACGATCTCGACGTTGCGCTTGTAAGTCTCACCGCGCCGCTCGGCATCCTTCTCGTAGAAGTCCACGGTGCCTGCAAGAGAATGCACGTGGTCGGTGACGTATTCGTCACGCAGCCCGCCGCCGTGTGCCTCGTAGGCGTGGACCTCAATCCTGTCGCGCAGTTCAAGGAACTCAACGTCGCCGTACTTGCGGCCGGAGGCGTTCGACTCGTTGACGGAGGACCCGAGGCCGGTGATGTGCCAGTCGTCGTCCCCGTGCTTGCAGTAGGTCAGGAAGTCCACGAGCCTCTGGTCGAGCACGCCTTTCGTGCAGCTGTTCTTCTCGGAGACGCGCTCGACGAAAGAGCGGATGCTCTCGGGCGTGATCGGGGCAAGCTCGGTCGCCTCCTGGTTCTTGCTCGCCATCAGCACGAGGTAGCAACGGATGAGATGGGCCACGCGGCGACGCGTGGTGTAGGGAAGTTCGGCCAGGATTTCAAAGGTGCCGGCAAGCATCAGTGAGCCGTTCTGCGTCTCGTTGGAGAGCTTTGTCTCGGCCCAGGCCTCATCGAGGGAGTAGACGGACTTGGCGTTGTTGAGGTAAGGGTTCTCCTGCGTGGGGTTGTACATCGAGTTCCACAGCTCCTTGACCTTGGCGGAGCGTGGGCCGTGCTCGTAGATTGCACGACCAGGGAACCTGTCGGTGGACTCCAGGGTCAGAAGCTCGTAGTAGAGCATGAACAGGTACGGTTCAAACCCGACGTACACCAGCTCGGTAACGTTGTCGCCAAGCTCGGCGCTCCTCGCGAAGTTGCCAAGCAGGCCTTTGAAGGTAACGTCCGCGTCCTCGGGCAGCGTGTCGCCGAACAGACCGGCGACGTCGTTGACGTCCGCCTCGTGGAGCGCCGGCACGTCCGCGACGTCGAAGGACGGCTTCAGCCCAAGCTCGCTCAGGACGCTCTTAATGGCGTCGTACGTCGCGCCGGGGACGTTGATGATGCCCTTGATCCTGTCCAGGCCGAGATGCTGCTCAACAACCAGCGTCCGGATGAGCGGAGCGCTGCCGATGAGGGCGACCGCATGGTCCTTGGTCATGTAGCTCTTCTCCTCGAGCTTCTTCTCGAGCTTGAAGTAGCCGGCCGCAAGGGTCTCCATGTTCGCGTCAACGCTGATGGCCTCGCGCATGACGTCTCTAAGCTCCTTCGAAGGGTCGGCATCGCCCTCGAACCAGAGGCCCCACATCTCGATGAATCGGTCGGCGACCTCTTCCTCGGGCAGGGCCGTCTTGGCCGGCGCGTTCGCATAGAACTCGATGGCCTTCTCGGCCGCCACATCGATCTCGTTCGGGTCGAGCGGCAGGGATGCCGCGAGGAAGGCCTCGCTCAGGCTGTTAACGGCTTCGCTATTCATCGACTCTCTCCCAAATCGGTTTCGTGTCCGCATGCAGGACCGACTCAAGGTCGTCAGCAACATCGGGGAAGGTAAGGCCACACGCGTCAAGAACACAGGCAAGCTGCACCACCGAAAGCTTGTAAGAACCGGACTCCAGCTTCGATATGGTCGCCTGCTGCGTGCCAAGCGCGTCGGCGAGGGCGGTCTGCGACAGACAGGCATGCCTACGCCAACCGGAAACCAGCTGCCCAAGCCGCTCGTTGGTGTTTTCGTCGCAAGCCACGTCGCACACTCCTAACGGTAGATTCGGAGTTCCCGCTATGATACCATCCGTTGAGCTATTCTCAATTAGAATGAGCTCGATTTACGTAGGGAGTCGCCATGCCAAGGTTCGTCAGTCTGTACAGCGGTGCCGGTGGTCTTGACCTCGGCTTCATCGCGGCGGGTTTCGAGCCGGTGTTCGCCAACGACATCAACGGCGACGCAACGGCGACCTACCGCGAGGCCATGGAGATCATCTCGCGGCGCGAGGGCTTCAACTGCGCCCACGAGGTCGTGACGGGCGACATCCGCCAGGTGGAGTCGCTCCCCGCCAAGGGCAGCGCCGACCTCGTTGTCGGAGGACCCCCGTGCCAGGGCTTCTCGGTCGCGGGCAAGATGGATCCCAACGACCCGCGCTCCCGCCACGTCTTCGACTTCCTCGGCATGGTCGAGAGGGTACAGCCCAAGGCCTTCGTCATGGAGAACGTCAAGGCGCTCGCCATGAACAAGCGCTGGGCGGGCACCATCGCCGACATCCGCAAGAAGGCCGAGGAGATAGGCTACAAGACGTACCTCAAGGTTCTCAACAGCTCCGATTACGGCGTCCCCCAGGCGAGGGAGCGCATGTTCCTCGT
>CAVJGP010000218.1:0-2524 GCA_963648855.1 Alistipes onderdonkii | reverse complement strand
GGATATCAGCCTGACGGTACCCGACGGGTGCTTTGTAGGCGTGACGGGAGCGGCGGGCGCGGGAAAATCGACGTTCACGTATGCGCTCAACGGCATCGTGCCCCATTGCTACGCAGGCGATTTCTACGGCTCGGTGGTTATCGACGGGATGGACACCGCGACCACGCGCCTGACCGACATCTCCCGCGTCGTCGGCAGCGTGTGCCAGGACATCGACAGCCAGATGGTGTCCTCGGTGGTTGAGGACGAGGTGCTCTATGGCCTGGAGAACTTCGGCGTGTCGCGCGAGGACATCGAGTCGCGCCTGGTGGAGGCCTTGGCCGCGATGGGCATCGAGGACCTGCGCTATAGGGCCATCAACGGCCTGTCGGGAGGCCAGAAGCAGAAGGTGGCCATCGCGTCGGTCCTTGCCCTGAAGCCTCGCGTGCTCGTGCTCGACGAGCCTACGGCCGAGCTCGACCCTGCGAGTTCGTTGAACGTCTTCGAGCTGCTGCGTCGCTTTGCTCGAGAGCATGGGACGACCGTCTTTGTCGTGGAGCAAAAGATCGCCTTGCTCAGCGAGTTCAGCGACATGCTGCTCATCTTCGAGGGCGGGCGCATCAAGTTTCAGGGAAGCCCGACGCAGGTGCTGGAGCACTCGCGTGAGCTTCTCGAGATGGGGGTCAACTGTCCGCGTTCGACGACGCTCGTGAACAGGCTGCGCGAGAAAGGCCTGTACAAGGGCCCTGCGGTGCGCAAAGTGGCTCAGGCGGTTCAAGTTTGCCAGGAGGTGCTGGCATGATTGAGTTCGACCATGTGTTTGCCTCATATAGCTCCGAGGTGCCCGTACTCACAGACGTGTCCTTCAAGATCGAGGACGGCGAGTTCGTCTCGTTTGTGGGAACAAACGGCGCCGGCAAATCCACCACGATGCGCCTGTGCAACGGCCTGCTGAAGCCCACGAGCGGACAGGTGCTTCTTGACGGCACGTCGACCACGCAGCTCAAGACAAGCCAGACCGCGCGCAAGGTGGGCTTTCTCTTCCAGAACCCCGACAGGCAGATTTGCTGCAACACCGTGCGTGACGAGCTGCTCTTTACCTTTCAGGTGCAGGGTGCCGACATGGAGTATGCGCAGCGCAGGGTGGACGAGGTCATCGAGGAGTTCGGCTTTGACGGGCAGGCGGACCCCTTCTTGCTGAATCGCGGTTCGCGCCAGCTGCTGGCCCTGGCGTCTGTGGTGGTGACGGAGCCGAGCATCCTTCTGCTCGACGAGCCAACGACCGGGCTTGACCATCGGGAATGCCTCAAGGTGATGGACTATGTGCGCCGCCTGAACGCGCAGAAGGGGACCACCGTCGTCATGGTGTGCCACGACATGGAGGTGGTGGCCGACTACGCCGAGCGTCTCATCGTGATGACGAAAGGCCAGATCGTGGGCATGGGGCCGACCTTTGAGGTGCTGCGCGACCGCAACGTCACCGAGCGTGCCGACCTGCTCACCCCGCAGATAGTGGACGTCTCCATGCGCCTCATCGAGGAGATGCCCGAGCTTGCGCAGGGGCCGATTGGTCGTGCAAACACGCTCGATGAGCTGACGAGCGCCATCGAAGACTATCTCAGCGCTGGGGAGGCGAGGTAGATGGGAGGATTCCTAGAGTACGTGGCCGGCGAGAGCTTCCTGCACAAGATGAATCCCGTCGCAAAGCTTGCCTGCGCCTTTATCATCACCATCGGCTGCTTCGTGACCACGAGCCCGGTGTTTCTGGCGTGCATACTCGTGCTCGACGCGGTGCTGGCCAAGCAGTGCGGCATGGTGCGCCAGGCGCTGGGCCTTGCAAAGGCGGTGGCGCTGTTCTCGATTGTGCTGGCGCTCATCGCCCTGCTGTTCACCCCGCAGGGCGACGTTCTCGTGAGCCTTCCGTGGGGTTACATCGGCACCGCGAGCGTGTACAGCGCCGTGATCGTGGTGGTGCGCCTTGTGGCGTGCGCCGTGCCTATCTTCCTCGTGTTCTATGTCACCAAGCTCACGGACATGGCGAACTCCCTGGTAGAAAACGCGCATCTTCCGTACAAGTACGCCTTCGTCTTCATGTCGTGCGTACGCTTCATCCCGGTGTTCATGAACGACATGGCCGCGATCATGGAGGCGCAGACGGCGCGTGGCGTGGAGTTCGACGGCGGCCTTGCGAAGCGCATCCGCCTCATGGTGCCCCTGTGCGTGCCGCTGCTCGTGAGCTCGGTGCGCAAGACCAACTCCTCGGCCATCGCCGCCGAGGTGCGCGGGTTCTATCTGCGCGGGCGCAACTCCGCTTACAAGCGCTACGACTTTGCAGGGGCGGATTGGGCGGCTCTTGTGTTCTGCGTCGTGCTTTTGGTTGTTGCTGTGCTTCAGCGGGTGTTTTGCTAAAAGCGTGCTATACTGCACGAACTGATATGCCTTCGTAGCTCAGGGGATAGAGCACCGCTCTCCTAAAGCGGGTGTCGGCCGTTCGAATCGGCCCGGGGGCACCAGACAAAACCGCAGGTCATCGGGCATAAACCCG
>CAVJGP010000217.1:0-2532 GCA_963648855.1 Alistipes onderdonkii | reverse complement strand
TGATGCGCAAGGCGCGCAGGGCCGTAGCGTACTGGACGTACGTGAGGCCCTGCGCAACGCCGCGCATCAGGTTCCGCCCTCTAAAACGCGGGTTCTCGTCCGCAAGGCGTCGGGAGGCGTAGCGTACGTGGGTACGTGAGCCTCCCGACAACGCAGCGGACGAGGTTCCGCAACTCCCTACTTGGAGGCGAGGTCGCGACCGAGGAGGTAGGGGAAAGTCGTACAGCACGCGCCCAGGTTCTGCCCCTGGAAGGCGAAGTTGTACGCGCCGGCATAGAAGTCGCCGATCATCGTACCCACCTCGTAGAGGCCCTCGATGGGCTCGTCGGCGGTGTCGAGCACCTGGCAGCTCTCGTCGCAGCGCAGGCCGCCCATGACGCACAAAAACGTCGAGCTCGGCGTGATGCAGCCGTAGAACGGGCCGGTCTCGATGGGGTGCAGCAGCTCGGGGTTCACGTGGAACTCCTCGTCCAGGCCGTTCTTGGCGTACTCGTTGTACTTCTCGATGGAGGCCAGGGCGTTCTCCTTGTCCAGGCCCTCCATCTGGTCGATGAGCTCCTCGAGCGTGTCGGCCTTGAGGTAGCTGCCGGACTCTGCGGAGGCGTCCCAGCTGGCGATGAGCTCCTCGGACGTCTTCTCCTTGAACATGTCGCCGTTCACGTTGTCGATGGTGTAGCCCAGCGTGTCCCACTCGTCCTGCGTGTAGGCGTACTGGCTGTCCCAGATGGCGTAGGCGGTGCCGCCCTTGAGGTTCAGGCGCGTGTAAGCGCCGAAGGCGAAGTTGGTGTTCTCGTTGTGGAAGCGCTTGCCGTCCTTGGCCAGGTTGATGCCCCAGAACGAGTCCACCACGCAGTGCGAGGGGCCCGAAACGGCGCCGTTGATGGCGCAGGGGTTCGGGAAGGTCTTCTGCCAGCCGGCGCCCACCCACAGGCCCATCTTCTGGCCGGTGCCGGGCATGAGGCCGGTGTAGACCATCTCGGCGTCGTAGTCCACCTCGGGCGTGAGGACGTCCTTGAAGTGCTCCCAGGCGTAGGGGGCGAAGTGGGCCATCATGTCAAAGTCCTTGGAGAAGTCGCCCGTGGCAAGCACGACGGCCTTGGTGGCCTCGTACTTGATGTAGTTGCCGTCGGCGTCCTGGGCGATGACGGCGCTCACGCGGCCGGTGTTGTCGTCGTCGCGCACGAGGTACTGGGCCACGGTGGAGTAGTCGATCTGCCCGCCGAAATCCTCAGTGAACGTGTCAGCCCAGGCCTGGGCCACGAGCGGGGCGCCCTGGAACACGCCCATGGGGGCGTCGGCCGTCCAGAAGTTGTGCTCGCCGGCGGGGGTGTCGAGCACGCCGTCGACGTCCTTGTAGGGCGCGGCGAGCGAGCACTCGATGCCCTTGGCGGCCATCTTGTCGATCATCCAGTCCATGGACTCGGCCGAGGCGTTCTCCCAGCGAGCCCACTTGCGCATGTCCATCATGCGGCAGCCGGCCACCTGGTCGATGGCGGTCTGCGTGCGGCGCAGCTCGGGGTTGTCCTCGATGCCGTGCTCGGCCTGGTACTTGGAGCCGATGGCCTGGAAGGAACCGCCGCGCGACAGCGGCTTGGTGCCGGCGGAGAACACGATGACGTCGGCGCCCTGCTCGGCGGCGGACACGGCGCAGCACAGGCCGGCCGCGCCAGAGCCCACCACGACGATCTCGTGGGTCTTGGTCTCCTTGATCTGGTCGTCGGGCACAGGCTCGGGCGCCACCATGAACGACCAGGTGCCCTGCTCAAGCGTCTCGCGGGTGATGACGTTGGACGCGCCGGCCTCGGCGGTCGCGGCGGTCTTGGCCTCGTCGGCGAGCGCCACGCTGCCGGCCGCCGCCACGCTTGCGGCCAGACCGGCGGTGCCTGCCAGGAAGCTCCTACGGCTCACGTTGCTCTGCATGAGAATCGTCTCCCTTTCTGGGGAATCCCCTGCGGGCAGCGCCCCCTGCGCCGCCCTTTGACGTGCGCCACTATAGGGCCGCCCCGCCCCAGGCATGGGAGCTCATGGTTCCCTTGGGGGAAACCAGAGGTTACGCACCGCAGGTAAAGGGGCTATAGTTGCGTCGATTCCGGCCAAGGGGGGCTGGGCAAGGAGAACCGGACGAGAAGGCTGGGCAAGGGCCGGCCAAGGAGAGAGCAAGCAAGGGGGCTGGGCGGATGGACATACGCGACCTGCGCTACATCCTGGCGATCAACGACTGCGGCACGCTCACCCGGGCGGCCGAGCGACTGCACGTCTCGCGACAGGCTGTGGCCAAGTCGCTGCGCGGCGTGGAGGTCGAGGCGGGGGCTCACCTGTTTGAACGCGTGGGCAGCCGCTACCTGCCCACCGAGCGCGGCGAGGAGCTGGTGAGCGGCGGCCGTCAGATTGTGGCGGCGTTCGACCAGCTGTGCTCGCACACGTTGAGGCACCCGGGCGGCTCTGCCGCGGCCGAGGCGGCACCGCGTGAGTCGCTTACCGTCGCCCTGGTCACCGGCGGGCGCGAGGCCCTGCCCCCGGGGCTCATCGAGC
>CAVJGP010000216.1:0-2582 GCA_963648855.1 Alistipes onderdonkii | reverse complement strand
GCAGGCCGGCGGGCTCGCTAGGCATGGGCGACCGGCTCCCCGCCGGCGGGCGTGCCCGCTCCCGCGCCCTCGCCGGCCTGCGGCCCGTCGCCGGCAGCGCCCTCGTCGCTCGCCTGCGCGCTCTTTCCCGCATGCGCGGCGCGCGCCTCGTCGAGCAGGGGCGTCATCGGGCCCTGCGACACCACCGTGAGGTGCTGCGTGGCGCGGGAGATGGCCGTGTAGAGGCGGTGGCGCGACAGCTCGTCGCAGCCGTACACCTCCGCCTGGGCGTCGGCCACGATCACGCGGTCGAACTCCAGGCCCTTGGCCAGCTTGAGGTCGAGCAGCACCTGGCCCTGCTGGGGGAGGCGCCCCTTGCCGTCCATGAGGCGCGGGGCCTTCTCGCCCATACGGTCGCGCAGCTTGCGGTCGAGCCAGGCGGTGCGGCGGGAGTTGAGGGCCACCACGGCGCACAGGCCGCCCTCCTGGGCGCCCTTGTCCAGCGCGTCGGCCAGGGCGGCGAAGTAGACCTCGTCGTCGGCGCACTCGGCGAAGTCCACGCTGCAGCCGGGCCTGCGCACCGAGGACACGTGCATGCCCTCCTCGCGGGCCATGAGCGTGGTGAACACGTCGGTGATCTCCGGGCTGGAGCGGTAGCTTGTCATGAGCGAGCAGGTGCACACGCTGCCGCGCTCCTTCTCGAAGATCGCCTGGATCTCCTCGAAGCTCGCTGTGCCCTCCTGGATGGCCTGGTTGGGGTCGCCGAGCATGAGGAAGCGCGCGTTGCAGAAGTAGCGCGCGAGCACCATGAGCTGGGCGGCCGTGTAGTCCTGCACCTCGTCGATCACCACGAGCTTGGCGGCCTCGTCGGTCTTGCCGGCCAGGCACACCTTGAGGTAGAGCCACTCGATGGCCGAGATGCTCTCCTGGCCCAGCAGGCGCATGCCGATGCGGTCCAGGCGAAGCCAGCCGGCGTTCTCAACCAGCTCAACGAAGGGGGCGCACAAGTCCTCGACGTAGCTGCGCGTGAGCTCGGCCACGTCCTCCTCGTCGTTGGGGTCCACCGGGCGGCCGAACACGCGGTCCTGCTCGTCGGGGTCCATGGTGGTGACCTCGTCCTTCATGGCCGCGCTGCCCGCCAGCTGCGAGATGCGCGAGTCCAGCTTGTCGAGCAGGTCCTCCTCCACCACGCAGCACAGCTGGGGCCCCACCTTGGCGCGGCCCGAGAAGCGCTCCACCGTCTTCCAGATCTGCTGGGCGCTCAGCAGCTGGTGCTCGCCCAGGGCCATGTCGCGCATGTCCTCGGGCTCCAGGCGCAGGGTCTTGAGGCCCTCGTCGATGCGGCGCAGCGACTCGGCGGGGGTGTCGGCGCCCAGGGCGCGGTCGCCCGGGCCCACGAGCGCCATGAGCTCGGCCCAGGTGAGGGCGTTGGGGTTCTTCTCGCCCAGGTCGGGCAGGACGTTGGCGATGTACTTCTTGAACACGGGGTTGGGCGTCACGAGGTACACCTGGTCGGCGCGCAGGTTCTCGCGGTCGCGGAACAGCAGGAAGGCGATGCGCTGCAGCAGCACCGACGTCTTGCCGCTGCCGGCCACGCCGCGTACGAGCATCGCGGGCACGTTCTCGTGGCGGATGACGGCGTTCTGCTCCTTCTGGATGGTGGCCGTGATGGCCTGGAGCTGCGAGGTGCGCTGCGAGGTGAGGCTGGCCAGCAGCAGCGGGTCCTCGATGGCCACGGAGGTGTCGAAGTAGCACTTGAGCGTGTCGCGCTCGATGTCGAACTGGCGGCGCAGCTGCAGGTCGGCGCGGATCTCGCGGCCGTTGGCCCAGTAGGAGGTGGGGCCCAGGTCCTGGTTGTAGTATGCCTCGGCCACGGGGGAGCGCCAGTCCACCACCAGGCGGCGGTGCAGCTCGTCGGCCATGCCGGTGGCGCCCAGGTAGATGTCGCGCGCGCTGGACTTGCCGGCAATTTGCAGGCGGATATGGGCGAAGTAGGGCTTCTTGAGCAAGAGGCGCAGGCGCTCCAGGGTTTCCGCGTCGGCGTCGTTTGCCAGGTTGAACGACTCGATCACGCTGTTGGCCGCCGCCACGTTGGCGTAGGTCTCCATCGACAGGTCGTCGCCCTCGAAGTCGGGGGCGATCTCCTCGCGCATGGTGGCCTTGTACTCGCGGATCTCGGCCAGGTTGGCCTCGAGGCGGGCGCGCGCCGTGCTCTCGAGGTCGCTCAGCTTGGTGTAGGTCTGGGTGAGGTGGGCCTGCTCCTCGGCGAAAATCTTGTCTTCCACGCTTACGCCGACACCTTCTCGTCGAGCAGCTCCTTGGAGGCGTCGTACACCCAGGCCGACACCTTGTTGGTGGGCTGCTCGCGCTCGTCGAGCATCTCGACGCGCTCAAGGCGGCAGTACGAGGGGCAGCCGTGCTCCTGGGCGGCCTTGGCGAAGGCGCCCTTCACGCAGGTGCCCAGGTCTACGAGGGAGTATTCCTCGCGGGCCTGCCGCTCGTCGGTATGGACGATGGAGTCGGTCTCCATGTAGTTGCCCTGGTTGATGACGCCCCAGCTCACGATGTATGCGCTCATCGCCCGTCCTTTCCTTGGGGCCGCC
>CAVJGP010000215.1:0-2821 GCA_963648855.1 Alistipes onderdonkii | reverse complement strand
TACGTCATCGACGGCTACTACGGCAGCGCCACCTCCGTCACCCTGCCCGCCACGCTCGGCGGCAAGCAGATGTACGGCGTGCTGTTCGGCAGCTCCGGCCTGCCCAAGACGGTGACGTCGGTCACCATCCCCGCCTCCATCAAGGAGATCGGCGCGAAGGCGTTTGTCAGCTCCAAGGTGGCAAGCGTTACCTTCGAGGCAAACTCCCAGCTCACCGCCATCGACGAGGAGGCGTTTGCCTACTCGTCCCTTACCGAGTTCACCATCCCCGAAAACGTGAAAACCCTCGGGCACCTGGCCTTCCGCAACTCCGGCCTCAAGAAGCTCACACTGAACACGAATCTCGAGCCCATGGTGTACACGTACGCGCTCTGGCTGGGCGACGACTCGTATTCCTTGCCCGCCCAGACCGTCGAGGTGACAGAGCACTTCAACCCCTGCGCCGGCTGCAAGAACGTCACGTTCGTGGCTCCCTCGGGCTGCAAGAACTACTGCGTCGTAAACGGCGCCCTGCTCTCCCGCGACGGCACCATCCTCTACGCCCAGCCGTCGAACCTGGGCGGCGGCACCTACACCGTGCCGAGCGGCGTGAAGATCCTCGGCTCATATGCGATGTACAAGAACACGACGTTCTCCCAGATCGTCTTGCCGCAGGGCCTCACCACGATGGAGAACAACTGCCTCGCCTACACGAGCATCACCAGCCTCGACATCCCCGACTCGGTGACGCTTGCGCAGGACGCCATCTGCACGAACTGCACGAGCCTGACCACCGTGCGCGTCGGCAACGGCCTGGAGGAGCTGGGCGTGAAGGCCGGCTCGGGGTGCTTCTCTAACTGCACGAGCCTCACGAGCCTGACGCTGGGATCCAAGCTGCGCGTCATCGGCAACCGCTGCTTCCAGAAGACGGGACTGGCGAGCGTCGACCTGCCGGCGAACGTCGAACAACTCAACTACCTGGCGTTTGGCGACAATGCCTCCCTCAAAAGCGTCACGGGCGCGACGGGTCTGCGCTACATCTACAAGCGAGCGTTTGCCAACACGGGCCTCACGAGCTTCCCGTTCGGCGAGAGCCTCAGGTTCGTGTCGAACACGGCCTTCGACGGCTGCACGTTCACGCCGAGCTACCCCTCGTATATGGACGAGCAGACCGACGGCTACCACGCATACAACACGTTCGCCGTGCGCGGCAGCAAGAGCTACACCCTTGCCTGGCAGGTCCTCGACCAGGTGAACCAAGAGCGCGCCAAGGAGAACCTCGAACCCCTTGCCATGGATGCCGAGCTGCTTGAGGTTGCCATGCGGCGCGCCGCTGAACTCACCATCTGCTACAGTCACACGCGTCCCACGGGGCAGATGTGCTTCACGGCCAGTTCCAAGATGTCGAGCGAGAACATCGCCTCAGGCTTCACCTGTACCACGGCCGAGGCGGTGGTGGACATGTGGATGAACTCCGATGGTCACCGTGCCAACATCCTGAGCTCGGGCAGCAAGTCCATCGGCATCGGCTGCGTGAAGGTCGGCGACTGTTACTTCTGGGCGCAGTGCTTCGGTGGAGACGAGGCCACCGCCGTCTCGCAGCCGGCCGACGTGTCGGACGTGCTTCTGACAATCGACTACACCACGGACGGCTTGACCTCCTTCGGCAGCCGCTTCGAGATTTACCCCGTCGCAAGCGACGGCACGACCATCGTCTCCACAAGCGGCGCACTGCAGGAGGGCACGTCGCAGCGCTACGCTCTCTTCACCTACCCCTGGGGCGCCAAATTTAACGTGGTCACGCCCATCGACAACTCATGCGTCACGTGGTCGCTCTCCGGCACGGGCGCCAAACTCGACGCCTCAACGGCGACGGTGGCGGCCACGGGCGCCGGCTCCTTCACGCTCGCGGCCAGCGTGGGCGAGGACGACGTGAAACAGACCCTCACGCGCCAGACGAGCAAGGCCGTCTACACGGTGAGCTTCAACAGCAACGGCGGGACGAGCGTGGCGAAGCAAAGCGTGACCTCCGGCGAGAAGGCGGCGAAGCCGAGCAACCCGACAAGGACGGGCTATACGTTCACGGGCTGGTTCAGCGACTCGGGGCTCAAGCAGGCCTACGACTTCGGGACGGCCGTGAAGGGCAACCTGACGCTGTACGCCGGGTGGAAGCAGATTACCTACGCGGTGAGCTTCAACAGCAACGGCGGCTCGAGCGTTGCGGGCCAGACGGTGGTGTGGGGCGGTAAGGCGAGCAGGCCGAGCGACCCCGCGAGGGCGGGATACACGTTCATGAACTGGTACTCCGACTCGGCGCTGACCACGGCCTACAACTTCAACGCCGCCGTGAAGTCAAACCTGACGCTGTACGCCGGCTGGAAGCAGATCACCTACGCGGTGAGCTTCAACAGCAACGGCGGCTCGAACATCTCAAACCAGAGTGTGACCTCCGGCGAGAAGGCGAGCAAGCCGAGAGACCCGACAAGGGCAGGCTACACGTTCACGGGCTGGTACGGCGACTCGACGCTCGCAACGACCTACAACTTCAACACCGCCGTGAAGTCCAACCTGACCCTGTACGCTGGGTGGAAGCAGATCACGTACACCGTGAGCTTCAACAGCAACGGCGGATCTGCCGTGGCGAGCCAGACGGTGGCCTGGGGCGCCAAGGCGAGCAAGCCGGCCAACCCCACGAGGAGCGGGTACACGTTCGGCGGGTGGTACAGCGACTCCGCGCTCACGAAGGCGTACGACTTCGGCGCCACCGTGAAGGGCAACCTGACGCTCTACGCCAAGTGGGCGGCTGTGCCCGCGCCCAGCTCGTTCAAGGACGTGGCCTCGG
>CAVJGP010000214.1:0-2840 GCA_963648855.1 Alistipes onderdonkii | reverse complement strand
GGGGCCTTTACGGTCGACAGGCAGCCGGCCGCGCTGGAAACGGGGCCGCACAGGGGCCCGCCCTGCATTCTCAGCAGGAAAGCGCGGGGGTCTTTCGCATCCAAGCGAGGCGCCTTCACCTCACAGGCCTGCCACCTCGGCGTCAACGAGGCGCATGAGCTCCTCGCGGGAGTGGACGTCGAGCTTGACGTAGACGTTGTGGGTGTGGGTCCGCACGGTGTTCACCTTGACGCCCATGGTCTGGGCGATGCGCTCAGAGCCGTAGCCCATGGCCAGGTAGCGCAGCACATCGGCCTCGCGTGCCGACAGGGCACTGCGGGCGGCGACGGCCTCGACCGCCTTGCCGAACTTGCCTTTGCGCTCAGACTTGGGCCGGGAGGGGTCGGCGTCGCCCTCGACGCGCTGGTCGATCCCGAACAGGTCCTCCAACGATAGCTCGTCTTCTCCCACCGTGGAGAAGAGCCGCTCGTAATCCTTCTCCGAGAACAACGCCAGCCACAAGATGATGATGGCCCCGGCGAGCGCCATGCACACGACGCCCTGCGCCTGGGCGGCCTCGATGAGCGGCATCACGACGATTCCCAGGCCCCAGCCCAGGGCGCAGCCGAGCATGAAGAGCCCGCGCCCGAAGCCGAAGACCGCGAGCGGCGACACGTGCTTCTGGAACACGATGAAGGCAAGCAGGCACCACATGAAGAACTCGAAGATGCTGCTGGCGAAGTACACAAGCAGGCTCAGCCCGTTGGTGGTGCCGCCCAAGGCGGCCGAGCAGGCGGTGACGACGGCCGCGAGAACCGTGGCCAGCGAGCAGACACGCCCCAGGTCGAGGCCCTGGGCATCGGTGCTGACCGTCCAGACGACGACCACGAGCCCCATCGCGACCCGCATGAGCTGCAGGGCGTTGCTCCCCTCGATCGTGTTGGCAAGCGCGCTCACCGTTACCATCGAGGAGCGAATGAACGTGGTGATGAGGGCAAGCGCGAACGCAAAGGCCGCAAAGCGCCAGAAGGTCGCGGGGAGCATCCGCGCATCGACCGAATACGCCCGCACCGACTCGTCGAAGAGGGATTCCTTTGAGGGCTTGACGCAGGCGAGCCATGCCGCAAGGACCGGCAGCAGCACAAACGCAAGGATGTGAGAAAGCGACGGGCCGTGCTCGATGGGCTCCCATGAGGGGCTCGCCAAGACCGCGAAGTAGATGAACGCGGCTACAAGCTGCGACAACGACAGCGTGATGAGGGCACGGCGAGGCGGAAGCCCGCCATAGAGCGTGGCGCAGCGAAGGCCGACGCCCGCAGTGCCCGCCCCCGTCATGAGCGCACCGACCGCGAACACGGGCGTCGCGCTGTACGAAGAGCCGAGCCAGTAGGGGCCCGCCAGGATGATAAGAAAGGCGCCCAGGCCCGCCAACAGGCCAAACGCCATAATCGCGCGGTCGCAGATATCGCCCTTGCCGGGATGGCGACGCGCATGGACCGGCGCAAGAAGAAATACCAGTGCAAAGGCCAAGGTGGAAATGACAAAGAGCAGGCTGAGATAGAACCCATTGACCTCGTTGTCAGACAGCCACAGCGACCCTGAGTAGGTAAGCGACGACCAGGCGCTCCACACGCCGAACGCCATGAACGGGAGTGACGGCCATCGCGCCGACAGCTCCTCGCCTATCCGCAGCCCCTCCCGTGGGGCGCTGTCCCCATGTCCCATTTAAAACCCTCTCCCCTTGTTTCCCCTGCGCACGATTGTACGCAAAACGGGAGTCGGGGAAGCGGCGGGTTACCTGGCTTTTTCGGCCTGTTCACAGGCAAGGGAACGCTGCGCAGCCGCCGCCAGCTCGACCACCTCATCGGCCATGTCGGCCAGGGTCTCGCGGTCGAGCGTGAAAAAGCCGCGCGCCAGCTTCAAGACGCCCTTGTAGAAGCGCGTCTTGATGAGCAGCAGCGCCCGCTCCATGAACTGGTCGTACCAGGAGAGGATGTTGGCATCGAGGAAGTCTGCGGAGGCCTTCACGTCGTGGGCCGCCTTGGCGTAGTCGCCCGCCTGCAGGGCCGCAAGCGTCCGGCGGCTCATGATCGCCATGAACTGGCAGAGAAACGACAGGTGGTCGTCGGGGTAGTCCAGGCCCTCGCGCTTCTTGATGGCCTCGGCCTTGAAGGCGCGGTAGACCTCGCGGAAGCCCTCCTGGTACAACAGGCCTTCCTCGCTCGTGAAGACCGACTTGTACGGCACGGCCGTCTTGCCCTCGTACACCTTGACGCCCGTGAAGGCCCCGGTGAAGTCGACGGCCATCTCGTCGCGCGTGCCGGTGTTGCGCTTGCGCAGGTAGCGCGTGATGTCGTTGACGCCAGCGGCGAAGTCGTCGTTGAGCTCGGCATAAGCCGAGAAGTCCTGGTCTGCCATGGCCTCTACCTGCTCGTTTGTGAGAGGCAGCCAGAAGAGGCCGGCCAAGGTCTCGTAGAAGGACGCCCGGGCCTCCAGCGCGGCGGCAACCTCCTCGGGCACGGGGACTGCGACCTGGCCGGCTTGCCCAGCGCATGCGGCGTCGTTTACGGAGGCGGGCGCGACCTGGGCGTCCTTCGTCTCAGCCATCGTGTTCTCGCTCATCTCTCGTTCCTCTCCCAAACGACGCCGTCCATGTGGCGACTGTTTCTTACAAGGTATGGGGCGGCTCGTCCAAGCAAACCGCCCCATACCGGATCCTCTAAAGCGCGGGTTCTTGTCCGCAAGGCGTCGGGAGGCGATGCGTACTAAACGTACACCAAAGGTGCGCACTGCGCGTGAGCCTCCCGACGCGGAGCGGGTTCTGCGACGAGCCCCGCGGAACGCAGCGGACGAGGTTCCGC
>CAVJGP010000213.1:0-2847 GCA_963648855.1 Alistipes onderdonkii | reverse complement strand
GAAAGACCGCTAAACAACCGCCAAAACATCGTTTGATAACGGATAGGGGAGCTTTGCAATGACTGCTTTGAATGCAAAGGAATGAATGGGTCAATTTTGCAGTCTCAAAGATGATGGATTCCGGAAATTCATTTTCCAATCTTTTCGGTAAGAATCTCATCGTTTGAAAAGAGTGCAAAACGCGGATGCTTGCCAAAATCGCTCTGTCTGCAAAGCGACCGAAAAGAAAGTAGTTCCTTTTATCCAAGCAGCCATGCGAGTTTTCTAGTGATTGCAAAGCTTTTCGGTCGGATTTTCGGACTGAAAAGCCTCGGTGGAACGGCTTGTGGCTCGCTAATCCTGCTTCCGCAGGCAGCTTTGACCCCCCATGTTTCCGCGCCTGTCCAGATTATCTGCGTCTGATAGGGCGCGTGGGCGCGATGAGCCGGGGGAGGGGAGGGCTCGGCAGAGTGCCCTGCGCCGCGTTGATTTCGCCGATTTGTCGGCCGCAAAGGCATCCAGAATACAGCCGAAGGCCGACAATGGCAGCCATCAAGTACGGGCGGCATCTACCAGATCGGCAACGAGAGGACGGCACACATGCGCATCGAGAAGGTCGCGTTCATCGGCAAGGGTGGCGTGGGGCTCATGTACGGCTCCATCATGGCGCGCAACCTGGGGGCCGACGCCGTGGAGTACGTGATGGACGACGACCGCTACGAGCGCCATGCGCACGACCAGATTACCGTGAACGGCCAGCCGTGTTCCCTGCGCAGCGTGCGCGCAAGCGAGGCCACCCCGGCTGACCTGGTGATTCTCACCATCAAGACCACCGGTCTCGACCGGGCGCTCGACACGATGGCCAGCGTCGTGGGGTCCCAGACGCGCATCGCGAGCCTGTGCAACGGCATCACGAGCGAGGAGCGCATCGCCGAGAGGTTCGGTTGGCACAACACCGTCCTGGGCATCTGCCAGGGGATGGACGTGGTGTTCCTCGACGGCAAGCTCACCTACGTCAACTCCGGCCAGATCCGCTTCGGCGCGGCTCCCGGCACAGACCCGCAGGCGGTTGCCGACATCGCCGACCTGTATGAGCGCGCGGGGATCGACCACGTGGTGGAGCAGGACGTGCGCCACCGCATGTGGGCCAAGCTCATGATGAACGACGGCATCAACCAGACCTGCATGGCCTACGGAGGCACCTACGGCAGTGCCACCGAGCGGGGAGGGGAGCAGCGCCGATGCTTCGTCGCCGCCATGCGCGAGACGCTCGCCGTGGCCCGCGCCGAGGGGATTGACCTCACCGAGGCCGACCTCTCCCAGATGCTGCACATCATCGAGGGGCTCGACCCCGCGGGCATGCCCTCGATGGCGCAGGACCGCGTGGCGCATCGCAAGACCGAGGTGGAGGAGTTCGCCGGCACGGTGCTGCGCCTCGCGGCCAAGCACGGCATCGAGGTGCCGCAAAACGAGTGGCTCTACAGCCGCATCCGCGAGATTGAGGCAAGCTGGTAGGGGAGGGCCCGTCGCGCGTGGACTTGCCCTGCGTCGCCGCCTGCCGCCTTGGGCGGGGGCGCATCGCGTGCTTGGGCTTGCTTTTGTCGCGTGCTGCACCATAGCGCCCCATGGGGGCGTATCGCGCGTGCAGGGCTTGTGCCCTGAAGCGCGAGCCTTGCAAGGACGTCGCGCGTGCGGTCAGCCCGACGTTGTCGGTTGAGTCTCGCGCCCGGCGTCTCCCGCCGCTGACGCCACACATGGGCTTACCGAGGCCTCACCCAGGTGCCTCACCTGCTTCTGCCGGGCATTCGCCCTGTTGGGGCAGGGGGTCAACCTTTGGGATGAGTTGGACGCGCTCGGCTGTCACCCGATATCGTCCTTATGGGGTGGCAAGCCGAGTTATGAAGGCCCCTTCACACGTGTTTTACCTGGTAGATAGCGAAATCTTGTGTCTCACCCGCTTGGGGGTGCGCGCAGGCTCGGCATCTGGTGCATTATTCCAACTGTCGAGCGCAGGCAACGCATTCAAGCGACGGCCCGGCGCACGCGACGACGATATCGCATCCCTACATAGGCCGACCTGAGAGACCCCCTTGCTCTTGAGCGTCCGGCATTCCCCTTAGCGCGGCGGGCCCGCAGCACACTTCCCCCTTAGGTGCTGGCGCAGGCCCGCCGCGCGCTTTTGCGTCTCGCGGCCGTTTCGGCGATTCCCTTGTTTGCCTGCGCCCTCCGTCCCGCCCGGCGGCCCTACTCCGCCAGGCGCTGGGCGAGCGACCAGAACGTGCGCACGGCTCGCCGGTCGGGCAGGCCGGAGCCGCGCGGGCCGGGGGAGCGCCGCACGACGTAGGTGCCGAACCACTCGCCTCCCTGCACACACAGCCTCAGCGCCACAAAGCCGCGCGGCGTCTCGGACACCGAGGGAGGAAAGCCGAAGCACGACGCGTTGTGCTCGTAGAGCAGGTGTCCCAGCAGGCTCGTGTCGGTCACCGTGGCGCGGACGTCGGGGCGCACGCCCGCCTGGGCGCAGCGATCCATCACGAACCGGTGGACGTGGTTGTGCTCACCGGCCGTCACCATGGGCAGGCGGTCGAGGTCGGCCAGCTCGAGCGAGGGGAGTTTGGCGAGGGGGTGGTCGGCCGGGACGTAGAGCCACACTTCCACGCGCCGCAGGCAGATGAAGTCGAGCGTCCCCAGCAGCGCGGGGTGCGACCCCACGATGCCCACCTCGGCGTTGCCGCGCTCCACGGCCTCAAGCACGGCGTCGGTGCTCATCTCCTCGATGCTGAGCGCCACCTGGGGGTAGAGCGCCGAATAGCGCTCGATGAGCCCCGGGGGCAGGGCCTCGCGCCCGCCGGTGACCAGGGCGACGGT
>CAVJGP010000212.1:0-2855 GCA_963648855.1 Alistipes onderdonkii | reverse complement strand
GGGCGTGATAATATGAAACCCCGTATTCGAACGTAAGTTGCCATGAGGCATCGCGGAAGGAACGGGATTCCCATATGACAAAACATGTGTTTGTGACCGGCGGCGTCGTCTCCTCCCTGGGCAAGGGCATCACGGCCGCCTCGCTGGGCCGTCTGCTCAAGAGCCGCGGCTACAAGGTCACGATGCAGAAGATGGATCCCTACCTCAACGTCGACCCCGGCACCATGAGCCCCTTCCAGCACGGCGAGGTGTTCGTCACGGTGGACGGCCATGAGGGCGACCTCGACCTGGGCCACTACGAGCGCTTCATCGACGAGTCGCTCAACCGCGACTCCAACGTCACGCAGGGCTCGGTGTACCAGACCCTCATCAACCGCGAGCGCCACGGCGACTTCCTCGGCGGCACCGTGCAGGTCATCCCCCACGTCACCAACGAGATCAAGGCCCGCATGCACCGCGTGGCCGACAAGGCCGGCGCCGACGTGGTCATCACGGAGATCGGCGGCACCATCGGCGACATCGAGTCGCAGCCCTTCATCGAGGCCATCCGCCAGTTCCGCAAGGACGTGGGCAACGACAACGTCTGCTACATCCACGTGAGCCTGCTGCCCTACATCGCCGCCTCGCACGAGGTGAAGACCAAGCCCACCCAGCACTCCGTGAAGGAGCTGCGCGGCCTGGGCGTCTCTCCCGACATCATCGTGCTGCGCGCCGACCACGACGTCGACGAGAAGATCTGCCACAAGATTGCCTCCTTCTGCGACGTGGACCCCGACGCCGTGTTCGTGAACAGCGACTGCCCCTCTATCTACGACGTGCCCACCCTGCTGGCCGAGCAGGGCTTCGACCTCAAGGTCTGCGAGCGCCTGGGCCTTGACCCCCGTACCTCCGACATGGACGAGTGGAACGCCTTCCTCGACGCCAAGTCGGCCGCCGAGGCCACCCGCGCCGAGCAGGGCGAGGTCAAGATCAAGCTCGTGGGCAAGTACACCCAGCTGCCCGACGCCTACCTCTCCGTCATCGAGGCCCTGCATCACGCCGGCGTCGCCAACGGCCGCGCCGTGGACATCGAGCTCATCGACGGCGAGAACCTCAACGACGCCAATGCCGACGAGATCCTGGGCGAGGCCGACGGCATCCTCGTGCCCGGCGGCTTCGGCGTGCGCGCCTTCGAGGGCAAGGTGTGCGCCGCCCGCTACGCCCGCACCCACAAGATTCCCTACCTGGGCATCTGTCTGGGCATGCAGGTTGCGGTGACCGAGTTCGCCCGCGACGTGCTCGGCTGGGCCGACGCGCATTCCGCCGAGTTCAGCGAGTCCACGCAGCATCCCGTGATCGCCCTCATGCCCGACCAGGCCGGCATCGTGGACATGGGCGGCACCATGCGTCTGGGCGCCTACCCCTGCGTCGTCACGCCCGGCACCCTGGGCGCCGAGGCTTACGGCGAGGAGCAGATCTCCGAGCGCCATCGCCATCGCTTCGAGGTCAACAACGAGTTCCGTCCCGCGCTTGTGGAGGCCGGCCTCGTCGTGAGCGGCACCTCGCCTGACGGCCGCCTCGTCGAGATGGTCGAGCTTCCCCGCGAGGAGCACCCCTGGTTCGTGGCCGGCCAGTTCCACCCGGAGTTCCAGAGCCGTCCCACCAAGCCGCACCCCTTGTTCCGCGACTTCATCAAGGCCTCCTGCGTCCAGGCCGACGCCCGCTAGCCGGTGGCTTCCCAATCTGACATGACGCAGTCGGCCAGGTCCGCCCTCGAGGTGGGCCTGGCCGACTACATTGACTACCTCGTGGTGGAGAAGGGATCATCCGCCAACACGGTGGCCGCCTATCGCCGCGACCTCAAGGCCTGGGTGTCCTGGCTCCAAGACGAGCAGGGCATCTGGGAGCCCGACCAGGTGCAACGTTGCCTGGTGGAGCAGTACCAGGCCCATCTGCACGAGCAGGGCAAGGCCGCGACATCCATCCAACGGGCCGTGTCGGCCATCAAGGGCCTGCACAAGTTCCTCTACCTCGACGGCGCCTCGACGAAGCTCCCCACCTCGGAGGTCAAGGTGCCCCGCAAGCCCGAGCGCCTGCCCGAGACCATCTCCATCGAGAAAGCCTTCGAGCTTCTTGACCAACCCTTTCCCGACACGCCGGCCGGGCATCGCGACAAGACGATGCTCGAGGTGCTCTATGGCTGCGGCCTGCGCGTCAGCGAGCTGTGCGGCCTGGATGTGTCGGCGTGCTTTCTCGACGACGGCTTTTTGCGCATCTTCGGCAAGGGGAGCAAGGAGCGCCTCGTTCCCATCGTGGGCAGCGCCCTGCGCACCCTCCAAGATTACCTTGCCGTGTGGCGCGGCCAGCTGCATCCCGCCAACGTCCCGCTTGCCCCCGACACGCGCGCGGTGTTCCTCAACGCCCGGGGCGGGCGCATCTCGCGCCAGAGCGTCTTCAGCGTGGTGGAGCGTGCGGGCGTGGCCGTGGGCATCGCGGGCCTGCACCCCCACGTGCTGCGCCACGCCTTCGCCTCCCACATGCTTGCCGGCGGCGCCGACCTGCGCGTGCTCCAGGAGATCCTGGGCCACGCCGACATCTCCACCACGCAGGTGTACACGCATGTGGATAGGGAGCATATACGCGCCGAATACTACTCCGCCCACCCCCGCGCCCACATCAAATAGTTGTGGAACCTCGTCCGCTGCGTTCTCGGGAGGCTCACGTACATTTAGTACGCATCGCCTCCCGACGCCTTGCGGACGAGAACCCACTTTAGTAAGGGCGGAACCTGATGCGCCGCGTTCCACAGGTGCTCACGTACATTTAGTACGCATCGCACCTGTGCGCCTTGCGCATCAGAACCCGCTTTTAGAGGG
>CAVJGP010000211.1:0-2856 GCA_963648855.1 Alistipes onderdonkii | reverse complement strand
TCAGGTCCGCTTGGGGGTGTTTGAGGGGGCTGGCGAAGCCCCCTCAAGTCGCGCCGCCGCGACCGCCAAGACACCACACTCGTGTGGTGTCGCGGAGCAATCACGAGCTGGCGCGAGGATTGCGGAGTTCCCGCAGTGGTACACTGCGGGCAGGCGGTAGGACGAAGTCTTACCTAGCCTGCTACATAAGACTTAAGAGTCAGATGGGTGGTGCCGCCACATGGCCAACCTGCAAGGCTACGGCACAGCTGCCGTGGGCAACATGCTCAACCACTACACGCGCCACGGCCACGACCGTGACCAGACCAAGTACACCTACGCCAACCAGACAATCGACCCGGCGCGGACCCGACTGAACTACGCAATATTCGAGCGCGAGGACCCGGGGGCCTTCGTCCGGTCGATGGTGGACGGCGCGGACGTGAAGCCCAAGGGCGGCGAGAAGGCCACGAACGTCCTCTCCGACTGGGTGGTGACGCTGCCGAAGAACCCGGCCTTGGAGGGCCGTGAGCGCGAGTTCTTCCGGGTCGCTTACGACTTCCTGCGGCAGACCGTGCCCGAGGACCTTGTGGTCGGCGCTTGGGTCCACATGGACGAGAACCAGCCGCACATGCACTTCGCGTTCTGCCCCAGGGTCAGGACGGCCGTGATGACCAACGACAAGAGCCGCCCGCTGCGGGATTCCAAGGGGCAGCTCAAGCGCGACAGGAAGGGGACCGTGCGCTATGCCAGGGTCCAGAAGGTCGGCGAGGACGGCAAGCCAATTTTCCGCACGAGCTTCGGCCAGTCGAAGGTGTTCGACCGCAGGGCCATGAAGCAGTTCCACCCGCAGCTTGAGAAGGCCATGGAGCGGCATTTCGGCTTCGAGGTCGGCATCATGCTCACCGAGGAGCAGCAGACCGAGAAGGCGCTCTCCAACGTCGACCAGAAGGACATCGACAGGGCGCGAGAGGGCATAGAAGGCCCGGCGCGTGCAGAAGCCGCCCGGATAGTCGCGGACGCTCAGGCGAGGGCCGACGAGATGCTGAGCGCCGCCGAGCTGCGCAAGGCCGAGCTCGTGGCGGCTATCGCCGACAAGGAGGGGGACTTGGCCGAGCTGGACAACTACCTCGACGACGTGAGCCGCGAGGTCGAGCGCGAGAGCGACCGATTGGAGTGCCTTCGGCAGGCGCGAGAGGGAGTTGGCGAGCGAGTTGAGCGCCTGGAGTCCATCGCTGCCGATGTTCGCTCGTTCGAGGGAGCGCGCGGCGCTCGACGCGCTGAAATCCTCGACCGCCTGGCTCGTAAAGTCGGTGAACTGCGAAGCGCGCTCGATCGAGGATTCGATGCCCTGAGCGGGCTTCTGCGCCGTTTCGAGTTCGGCCCGTGCCCGAACCCGCCTATAGCGGTTCAGGCGGCGGCAGCGGGGCGCTCAGCCCCTCAGGCGGGCTGCTACGACCTCGCGGTGGAATCGTCGGACATGCGGGGAGCCAGGGGCGCCCTGGGCGCCGTGGAGTCCGTCGAGTGGCTTCCGGGCCGCGCTGTCGGCGGCGAGCAGGGGGGCGATGAGCGGTAGGCAACAAACAACGCCCGCCGGCGGCGCAAACCGACGGGCGGGCGTTACAATTGAGCCGTTGGCGGTGTTACCAGCACCCCAACGATTGGCAACGAATGATACGGATTCGCTGCGAGTTCATCATACAGCCTGCTGAGACCTCGCACGATTCCACCGACGGAAAAGGCGAGGTTTTTTCATGGCCATGGACGAAAATGAATTAATTGATGCTGCCGCCGAGGAGCCGGGGCGCGGCTCTCTGAAATCCGGCCCTTGTCTAATAGCCGGATTTCATGCACTTAATGACACTTCGCCGTCCTACTTCAATCCCTACCGGGTTGCAAATAAAACGCTCTCGGTCGATATGGTGCGTCTCTCGCTCAGCTTTCAGGGGGACCGCGGCGAGTGGTTGAGCCGCAAGGGTGCGCAGCTCACGGACTGCGACGAGATGAGCGCATGGACGAGCAAAATCAGGCCGGGCGGGTGGTACGAGCTTTGGAGCTTCTCGCTCGGCAACAGCTCGGTCGCGCTCGGCATCGGGTTCATGGAACCGAGCTGCAAGGTCAACATGCACAAGGGCTTCATCGAGTTCAACCCGAACAAGGTTGCAGGTGACGTTCGGTTCACGAAGCTGCTCAAGACGCTTTCGACCTGCGTGTCGAGCGCTCGGCTCAAGCGCTTCGACCTCGCCTTCGACCTGCCTGTGAGCCGCTACGACTGCCGCCTGACCAAGGACAGGCGCATGTACAAGTCGGTTATCAGCAACGGAATCACGGAGTACCTTGGTGTCAAGAACACGCCCGGATACGTGAAGGTCTACGACAAGGCTGCTGAGCTGCACTTGGCCGACGGCGTGGATATGACGCGCATCGAGATAACGTGCGACGGCGAGTGGACTCCCGAGCAGTTAGAGCAGCACTGGCCGCAAGTCCACGGGTGGCACAGTGAGGACAAGGCCCGCGACTGGGTGCGCGTGGTCGGCATCATGCTCGCCGAGAAGGCTGAGCGCGGCGAGGAAGTGGAATCGCTCATCAACATGCTTGGGCGCGGCTCGCGGCCAAAGGTGCGCGAGTACTTGCGCACGCCGCTGGTGGAGTTGCCGGAGGGCGCGGCTGCTCTCCTGCTGGCGGAAGCTCGGGGCTGGTGCGAAAGAGTAGCCGGGTCAAGGTTGCCCGAAGGGCCGAGAAAATCGGAACGATTTTCGTAGCCTTGACGCGAGCGGTCAGACGGAATCGAGACTTGAGAAAGGGTCGATGGGCGGTCTCCCCCATCGACCCTTTCCTTGCCTGTTTTTCGGCGCCGGAAAACCTCGCGGAGGGGTA
>CAVJGP010000210.1:0-2891 GCA_963648855.1 Alistipes onderdonkii | reverse complement strand
GCACGGTCGACGATTTCGCCGACGTCATGGGCGCACGCTACGACGCGCTCTACGAGCTGCGCAGCGCCGAGCCCGACCTGTCGTACCGCATCGCGCCCTTCTACTCCTTCTCCGAGGAGTACCACGCCCCATCCGAAGACGCCCGCCTCAGCGCCCCTCTCTTCACCATCACCGACATCACGGACGAGAAGGACGCAGACGAGGGCGAGAAGGCCAGCGAGTCTGAGGGTGTCGCCGATGCCAAGGGAACCAAGAGCGCTTAAGGCATCAAGCCGGGCGCACGTTCACGATGGCACAAAAGTCAAGAAGTCGCTGCCGTTTGACCGCACGTGCGAGTCGCACAACGCAAAGGCCCGGCCGTTCACAGTGAGCGGCCGGGCCTTCTTCTTGATTGCTTGCTTGAGACATCCGCGGGTCCGTCGCCCGCTCCCACGCGGAACGCGGGTGCCAGGTTCACAAGCATGCACGTTGCCAGAAGGCCCGGCACCCGTCTCCATATGAAACGCGGGCACTGGGCCTTCTTGTTAATCGCTAGAGAAATCCGCACGCCCGGCCCCCATCCCCACAGGGAGCGCGAGCGGCCGGGCGTGCTCTTTCGCGTCCGCCCCGCCTGCGGGGCGCTATTCCTTCCGATAGAGCGCCATCATCGCGTGCTGGAGCTCCTGGGCGCTCGGCGGCGTCCAGGTGATGGCGTCGGCGCCGGCGGCCACGGTGGCCAGGATGCTCTCGCCGGTCTTGCCGCCCGACGCGATGAGCGGCATCTCGGGGTGGCGCGCTCGAATTCCGGCCACTACCTCGGCCGTTCGTGCGCCGGCGGCCACGTTGATCACAGCCGCGCCCGCGAGGATCTTGTCGTCCACTTCCTCGTCGTCGGCCACCACGGTCGCCACCACGGGGATGTCGATGACCGCCATCGCGCTCTCCACGGTCTCGGCGCTGGCCGGCGCGTTGAGCACGACGCCCGCCGCGCCCTGCATCTCGGCCATCATGGCGAGCTCCACCACGCGCGACCCCGTCGTGGTGCCGCCGCCCACGCCCACGAAGAGCGGCTGCTGGGCCACCGTCATCAGGGCCTGTGTGATGATGGGCTCGCCGGTGAAGGGATACACGGCCAGCACGGCGTCGGCGTTGCAGTTGCGAATCACGGCCACGTCGGTGGTGTAGGCGAGCGACTTGATGTTGCGCCCCTTCACCGTGATGCCCGGGCAGGCCAGCACCTCTTCTGGTACGCGGGCGATGGGGGAGGTCAGGCGTCCCTCGATGCGCGCCCCGCGCTCGGTGCGCTCCACGGTGAGCGAGGTGGAATGCTGCTCAGGCGCGCGCGACGAGCTCGGGCTAAAAAGGCTGGTCAGGCCTGCTCGCACGCCATTCAGGTTCGCGCCCCTAGGGGGCATCCTCTTCTCGTCATCCCTCGTCATCGACTTGCCCCCTCACCATTTGCTCGCGTTACAGCCGGCGCCGCGCCCTCGGCCAAATTCTCCTCGTCGGGCACCGAGTGGTGCACAAGCGAGAAGAACTCCTGCATGCATTTGCGCCGCTCGGCAAACTCGTCGTTGGCGCACTTGGACTCGGCGTTGGCGATGATGCGGGTCAGGTACTCGTTAAACTGCTCCAGCTCCTCGCGCGACAGGCAGTCGAGCAGCTCGGTGCCGCCCACCTCGGGGTTGCGCACGTGGTCGGCGGCCTCGCGCCCCTTCTCGGTGAGGGTGATGACCTGCGACCCCGTTTCCCCCTCGGGCTGCTTGCGCACGATCAGGCCCTTCTGCTCCAGCTTGGCAAGCAGGTCGATGACCATCTGCTTGCTCATGCCGAGCATGAAGCTCAGGTCGCGCGGGCTCGCCTCGCTGCGGTCGGGGTGAAGGCCCAGAATGCTCAGCAGCCGTCCCTGCCCGTGAAACGACGGCAGGTCGCTGGCCAAATCGTCGCCCCCGTGCAGGTGTTGGGCAAGCTTAGCCCTCCCCACATGGAGCTTTGCCTGGATGAGCAGGGCGTTCAGCTCACGAATCTCGTTGATGACCTCGGTTTTCATGGCGTCCATCGCCAAGGCTCCCTACTTGCATATAGATGCGTACGTGATGGATGGGCTCGTTGCTCGCGCAAGTGTACCCTACGCAGGTGGAATTCAACATGCAGAGTCAGTGCGGCATGCTGCGGGGTCTGTCGCTACATACAAAAGGTCGACCGGCCGTTGCTCTTGCGCTTCCGCTTGCCCGGAGAAGCCCGAATGGCAAAGGGGCACAAGGGCCGCGGGGGGAGCACGACCGGCCGTGACACCCAAAGGGCGCCAGATATACGGTCTGCCATCGAGAATTTAGAACGAGCAGCCCCCAGAGCCTACCCCGAACCGTAACGCGTTCCTAAAGTCCTGCAAGGGCCGGGGGGATAAAACCACGGGCCCCTCGCATAGGCGTCGAGGGGCCCTCGCGCATGCGCCGGCGAGTCCCCGGGGGCGGGCGTGGGGCGATGCGGCGGGCAAGACGGGCCAAGGCAAGCGGGCTCGGGCCGATGCGGGGAGATACTGCCGCGGAATCGGGGTTCTCCTACCATCGGTTTTCGCGAAGGCGGGGCTCTGCCGGGGCCGGGCGGTCTGGATAGCCAATTCGCGAGCGTTTTGCAAGGCGTTTTGCCGCTCCGGTGTGGCTGACGGGCCGGATTTCGCCCGACAAGAGCGGGGCTCCCGATTTTTGATGGTAGGAGAACCCCGGTTCCGCGGCGACACCCCGGCAAAACGGCGCACGGGCAAACGGTGGGCAAGGAGCGGCGCTGTGCCTAACATTCTCTTTTACCCCGTTTGTGTCCCCTTTGTGTGCGCGGTTCTCGTCGCTTGCCCCGCGCGCTCGGGGGGCGTATAGTTCACCCCCGCGCCGCTGCCCCCAGGGCACGGCGGCGAA
>CAVJGP010000209.1:0-3046 GCA_963648855.1 Alistipes onderdonkii | reverse complement strand
CATGCGGCCAGACTCCTTGTGGCGAAAACTGCGCTCAAGGGATTGTATACGACCGGTCGAGCGGCGCGGCTTGTTAGCGCTACAATGGCCTGTACGAGTGCCGCTGCGTATGGCGTGGCGGCATGCCATGCGCACAACCACGGGAGGCCAGCGCGAGATGAGCGGATCGGCTGAGGGGAAGGCGTCCAAGCCTGTGACACCGCAGGGTCAGACGGCTGCGTTCGAGCGGCGGCAGGTGGGCGTGTACTCCACCGTCCTGCGCTACGCCGGCGACATCGCCCGCGCGAACCTCGCCACGCTCAGGGTGGCCAGCGCGGCGAGCCTCGTCATCCTGATCGCCATGCTCGTGCAGTGCTGCCTCATGCCCGACGTCCTCACCTCCATCCTCGCGCCTTTCATCTTTGGCCTGGCCGCCATGGCCGCAACGCTCGCCATCGCGCACCGCGCCTGGCCCGACGACCGCGTCGTGGCGGCGGGCATCGCGGGCACCGCTGTCTATGCCGTATGCTGGTACCTCATCGTGTTCTTCTTCGATGCTGGCATCCAGCCCGAGAAGCAGTGCGTCATGAGCTGCGTGGCCTTCGTCGTCATCCCCGCGCTCTTCGACTCGCACCCCGCCGACAAGATCTGTGCCACGGCCGCGACGCTCGCCCTCTTCATCGTGCTTGAGCTCGCGCTCGTCTCGCCGCAGGTCGTCACGGCCGACATCGCCAATGCGACGCTCTCCGCCATCATCGGCGTGGGCATCGGCATCCACAAGTCGTCCGTGTCCGAAGGGCGACTCGTTTTGCTCGACATGTACCAGGCCGCCACGAAGGCCTCGGTGTGGGTGTCGCAGCAAGACCTCGTCACGGGCGCGTTCATGCTGCTCAAGGTGCCCAGCTACATCCCCGTCGAGGTGGTCGAGGGGAAGGGCCCGAAGGAGGCCGCCCGCAAGGTCGGCGAGTTTATCGAAGACGGCCACCGCGACGGCTTCATGGAGTTCATCGACCCCGACACCATGGCCGGAAGGCTCGAGGCGGCCGGCGGCAGCGTGGTCTATGTCTGCCGCGACTGCGAGGGCCACTGGCTGCGCATCACGGCCGTGGAGTCGGCGCGCTACAAGGGCAAAGTCGTCGCCGTCACCTTCATCGCCGACGACGTGGACGACGACATGCGCAAGCAGTTCGCCTACCAGCAGCAGCTCGAGGACGCCGCGCTCGAGGCGCAGCGCGCCAACGCCGCCAAGACGAGCTTCTTGCGCCGCATGAGCCACGACGTGCGCACGCCTATCAACGGCATCCGCGGTGAGCTCTACATCGCCGACCAGCACCCCGACGACCCCGAGGTCCAGGCCGACTGCCGGCGCAAGATTCACGGGGCCTCGGACTACCTGCTCAGCCTCTCGAACAACATCCTTGACATGAGCAAGCTCGAGAGCGGCACGAACGAGCTGGAGCACGTGCCCTTCGACCTGGCGCAGACGCTCACCTCCATCGCCGGCGTGGCCGCCACGTTGGCCAGCGAGCACAGCCTGGCGTTCAACATCCACGGCAGCGCCGACACGCTTGCGCACACGCGCCTCGTCGGCAGCCCCAAGCACCTGCAGCAGATTCTCACCAACCTCTCCGGCAACTCGGTGAAGTACACCCCGGCCGGCGGCAGCATCACGGTGGAGTGCGAGGAGGTCTCCTGCGACGGCAAGGTGGCCGTCATCGAGTTCACGTGCTCCGATACGGGTATCGGCATGAGCGAGGAGTTCCAGCGGCGCATGTTCGAGCCGTTCTCGCGCGAGGAGCGCGACGAGAGCGTGGGCGTGCCCGGCTCGGGGCTGGGCCTGTCCATCGTGCACGAGATAGTGGAGCAGATGGGCGGCTCCATCGAATGCACGAGCGTGCTGGGGCGCGGCACGTCCTTCCACGTGCGCCTGCCCTTCGAGCTCGACACCTCGGCGCCTGCCGAGGAGAAGGCCTCCGAGCTGCCCGAGGTCGACCTCACCGGCAAGCGGGCGCTGCTCGTGGAGGACAACGAGCTCAACCGCGAGATTGCCTGCTTCATCCTGGAGGAGGAGGGCCTGGAGGTCGATTGGGCCGAGAACGGCAAGGTGGGTGTCGAGAAGTTCGAGGCCTCTGAGCTGGGCGGATACGACATCGTGTTCATGGACGTGATGATGCCCGTGATGGACGGCCTCACCGCCGCCCGCGCCATCCGCGCGCTCGACCGTGCCGATGCCCGCCGCGTGCCTATCGTGGCGATGACCGCCAACGCCTTCATGGACGACATCCAGCGCAGCCGCGACGCCGGCATGGACGAGCACCTGGCCAAGCCCATCGAGCTCGACCGGATCCACGAGACCCTCCAGCGCCTGCTGGGGTAGCGTGCGGGGGAGGCTGGCGGAGGGACGCGAGAGGGCGCGCGCGAGGGAATGGCGCGAGGGCCTTTCGGGGTGCCCTTATCCCGCTCTCATTGCGAATTCACAACATCCCACCTGCCCCATTGACGGCGACGTAGCGTCATGGGGCATTCTTCTGTCTGGGAGAAAGAGGACGGGAGAGGGAGCGTGTAATGAGCGAGGCGTCGGCGCCGACGGAAGCGTACATGTCGGTGGGGGAGGTTGCGCGCCGCGCGGGCGTCACCGCGCGCACCGTGCAGTATTACGACCAGCAGGGCGTGCTTTCGCCCAGCGCGAAGGGTTCCCACAACGAGCGCCTGTACACTGCGGGCGACCTCGACAAACTCTATTGCGTGCTGTGCCTCAAATATGCCGGGCTTTCCCTGGGCGAGGTGCGGGCGTTCTTAGAGGGGCCGTGCGACGCCGCCGAGGTGTTCGAGCAGGCAATCGAGGTGACCGAGCGGGACTTTGCCGAGCTGCTGCAGCGCCATGCGCGCCTGAGTGCCCTGCGACAGGCGGCTGAGGACGCGCGTTGCTCAGCCTGCGAGCCTGACTGGCAGGAGATGGCGCGTGCGATCGGCCCCGGCGCGGCCGCAGCGCAGGAGGCGGATGACCGGCGGTTTGTGGTGTCGGCCTGGCACGAGGTCATCGCGCAGGCCGTGAGGCTCATGCGAC
>CAVJGP010000208.1:0-3123 GCA_963648855.1 Alistipes onderdonkii | reverse complement strand
GCGCGGCCGAGGTGCTGGCGGGCAACGGCATCAAGTCGTTCCTTTACGAGCGCGTGGAGCCGACGCCTGCGCTGAGCTTCGCCGTGCGCGAGCTTGGGTGCTCGGCGGGCGTGAACATCACTGCCTCGCACAACCCGGCCGCCTACAACGGTTACAAGGTGTATGGCGCTGACGGCTGCCAGATAACGGTGGACGCCGCCAACGCCATCCAGGTCGCCATCGACCCGGTGGACTGCTTTACCGGCGTCAAAGCGATGCCGTTCGACGAGGCTTTGGCGCAGGGGATGGTGCGGTGGACGCCCGAGCGCGTCCTTGACCGCTACATCGAGGAGACGCTGAAGTGCTCTACGGGCGAGGACTGCAGTGACCTGCGCATCGTGTACACGCCGCTGCACGGCGTGGGGCTGGAGTGCGTGGGCCGCGTGCTGGACGCCATCCATGTGGCCGAGGTGACAAAGGTCGAGGAGCAGTGCGTGCCGGACGGGGACTTCCCGACGTGCCCTTACCCTAACCCCGAGATCCGCGAGGCGCTGGAGCTGGGTCTGAAGTACTGCGACGAGGCCAAGCCTGACCTGCTTCTGGCGACCGACCCGGACACCGACCGCGTGGGCATAGCCGTGCCGCACGCAGGCGAGTACAAGCTGCTCACCGGCAACGAGGTGGGCCTGCTTCTGCTGGACTTCCTTGCCGAGAAGGCTGACGACGCGGGCGAGGACCTTTCCCGTAAGGTTGCCTGCACGACCATCGTCTCGGCCCCCATGGCCGACGACCTGGCGCGTGCCCGGGGCTTCGAGCTGAGGCGCACCCTCACCGGATTCAAGTTCATCGGCGAGCAGGTGGGCGTGCTTGAGGCCCAGGGGCGCGAGAGCGACTTCCTGATGGGATTCGAGGAATCTTACGGCTACCTGGCGGGCACGAGCGTGCGCGACAAGGACGCCGTGGTGTCTTCCATGTTGATCTGCGAGCTGGCCGCCCACTGGAAGGCGAAGGGCCTGGACCTCTACGAGGCCATGCAGGCGCTCTACGCCGAGCACGGCTTCTGGGGCAGCGCGCTGCTTTCCCAGGCTTACGAGGGCCCGCAGGGCGCCGCCGACATGGCGGCGATGATGCGCGGGCTCCGCGAGAAGCCCCTGGCTGAGCTTGCCGGGCTGCCTGTCGCCGAGACCATCGACTATATCGCGGGCGCGCCCATGCCCTGCGTGAACCCGTCCGACACCCAGAGCCTGCCCGCCGCCGACGTGGTGGAGCTGCGGCTTGCCGACGGCAGCCGCGCGCTGTTCCGCCCCAGCGGCACCGAGCCCAAGGCGAAGGCCTACGTGTTCGCGAAGGGCGCGGATGCGGGCGAGGCCGCTGAAAAGCTGGAAGCACTCAGCAAAGCCGCCCAAGAGACCCTGGAAGGGAAGAGATAGCATGATCCACCTGATCCTCCTCTCCGGCGGCTCCGGCACGCGCCTGTGGCCGCTTTCCAACTCCTCCCGCTCCAAGCAGTTCCTGAAGGTGCTGCGCGACGAGCAGGGCAACCACGTGTCCATGGTGCAGCGCGTGTTCGGGCAGATCCGCAAGGTCGACGCCGACGTGGACGTGACCATCGCCACCTGCGCGAGCCAGGAGAACAGCATCTCCCGCCAGGTTGAGGGCGACTACGCCCTGGTGCTGGAGCCCGAGCGCCGCGACACGGCGCCCGCCATCATGCTGGCCTGCGCGAACCTGGCGCTGGAGCAGAAGGCCGACGAGAACGACACCGTGATCGTGATGCCGATAGACACCTACGCCGACCAGGCCTACTACGACGGCATCGTGAAGCTGGACGCTGCCGTGCAGAGCGGCTTCGCCGAGCTGGTGCTGCTGGGCGTTACCCCCACCTACCCCTCCGAGAAGTACGGCTACATCGTGCCGGAGATGCCCGAGGGCGACCTGCGCCGCGTAGCGCGATTCACCGAGAAGCCCGACAAGGCTACGGCTCGCGAGCTCATCGGGCGGGGCGCCCTGTGGAACTGCGGCGTGTTCGCGTTCAAGCTGGGCTACCTGACCGAGCTGGCGGGGAAGTACCTGCCGCTCACAAACTTCGACGAGTTCCGCTCCCGCTACGCCGAGCTGCCCAAGAACTCCTTCGACTACGAGGTGGTGGAGAAGGCCAAATCCATCGCCTGCGTCCCCTACTCGGGCGAGTGGAAGGACCTGGGCACCTGGAATACCCTCACCGACGAGATGGCCGAAGAGACCGCGGGGCGCGTGGTCGTGGACGCCAAGACCTGCGAGAACGTGCACGTGATCAACGAGACTGGCTTCCCCATGGTGGTTGCCGGGCTTACGGACGCTGTGGTCGTGGCCACTCCCGACGGCATCCTGGTGACCGGCAAGGAGGCGTCCGCCAACATCAAGAAGCAGGTGGCCGAGGCGGCTGAGAGCCGCCCGATGTACGAGCAGCGCCGCTGGGGCGAGTACCGCGTGATCGACTCCAGCGTGTTCCCCGACGGGGCGAAGGCGCTGACTAAGGAGCTGATTGTGCGCGACGGCAAGCAGCTCTCCTATCAACGCCACCAGCACCGCAGCGAGGTGTGGACCGTCGTGTCCGGCACCGGCGAGGTTGTTCTGGACGGCTTGGTGCAGCAGGTGCGCGCGGGCTCGGTCATCAACATCGGCAAGTGCCAGATGCACGCTGGCCGCGCCATCGGCGCAGACCTGCACATCATCGAGGTGCAGCAGGGCGAAATCCTCGTCGAAGAGGACATCGAGCGCTTCGGCGATTTCTGGAACTAGTTACCCTTTAGAAAGGCAGCGAAATGAAGAAGGCACTCATCACCGGCATCACCGGGCAGGACGGAAGCTACCTGGCGGAGCTTCTGCTTGAGAAGGGCTACGAGGTCCACGGCATCGTGCGTCGCTCGTCCGTCCACACCACCAACCGCATCGACCACCTGATCGCCGCGGGCACGGTTAAACTGCACGACGGCGACCTGACCGACTCCAGCTCGATCATCCGCATCGTGGGCGAGGTGCGCCCCGACGAGATCTACAACCTGGCGGCGCAGTCGCACGTGGGCGTCTCCTTCGACGCGGCCGAGTACACCGGCGACTGCGACGCGCTGGGCGTGCTGCGCGTCTTGGAGGCCGTGCACATGC
>CAVJGP010000207.1:0-3129 GCA_963648855.1 Alistipes onderdonkii | reverse complement strand
GGGGCCTTCCCACTCTAAAAAACTGCGCCTGAGAAGCCGCGCCGGCCCTCGTGCGACTCTCGTGCTGGAAGAGCCGTGGGCGGGCGTGCTTTCTTGTCGGGCGTGCGACGAGGCCTTGCGCGGCTTTCGTGCTGGAAAGGGCATGGGCGGTCGCACGTGCTGCATGGGGTGCACCGTCGGCCTCGCCAACCTCTTGCGTCGGGTCTGAAACGGGCGGGCATGTCTTCCAATGGGGCCCGGCGACGTCCCTCGCGTCCCTTCGGTTGGGGGCGTGGGAGGACGAGTCCATGACCATACGCCTAACTTGCGGCCTTGCGCGAGCTGTCGCACGAAACGGGAGAAACCGCCGCGGAATCGGGGTTCTCCTACCATCGTTTGCGGGCCTACTCGCCCATGCGGGGCAAAGTTGTGGCGTGCGTTATCGAGCATTCAATAAAATACCTGGTAGAACTGGTGACGAATTTCGCGTCTTTGCCTTCTTGACGCCGAACCGTTTCGCCTGCGCCCGGGTCATGGTAGGAGAACCCCGATTTCGCGGCGACTTCCGGGGATTTCGTCCCGAGCGGCGATGATCGTGCCAAAGTATCCTTGGATTTTCGGGGTAGGGGATCAAGGCCGTGCGCGGGCACCCGACCGCCGGACTGCGTGGTACAGCCGCCGCGCCTGAGGTCCGGCTCGGTGGGGTTAATTGCATCTCAAACTTGCAATGGGCTGCAGCTCATGGGCCCCTTGATGTCGGGCGCCTCTGTCCCAGGAGGACTATAGGTCGGCTAGGGACACCCCGGCCCCGCGCTTCGGTCTTCTCCATCCCAAAGGATGCATTCTGTGCGCGATTGCGGGCGGGTTGCGACTGGGCGTGCTGCCTGCGCTATCATGGCGCGGCTTATTCGGCTTCCGCGTTCACCTGCGCTCTTGAGGAGGGCCCTGCATGTCGCTCGATCAATTCTCACGCACGAGGCTCCTTCTGGGTGACGACGGCGTCGAGGCCTTGCGGGCCCGCCGCGTGTGCGTGTTCGGCGTGGGCGGCGTGGGCGGCTACGCCATCGAGGCGCTCGCCCGCTGCGGCGTGGGCGCCATCGACATCGTCGATGACGACAAGGTGTGCATCACCAACATAAACCGCCAGGTCATCGCCACGTGGGACACCGTGGGCATGTACAAGGTGGACGTGATGGCCGAGCGCATCGCCTCCATCAACCCCGGCTGCAAGGTCGCTAAGCATTGCTGCTTCTACCTGCCGCAGACCCGCGACCAGTTTGACTTCGCCGCCTACGACTACGTGGTGGACGCTGTGGACACCGTCACGGCCAAGCTCGACATCATCGTGGCGGCCAACGAAGCGGGCACGCCCGTCATCTCCTGCATGGGCGCGGGCAACAAGCTCGACCCCACCAAGCTCGAGGTGGCCGACATCTACGACACCTCCGTGTGCCGCCTGGCCCGCGTCATACGCCGCGAGCTGCGCCGCCGCAACATCCCCAAGCTTAAGTGTGTGTACTCCCGCGAGCCCTCCATCGAGGTGCCCGACGGCGCCGCCGCCTGCAAGAAGGGCTGCGTCTGCCCGCCGGGCTCGTCGCGCACGTGCCTGGACCGTCGCGCGGTGCCGGGCTCGGTGTCGTTCGTGCCGAGCGTGGCGGGGCTCATCATCGCTTCCGAGGTCGTGCGCGACCTGGTGGCCACGGCTGGTCGATAAGGCCCCGGGGCGGCGCGGGCGATGCTCACCTACGACCTTTCGCAGCGCGGCGATGAGAGCCTGTATGAATATCTATACCTCTGCATACGCGCAGATATAGAGACGGGCGTCATTCCCGCCGGCCGACGCTTGCCTTCCAAGCGCTCCCTTGCCAAGCACCTCGGCGTCAGCCTCATCACTGTGGAGGGCGCATACGCCCAGCTCCTGGCCGAGGGCTACGCCTACTCCGAGGAGCGACGCGGGTACTTCGCGAGTGCGATAGACGCAGGCGGAATGGGGGAGCGCGGCGTCGGGGCGCAAACAGGGTGGAGGCAAGCCGGTTCCGGTCGTCCTCAGGGCACGTTCGGGGGCGTGGGTTTTGCAGGCTCGCGGCCCGCCGCTCCCGGTGGCACTTCGGCTGGCTTGAAGTTTGCCGCGTCCGGTGGCGCGTCGGGTAGCCCGCAGGTCGTGTTTCAGACCGCTGCCTTGTCCAGCGCGCAGGCCGAGTATTCTTCGGCTACCTTGTCTGGTGCGCAGTCCGCCGCACCCGGCGACGCCTCAGGTGGCCCGCTAGCCGCGCGTCAGACGAGTGCCTTGCCTAGCTCGCAGTCCGCTGTGCCTGGTGGCATCTCGGCTGGCCCGCAGTTTGCGGCGCCCTGTGGAGTCTCGAGCGACCTGCAGGTAGCGTGCCAGGCAGCTGCCCTGTCGAGCTCGCGGTTTGCTGCACCCGTCGGCGCTTTGTCTGGCCCGCAGGCTGCTGCGCCCGGTGACGCGTCGGGCGGCCCGCAGCCCGCCGCCTGCGGCGGTACCTCGAGCGGCCCGCAGGTCGAGTGCCGCTCGGCTGCCGCGTCCGGCTCGCAAACAGCCATGAACATTGGCGCGTCCGCCGCTTCGCAGCCCGCCGCCCCGCTCATCGCGAGCTTCGCCGCTGGTTCGCTGCCGCCCTCGCGCTTTCCCTTTGCGGCGTGGTCGCGCTCGGTGCGCGAGGTGCTGAGCCGTGAGCCCGAGGGGGCCTTGCTGGGCGACACGTCTTCCCAGGGCAGCGCCGTCCTGCGCGAGCAACTGGCCGACTACCTGCGCACCTTCCGTGGCATGCGCGTGCATCCCGACCAGATCGTGGTGGCCGCCGGCTCGCAGGTGCTCTACAACCTCATCGTGCAACTTCTGGGCCGTAATCTGGGCTACGCCGTGGAGACGCCCGGCTACCCGCGACTCACGAGCATCTACCGCGCCAACGATGTGGCGCTCTCGCACATCCCGCTTGACGCGTCGGGCCTCAGCGTGGAGGCCCTGCGGCAAAGCGGCGCCTCGGTGGCGCACGTCATGCCGTCGCACCAGTTCCCGACGGGCCTGGTCACGCCCATCTCGCGGCGCTATGAGCTGCTCGGCTGGGCCAGCGAGCGGCCGGGCCGCTACATCGTGGAGGACGACTACGACTGCGAGTTTCGCCTGTCGGG
>CAVJGP010000206.1:0-3195 GCA_963648855.1 Alistipes onderdonkii | reverse complement strand
GCAAGCTCGACGCCGTGCGCGCCGCCATGAACGACCCCGAGAACCCCCGCAGCATGACCCAGGCGATCTCCGAGAACCAGGTGTTTGAGCCCGTGTACAGCCGCATGCTTCTGATCGGCACGCGTTCCGGCTCCACCGACGAGGTGCTCGACAGCCTCTCCGACGTCTTCTTCGAGGACGCCACAGTGCAGATCGATTCCATTGTGGACACGGTCGAGCCCGTGCTCGCGCTGTTCCTCACCATCGCGGTGAGCGCCACGCTCATTGCTGTCATGATGCCGCTCGTGGGCATCATGAGCTCCATCGGCTAACGCAGGAAGGAGCACACACGATGTTTCATGAGACCACATACCGCGAGCAATCGCGCAAGCGCCGCCGGGTTGCCATGGTGGCAGCCGTCGTGGCCGCCCTGCTGGTCATAGCCTTCTTCGCGACGGGGGCGGCACGCGCCGACGCCCGCATCCAGGGAGCCGCCGCCCTGCGCTCGTCCATACTGAGCGCCGCCAAGCAGTGTGCGGCCATCGAGGGCAGCTATCCCGACAGCCTGGAGCACCTTGAGGAGTACTACGGCCTCACCATCAACCACAACGACTACACGATCACCTATGAGTGCTTCGCCGACAACCTCATGCCCAGTGTCGTGGTGGTTCCCCGATGAGCGCAGGTAAGGGTCAACGTACCGACGCGCGCGACAAGCCCAAGCCTACCGAGGAGGCCAAGCGCATGGACGCCCTCATCAAAGTCGCCCGCGTTCAGCTGACCGAAGAGAAGCCCTCGGGCTCGGCGCGCGTGTTCCCGGCCGTGTTCCTAGCGGTGCTCTTCATCCTCCTGCTCAGCGCGCTTGTGATGGGCGTGAGGACGTACAGCACCGTGGCCGCGGCCCAGCAAGCCAGCAACGAGGCGCGCGAGGGCCTGCAGCTCATCGCCAACAACGTCCGCGCCAACGACACGCGCGGCTCCATCGCCGTGGGCCAGGGCCCGGAGGGGCCGTCTCTTGTGGTGGTGGAGACGCTCGACACGGGCACCTTCGAGATTCGCACCTACCTCTACCAGGGCAATGCCGTGCAGGAGTACGCCGTGAGCGGTAACGCCTACTCGCCCAAGACCGCCTCGGTGCTGTGCGAGTCGCAGACGTTCAGCTTCGGCGTGGACAAGGGGCTGCTGTCCATCACCACCGACCAAGGCAGCGCCGAGGTTGACCTGCGCAGCATCCAGGGGGGCGAGTAGCATGTCACAGACGGAGATTCCCGCAGCAAACGGCCCCGCCGCCGACCAGCAGCAGGGCAAGGCCGAGAAGTCGCCGAGGTGGGTGAACGCCGCCTTCATGGTGGAGGCCCTCGTGCTCCTCGTGGTGATCGTCGCGGCTATGGCGGTCTTCAGCTCGCTCTTTGCCAACGCCACCCTGTCGGCGAAGAGCGCGGAGCAGACCACCCAAGCGGTCCAGCTCGCCAGCAACGCGGCCGAGGAATTCTCGAACGACCCCGCAGCCGTGGCTCAGGGCCAAGTCGTGGGCCTGGGATACGCCATTGACGGCTTCACGCACGACGGCCTCACCGTCCATACCGCGGTGAGCGACGAGCAGACCGACGAGGGCACGCTCTACACGGCCCACATCGCCGTGACGCAGGAAGGCGACTCCGGCCAATCCCAGGCGGACGAGCTCTATGCGATCGACGTCACCCGCTATGTGAAGGGGGCGAACTAAATGGCCCAGAGGTCGAGCGGCAACGTCCGCATGGGTATCGTGAGCTTCATCACCCTCGTGAGCGTGGTGCTGCTCGCCGTTCTGAGCGTCCTGTGCATCGTCACGGCCAACGCGACGAACGCCACGGCACAGCGCCAGGCCACGAGCACGCGCGCCCAGTACGCCCTCGACAGCGCCGCCCAGCGGTGCTTGTCGGCGGTTGACAGCTATCTCGCCCAGGGCACGTCGGCGGGCGAGTCCGCCTCGCAGGCTGTCGCGCGCGTGCTGGCCGACGCGGACGGCACGCTCTCGGCGGCAGGCAACACCACGGACGGGATTACCCTCTCCAGCACCACGCAAGCCAGTGACAACACCTTTGAGCTGGTGTTTTCCCACACCGACGGACGCACGCTGCAGGTGGTCCTCAGCATCGGCGACGACCTGGCGTACAGCATCGACGCCTGGCAGACCGCCACCGTGAAGACCGACTCGGCAGACGCTCTCTGGTCGGGCTCGAACGGGCAGGCAAGCAGCGCGGACACCGCACGTTAAAGCAGCAGCAACGAGTGATACGACGAGGAGAATCAATGGAACTCAAGGAACTACTGAGCAAGATGATCGAGGTCAAGGCCTCCGACATCTTCTTCATCGCCGGGCTGCCGCTTTCGTATAGGGCAAGCGGCATGGAGGTGCGCGGCGGCGACGGCCCCCTCATGCCCGCGCAAACCGAGCAGGCCGTGCGCGCCATCTACGAGATTGCCGGCCGCGACATGTCGGCCTTCGCCGCGAACAGCAACCACGACGAGGACTTCAGCTTCGCCCTGCCCGGCGTGGGACGCTTCAGGGCCAACGTCTTCCGCCAGCGCGGCTCCTACGGCGCCGTGGTGCGCGTCATCCCCTTCGGCCTGCCAGACCCCGTGGAGATGCACATCCCCGAGACCGTGATGCGCCTCGCCAACACCAACAAGGGCATGGTGCTCGTCACCGGCCCCGCCGGTTCGGGCAAGTCCACCACCCTCGCCTGCATCGTCGACCGCATGAACCACGGCCGGCGCGGCCACATCATCACGATGGAAGACCCCATCGAGTACGTCCACGGCCACGGCACCTGCATCGTGACCCAGCGCGAGGTGCCCACCGACATCGCCACATACGCCGAGGCGCTTCGCTCGGCCATGCGCGAGAGCCCCAACGTAATCATGCTGGGCGAGATGCGCGACGCCGAGACCATCAGCGCCGCCGTGACCGCCGCCGAGATGGCCCAGTTCGTGCTCTCCACGCTGCACACCACGAGCGCCCACGACACCGTGGAGCGCATCGTGGAGGCCTTCCCGCCCAGCCAGCAGCGCCAGATCCGCATCCAGCTCTCCATGGTGCTGCAGGCAACCGTCACGCAGCAGCTCGTGCCCACCAAGACGGGCGGCGCGGTTCCCGTGTTCGAGATCATGACGATGAACACGGCCATCCGCAACCTCATCCGCGAGGAGAAGGCCTACCAGATCGACTCCGTG
>CAVJGP010000205.1:0-3200 GCA_963648855.1 Alistipes onderdonkii | reverse complement strand
GATAGCGTCGATGTCAGAGCCTTGCGCCTTGCGAACTTCCATCTCGAAGAGCCTCCCTCTGTTCCGTCCTGCGATCCCGCGGTGCAGGGCATGGTATGCGAGTAGAGGCCCGTTGTCGAGGTCTGGCGGGCTGGGCGAGCGCCGTCGGGCTTGCCGGAAGCTTGTGGCTGGTATGGCCCATGGTGCGGCTGTGGGGACGGCAGGACGGAGGCTTGTCGAGGCGCGAGGAAGCGGGGCGAGATAAACAATCTCTAGGAATCAATCGTATGGTATTGACATGGCGTGCCACGCAGGCTTAAAGTGCGCTCGTCGCACAGAGGGAGGTGGATGAGAATTGGCTCAGGACGACTACCACATAACCGCGTTTCGGATGCTCTACAACGTCATCCAGAAGAAGTGCCAGAACGCCGTGAGCGACCTGGACATAACCATGTCGCAGGGCGGCGCGCTCGCGGCGATCGAGGAGAGCGCGGGCGGCGAGATATCGCTGAAGGAGCTGGAGAAGAGGCTGCAGCTCTCCCAATCCGTCACTGCCGGCCTCGTGAGCCGCATGGAGCAGAAGGGCTTTGTCGAGAGCTTCGGGAGCGCCGACGACAAGCGGATCAAGATCGTCAAGGTCACGCCGCTCGGCAGGGAGAAGTGCCTTGCCGCGCAGAAGATCCTGCTACAGACCGAGAAGGAGATCCTGGCCCCTCTCTCGGAGGCCGAGAAGAGCAGCATGTACGCGATAGTGGAGAAGCTGCTCAAGCACAACGAGTAGCGCTTGCCCGCTGGGGGTCGCGTTCAACGCCTGCCCGGGGCACGGCCGCCCGCCTAGCACCTGCCATGTGACACGAGTGCGCGTTCGCCTGCGTCTTCGACGCCATCCGAACGACCCCGCTCGACGCACGTCCGTCCGGCGCCTACCCGCCCCGAGCACACCTGTCACGCGCCTGCTCGCTCAGCGCACCCCCGTCCCGGGCACACCCGTCCGGAGCACGCCCGCCATGCGCCCGCCCGACGTGCGCCAACCTGGAGCGCGCCTGCCTAACGCCCGCCTGGCGCGGGCATTTCTTTTGCCCATATCGATACCATGATATCAATACCCTGAGATTAAAGAAGGAGCAAACCAGCCGTGAAAAGCAAGATTTCCCTCGAGGCCTTCAACTCGATGCCGGTGGGGGAGGCGGTGATGAGAAACGCCCTGCCCGCGATGGTGACGATGATCATGTTCCTCACGTACAACCTGGCAGACACGCTGTTCATCGGCATGACGGGCGACCCCTACCAGGTGGCCGCCATCTCGCTGTGCATGCCGCTGTTCATGCTGTTCACCGCCTGCGCGAACATCTTCGGCATGGGCGGGATGTCCGTCATCGCCAGGGCCGCGGGCCAGGGCCGCCGCGACGACATCCATAAGGTGAGCTCGTTTTGCGCGTGGACGGGCCTGGGGGTCGGCGTCATCATCGCCGTCGTCTACCTCCTGGCGTCGGGCCCGATATTGAACGCGCTCGGCGCGAGCAGCGACACGCTCGCCTTTGCCCAGGGCTACCTGCGCATCATCGCCCTGTCCGGCCCGTTCGCGCTTCTGTCCGGCGTCTTCTCCAGGCTGCTGAGCGCAGACGGCCAGCCCAAGAAGGCCATGGCGGGTTCGACCTTGGGCAACCTCCTCAACATCGTCCTCGACCCGGTCTTCATCCTTGCGCTTGGCTGGGGCATCACAGGCGCCGCAGTGGCCACGCTGATCGGCAACGTCGTCGCTGCCGGGTACTACGTCGCATACCTCGTGCGCTACCGGGGCCAGACCTCGCTGAGCATCCGCATCCAGGATTATTCCGCGGGCGACAAGGTCTGCTCCAGCGTCTTGGCCATAGGCGTGCCGGCTGCGCTCGGGTCGCTCATCATGGGGCTGTCCACGATGTTCATCAACAAGCTCATGGCCGGGTACGGCGACATGGCCCTGGCGGGCGTGGGAGTGGCGTCCAAGATAACGATGCTCACGGGCATGATCTGCATGGGGATAGGGCAGGGCGTCCAGCCGCTGCTGGGCTACGCCGTGGGGGCGCAGGACTCCAAGCGCTACCGCGAGACGCTGCGCTTCTCGCTCGTGTACGCCACGGTCGTGGGGGCGGCGATGACGGCGCTCTGCTGCCTGTTCACCGGCCAGATCGTGGGCGCGTTCCTGACCGACGCAGCCGCGTATGACTATGCGTTTGAGTTCGGGCGCATCTTCCTCACGACCAGCTTCTTGTTCGGCATCTTCTTCGTCTTGCTGAGCAGCCTGCAGGCCATGGGCGCCGCCCTCCCGGCGCTGGTCGTCAACATCAGCAGGCAGGGGCTCATCTTCATTCCTATGATGTACATCTTGAACAGCGTCGCCGGCATCGACGGCATCGCATGGGCCCAGCCGGTGGCGGACGTCCTCTCAGTCGCGCTCGTGGCGGCGCTCTGCCTTGCGGCAGGCAAGAAGAGGCTTGGGGCCGGCGAGCGCAACGCTGCCCCGCAGCCGGCATAACCCGCGCCGGCCAATCCGCGGATGGAAGCATGCCGCGAAGCCCGCCGCGTCCCAGAGCGGGCTCGCACTGGCCAACCCGTCGATGGTGGGCATATTCCTTCGGGGTCGGCGCGGCCCCCCTGACTTCAAGGGGATTTTGAGCGCCGTGGCGTTGAAAGGCGGGCGTTTGCCGGAGGTGAACCTGGCTGCGACTTTGTGGCCTTGTACCGGATCGGCCCTGGCGCCGAGTTTTTTGCATGACCTTGCTCTCGTCAAGGGTCTCTCTGATGCGGTCGCTCCCCGATGAGCGGACGGATGCCTCCTTGTGGGGCATGCCACCGAGCGCTATCGTACGTTCTTATGTGACGGATGCGAGCCGTGAAGAAGGGCGTGCGGAGCATGATTGACGCGATGACGATGACCATACAGCTTATCGACCGCGAGCCCGACGGCGTGCGCATCTGCCGCGTCGAGGGCGAGTCGCTCGTCACGGTGGTCGTCCCCCGTTCGAAGTTGAACGAGGCGAAGAACCTCCCGGACTTGCCTTATCGCGGTGTCTACTACCTGCTTGATGAGACGCACGGGGTTCTCGGCCGCGTCTATGCCGGTCAGACCACGCAGGGCCTGGCGCGGCTTGAGGCCCACAAGGCGAAGAAGGAGTTCTGGAACAAAGCGGTCATGTTTCTGGACAATGAGAACAACATCGACCGAGACGTGCTGGAAGCCT
>CAVJGP010000204.1:0-3219 GCA_963648855.1 Alistipes onderdonkii | reverse complement strand
AGAAGGGCATCCGCCTCGTCATCGAGCTCAAGAAGGACGTCATCCCGCAGGTCGTCCTCAACAACCTCTACAAGTACACGCAGCTCCAGACCACCTTCGGCGTCATCAACCTGGCGCTCGTAAACGGCGTGCCCAAGCTGCTGACGCTTCGCGAGATGCTGCAGCACTACATCGACCACCAGGTCGACGTCGTGACCCGCCGCACCCGCTTCGACCTCAAGAAGGCCCAGGCCCGCGCCCACATCCTCGAGGGCTACCTCATGGCGCTCGACCACATCGACGAGGTCATCAGCATCATCCGCGGCAGCCGCACCGACACCGAGGCCTCGCAGCGCCTCATCGAGCGCTTCGGCTTCACGCCCGAGCAGACCCAGGCCATCCTCGAGATGCGCCTGCGCCGCCTCACCGGCCTCTCGCGCGACCAGATCCAGGAGGAGCTCGACGGCCTGCGCAAGGCCATCGCCTACTACGAGGACCTGCTGACCAACCCCGAGAAGATCCTGGGCGTCATCAAGGACGAGATGCGCGAGATCGAGCGCAAGTTCGCCGACAAGCGCCGCACCAAGATCAACGTCGAGGGCACCAAGGAGCTCAACGTCGAGGACCTCATCGCCGAGGAGGACATGGTCGTCACCTGCACGCACGCGGGCTACGTCAAGCGCACCCCGGTCGACACCTACCGCGCCCAGAAGCGCGGCGGCAAGGGCGTCCAGGGCGTGAACCTCAAGGACGAGGACTTCGTCGAGGACCTCTTCGTGGCGAGCACGCACGACTACGTGCTGTTCTTCTCCAACAAGGGCAAGGTCTACCGCATGAAGGTCCACGAGCTGCCCATCGGCCAGCGCACGGCCCGCGGCACGGCCATCGTGAACCTCGTGCCCTTCGCCGAGGGCGAGCACGCCACCGCCGTCATCACCTGCCGCACCTTCCCGGCCGACGAGTACCTGATGTTCGCCACGGCCAACGGCACCGTGAAGAAGACAGCCATGAGCGCCTACGACCGCACGCGCCACGACGGCATCATCGCCATCAACCTGCGTGACGGCGACGAGCTCGTGAACGTGCGCCGCGTGCGCGAGGGCGACAAGGTCATGCTCGTCTCCACCGACGGCAAGACCATCATGTTCCCCGAGGCCGACGTCCGCCCGATGGGCCGCGACACCTCCGGCGTGCGCGGCATCACCCTCAAGGACGGCGCGCGCATGCTCGGCATGGAGATCACCAACGGCGAGGGCGACCTGTTCGTCATCACCGAGAAGGGCTACGGCAAGCGCACCCCGGTGAGCGAGTACCCCGAGCACAAGCGCGGTGGCCAGGGCGTCTTCACCATCACCATGACCGAGAAGAAGGGAAGCCTCGTGGCCTGCCGCGTGGTCGGCCCCGACCAGGAGCTCATGATCGTCTCCACCGACGGCATCGTGATCCGCGTGAAGGTCGAGGACATCTCCAAGCTCGGCCGCTCCACCCAGGGCGTCAAGATCATGAGCGTCGCCGACGGCGACTCGGTCTGCGCGCTGGCTCGAATGGACTCGCCTGAGAAGGATGACGAGGGCGAAGAGAATGTCGAAGATGGCGAGGCTGCTGACGAAGCTGCTGAGGAGACTTCCGAGGATTCGGCTGACGAGTAAGCAGCTGCCTTAGACCTGACGGGTGCCCGGGACGGGAGCGTTCGCAAACAAGGTCGCCGCACAGAGCGCGGCTCCAATTGTTTGCTCCACGCCCCCGTCCCGGGCACCCTGCTGTTTACACAGGTTGTCTATCCTTCTCGCGGAAGCTGGAAGTCCTCGGGGGAGAGATTCTCGACGAACTCGTGGAATTTGATTGACTCGCGGTTTTGTTCGTCGGCGGCTATGGCTTCGAAGTTGGGGAGGCCGGCGCGGGTGAGGACGTCTTCGTTGGCGAGGATGTCCACCTCGGCGCGGATGGCCAGGGCGATGGCGTCGGAGGGACGCGCGTCGATGTGGTGGGTGGCGCCTGCGGCGTCGCGGACGTCGAGCGTGGCGAAGAAGGTCGTGTCCTCGACGTGGATGATGCTGACGCTCACGAGCGTGTTGCCCAGCGAGACGAGCGAATCGAGCAGCAGCTCGTGGGTGTCGGGGCGCTTGCGGTCGGCGTTCTCGACGCCGCGGGCGATGGAGGCCGCCTCGAACATGCCGAGGTTGATGGGCAGCACGTCGGTGGGGGCCTCGCTCAAGACCTCGGAGGCGTCGCCGCCGCGCTCGACCGTGACCTCCGGCGCGTCCTGCCCCTCGGGCAGGGGAGCGAGCACCACGGCGGAAGGCAGGGGCGGGGCGCCGACGACGACGTTTCTCAATACCATGCGTACCATGTCGGTTCCTCCCATCCTTGTCGGGCACTCTGCGCCGCGTGAAGTAGTAGCTAATCCTAGCGATTCGTCACCCACTATGGCGGCTCATTCAGCTATCTTTTGGCTCCGCGAAACTCACGTCAAAAAATTTTGAGATTCTCGTTGACCCCATCGCTCGGATTGGGTTATTATACCTAAGCGCGTTGTGGCGAACACATCGCATGTGGGCCCGTAGCTCAGTTGGTCAGAGCGTCCGGCTGATAACCGGGAGGTCACAAGTTCGAACCTTGTCGGGCCCACCACCTTTTCGCCAATAAACGCCCCAGCGTGAGCGAGTCGCCGCTGGGGCGTTTATTACTAACTAGGCGATTTTGGCGCGCAGGAACATGGGCGGCTACCGTATCATGTTCACCACATGCGGGGACGTAGCTCAGTTGGGAGAGCGCGGGCTTTGCAAGCCTGAGGTCGTGGGTTCGATCCCCATCGTCTCCACCAGCAAACGTAGGGCGGGCCGAGTTTCTCGGTCCGCCTTTTCTCTTGGGTTTGTCTCGCGGTACCATCTCCCAAGACAACCTCGCACGGAAGGGCGGCAGCATGGCAGAAGAGCACAACACCTCAGGCGGCGTCTCGGACGCAACCGACGAGCTCGGCTCGACCCTCATGGGCGAGGCGCTCGACCGCCTTGCCGAGGGAAGCAAGCTCTCGGTGGTGGCCTCCGCCATCGACGCCTCCGGCCAGCGCATGACCTGCGAGTTTGACGAGGACTCCGTTGAGCAGTGCCTCGACGCCGCCCGCGAGTGGGTGCGCCACGGCGCCCGCGGCGAGGACAACTCCCGCGTCATCGGCAAGCTCGCGAGCTACGCCATCGCCTACCCCGGCGCCGTCGCCGACGAGGACGACGTCTTCCGCGA
>CAVJGP010000203.1:0-3286 GCA_963648855.1 Alistipes onderdonkii | reverse complement strand
TTGGCCAGGATATTGTTATCGCCCAGCCGCACGTGCGGCGATGCTATCCGTTGCTGATTTCCCGCATCAGAATTCGTTTGACTCGGGGACATGGCGCACGGACCTCTCATCATTTTGCAGCCTCGCGCATTTCTGCGCAGCTCCTTCGGCGGCGAGCGTGGTACAGTCAATCGCAGGCTATGACGCAAGGGCATCTTCTTCAGCGGTTTGCAGGAGTCCGATATGGCAACCAGTGGGCTTTTTGATGAGTTTTACCAGGTAGTTTGCGCCATCCCAAAGGGGAAGGTGGCCAATTACGGACAGGTTGCCTCACTGGCAGGGCATCCCAGGGCGGCACGGTTCGTGGGGTATGCGCTGCATGCCAACCCCAAGCCCGGCGTCATCCCTTGTCATCGCGTGGTGTTCAAGGACGGCAGCCTCGCCTCGGGCTTCGCGTTCGGCGGCCCAGAGGTGCAGCGCGACCTGCTCGAACATGAAGGCGTGACGTTTTTAGCCGACGGGCGCGTGGACATGCGGGCTTGCCAATGGGATTGCACCAACCAGGCAACGGTTTAGACCCACAGAAAGTAAGAGCATACGTAATTACAGCGAATCCCCCGGCAGTTATCCTCTCGGGCAACTTACGCCCCCATTGGCTCACTCTCCTCGTCCTCGGCTAGCCAGCCTGCCTTGTCAGCCTCGGCCTTCCACTGCACCATGCTCTCGATTAGGACCTTACGCTGCCCATTGAACACCTTGCTCTCAAGCCGACCCGATGCAACAAGGGCACTGACGTGGGCGCGGCTAACATCCAGGAGTTCGGCACACGCGGCCTGGGTCTCGTAATGCGACTCCTCCACAATCTCGGGAGTCACTTGTGCCGTGACAGGCACAAGCTCGAACGAGTCGCCCGGCTCAGGGGGCTCCTCGCCACGCTCGACGTAGTCACATAGAAGCACAGTCAGCAGGTCGCGTGCCTCGCGCAAGGCCTTCTCTCGCGTGTCCCCGCCGGTCGAGTATCCGCCCAACTGAGGGAAAGAGGCAATCCAGCCGTCGTCCTGATGGGTTAGCACACACTTGTACGTATATTCCATGACTCAACTCCTTAACGAGGGACGAGTGGCCTGCGCCCACGTCCTGGCGCGGGCCTTGTTCAAACGTCCGGACGCATACGACCAGCTATGCTGCCGATAAGATTACAGCCAGTGACCTTTCAGCATTCCTCGTGCAACCGTCCAGTCGCACGAGTCTGGGTTGGAGTGCGGCTCCTCGCCGGCCACAGATAGACACTCGGCACGCAGGGGCACGCCGCGAAGCCCTCGACGCACCCGCCTGCGCTACCATGGCGAGCGACGCATTGGGCCGGTGGGCCGTGACGCCTACGGCTTTAGGCGAGATACGCAAGGCGTCGAACTCCTCGAAGTCGATGGCACCGGACAGCGGGACAGCGCCTTGAGCACGCGGTATATCGCCTTGAAGTCGTTCATGATTACTCGTCCGCCTGTTCGGGCCAGCGAACATCCAACTGAGCCATAACGTTCTTGTACTCGTCGCTCCACGGCTCGACGTCCCTACAGACCCGCCATTCGCAATCCGTGGCAGACAGGGCCGTGCTATCCGGGGCCGGGTACTTCTTGGCGCATTCCGCCGGGTCGCCGGACGCCACGTACCGCGTGCCGTCCACGACGCCGTCGCCGAAAACCTCCCAACCCTTGAACACCTCTCTACGCATTCTTGAGGCACCCCCCTGGCCCACTTGCCGAACTCTGTGCGATTTACCTTAAAAACTGTCCTCAATAGCACCATGGCGTATCGGTTGCGGGGCACTCATTGGGTCGAGTTCCTCCAAGTCGCTGGCATCCGCCCACGCAATTCTATCGCGGCGTCGGTGTCCGTCAGCTCGATGAGATGGATCGCATCGCCCTCCCTGTTATCGAACTCGACGATAATGCCGACTCGCCCGGTAGTTTTGATGCGCGCCTTCGAGTATTCAGAGATCGTCCGCCGCCTCCGATTCAGTCCGCCCGTTCAAACCCTTCGAGCATGAATGACGTCAAAGCTGCCGTGCGAGGAGACCCACGCCCGTCTCATGCCGACCCTTCCGCTGCTACTTGCCGCACCCTTACACCTCGTCCGGCCGGTGCTCTGGAAGTTTCACGAGCTCCGGGTCCTTTGCCCACCTGAACCAGTCCGGGTCGTCCTGGTCCTCGACCTCGAGGCCGTAGATAACGCCCTTCTCGCCGTGGTCGTCCACGTCGATGATGAAGCACGGCTTGCCGGTGACGGTGTCAAGCACCCGGTCGTATAGCCTGTACATCAGCAATCGTCCTTCTTCCCGCGGTACGGCCTCATGGTCGCCAGCTGGGGGGCGGCGTCGCCCTTGTTCATGACCCACCCGGGGCCACCTTCGCCTTGCTGTTCAGGTCGATGGTCATGTTCGCTTGGAAATGAACGTGCCCGAACTCGTTGGGTACAGTATAACGCGTCCTGCTCTCCCCCGGCAGGGTCCTCATGTTGCCCCTCAGGCACGCCTGGTTCATCATGTGTATCCGAAACCCCGGAAAGCAAGTATCTCAGATGGCCGGCACCCCGCTCATCACCGCCTGCTGATGTTAGCCCGTCAATCCGTCCTATTGTCGTCATTTCCCGCTTCGAAAATCTACGGCCAGTTGTATTGAGGCTTCATGAGACGTGTGGGTAGGGCAGCAGCGACGCGCGACCCGACAGCCCTGACATGAGGTTCAAGCATTTGAGACCGACCAGGGCCATGAAGGGGACGGCGTTCCTGTGGCCGTAGTCTCACCTGATGGCCACCTTGTTCTTGCTGTTCACCGCCTCGACGAGGGCTCCGGAAACGCTGAGTTCGATGAAACGCAGGTTGAGCGAAACGCTCCCACGTCGTTGGTGCGGACCAAACCGAGAGTCTCTCATACGTTACCAAGTCGGACCGAGCAGAGCGATGCCCGCAGAATGTTAGCGCCGGGCGCTCCGAATCACCCGAAGGTTGCCGACGCAGGCGGCGCGAGGCGCTCGCCCCGCCTCGCACTCATTGACGATAATGCGCGACGATATACCTGACGAGCCTGACGACGGCGACGCCCGACAGCACGGCCAGTATCGCGATGGCGATATAAACACCGAGGGGAGGAACGCCGGGCACCCATCCCTTTAGGCCAAGCACCAAGAACAACAGCCCCAGCCAGAGGCAGGCCGTCGAGACCAGCCTCGCATATGACTTAATGTAGACGTTTTCTCTTTCGGCCTTCGGCAGCGTGTTGTATCCCGCTATCGAGCCCAGCCACTTACC
>CAVJGP010000202.1:0-3332 GCA_963648855.1 Alistipes onderdonkii | reverse complement strand
AGCAGGCCGATGATGCCGTTGAGCGGCGTGCGGATGTCGTGGCTCATGCGGCTCAGGAAGTTCGACTTCGCGGCGTTTGCGCGCTCGGCCTCCTGCTTGGCCTCAAGCAGCTCGCGCCGGGCCGTCTCCACGTCATTGAGGGCCTGCTTGAGCTGGGTGTTCTCGCGCTCGGCCGATATGGAGCGCTTCAACATGCCGGTCTGGTACAGGTAGAAGTAGAACATCGTGCAGTACACCATGGCGGTGCGGCCCACGTTGTGCACGTTGAAGGCGGTCTCGACGAACATCGAGATGGCCATGTACGCCACGATGAGCACCGTCAGGCCGAAGTCGATGTAGCGGATGAGCACCTTCTGCCGCACCACGGCCACCATCATCACCATATATATGATGACGCACGCGATGGGGGTGTACCCCAAGGGGCCGCGCTCGAAGATGTTGTCGGGCGTGTAGTAATAGAACACGTCGGTGAAGAACACCGAGCAGGCCGCGATGGTCGCCACGACGGCGGGGGTGTAGAGCAGGGTGTTCTGCAGCGGCGTGCGCTTCTTGGGGGCAAGCATGAGGATGAGCAGCATGAAGATGAGCGGTCGCGTGATGTAGCCCACCGCGCTGCACACGTCGCGCCACATGGTGTGGTAGGTGAGGTCGCTCAGCGCGAACTCGATGTTGGCCACGATGAGCTCGGCCGCTTCCAGGAGCAGGATGGCATAGAAGATGCGCCGCGAGCGCACGTCGAGCGTCTTGCTGCGAAGGTTCAGCAAGAACAGAAAGCACAGACCGAAGATTGGGGCCAAGCTGCTGAACCAGAGCTGGTCAAACGCCATGCCTTCCTCCTTTCGCAACCGTTGCGCCAAGCGTTGCGGGAAGTATAAGCCGCGTTTCAGATTCTGCCTAGGCTTGCACGGCGAAAGGGCATACCGCACGTGCGCGTGACCAGGGAATTCGCATAGAGGCTGCCGCGAAGGGCCTGCATGCGGAGGGGGAACAATCGCCCGAATCGCAGGCTGACGCTGCGTCTTGCATGGTACGATGCATCTGTATGTTGCCGATTCGGTGGGACGCAGACTCGCTGGCCCGGCTGTCGTGACGCCGGACGAGGGAGCACATAGCATGGATGTCGCTGCGAGTACCAACTATTCGCTCTATGTGCTCTTTCTTCTGCTCGTAGACATCGTCTTGGTGTTCAGGCTCAGCCGCACGCCTGGCTTTGGGCGCGAGGAGAGCTGGATTGTCGGCCTTCTCGTGGCCGCAGGCTTCGCGGCGCTGTCCGACGCACTGTGCGTGGGAGTGGGCGCCGCGGCCGGGTTCTGGGGCAACTATCTCTTCAACTTCACGTTCGACCTGTCGTCGGGCTGCATCGCGTTTTTCTTCTTCTGCTACTGGGGCGTGCGCTTCGAGTCGCGCCTGGTGTCCAACCGTCGCTGGTTCGTGCTCTTCTGCGTGCCCATAGCGCTGCTGGTGATCGCGCTCATCGCCTCGCTGTGGACGGGATGGGTGTTCCGCATCGAGCCCGACGGAACGTACGTCCGAGGGCCGCTCTTCGCCGTGTTCGTGTTCGTGCTCGCCAACGGCTACACCGTGGGCGCCATCATCCTGTCGGCTGTGTGCTACCTGCGCGACCGCACGTCCACGCGCCGCACGATGCTGCTCGAATGCGTCAAGTACGTGATTCCGCTGTTCGTGGGCACTGTCATGCAGTTCTTCTTCACGTCCATCCCCACCTCGAACATGGCCATGACGCTCACGATGCTCCTCATCGTGCTGGACAACCAGACGCGCCTTCTGCAGCGCAAGATCCTCGACGCCGAGGCCGCCAACGCCGCGAAGTCCGAGTTCCTCTCGCGCATGTCGCATGACGTGCGCACCCCCATCAACGGCATCGTCGGCATGATCGGCATCGCGCGCAAGAACATGGACGACCGCGCGCGCGTGGGCGACTGCCTGGAGAAGATCGGCGGCGCGGCCGACCAGCTGCTCAGCATGGTGGGCGACGTGCTCGACATGTCCAAGATAGAGACCGAGGGGCTCAACCTGGGCCGCGAGCCGTTCGACCTGCTCGAGATGCTGCACGACATCGACGCGCTGCATATCTCGGCCGCCGCCGACAGGGGCGTGACCCTGCGCTCGATCAACGAGGACGCGCTCGTGCACCGCTGGGTGCTCGGCAGCCCCGTGCACGTGCGCTCGGTGCTGCTCAACCTTGTGTCCAACGCCGTGAAGTACACCGACCGTGGCGGCACGGTGACGGGCGACATCCGGGAGCTCTCGGCCTCCGAGGCGCGCCAGGTGCGCGGGCTGAAGGTGCCCGCCGGCGAGGTGGCGGTCATCGAGTTCAAGGTCTCCGACACGGGCATCGGCATGAGCCGCGAGTTTGCCAAGCACGTCTTCGAGCCGTTCACCCAGGAGCGATCCGACGGGCGCACCACCTACAAGGGGTCGGGCCTGGGCCTGGCCATCGTGAAGAAGGTCGTCGACGGTATGGGCGGCGTCATCAGCCTGGAGACGGAGCTGGGACGCGGCTCTACCTTCACGGTGGTGCTGCCCTTCGAACTTGCCAGCGAGGCGCAGGTGCGCCAGGCGCAAAGCCTGCGCAAGGTCGCGTCGGGGGAGTCCGTGCCCGAGATGCGCGAGACGAAGCCCGTGAGCCTTGCGGGGATGCGCATCCTGCTGGTGGACGACAACCCGCTCAACCTGGAAATCGCCCAGTACGTGCTGGAAGAGGCCGGCGCCGAGGTGACCTTGGCCATGGACGGCCTGGAGGCTGTGGAGAAGTTCGTCTCGCGCCCCGTCGGGAGCTTCGACGCCGTGGTGATGGACGTGATGATGCCGCGCATGGACGGCCTCGAGGCGACGCGGCGCATCCGCGCGCTCGAGCGGCCCGACGCAGCGACGGTGCCCATCGTGGGCGTGTCGGCCAACGCCTTCAGCGACGACGTGGCCGCCGCCAAGGAGGCAGGCATGACGGGCTACGTCCTCAAGCCCCTCAACCGCGACAAGCTCCTCGCTGCCCTCGCCGGCGATCGCTAGAAAGCGCGCCCCACACAAGAAAAGCCGGGCGACCTGCGATTGCAGGCCACCCGGCTATCTTTTACGCTATGGGACGGACGCTGCGAACGCGCTTCCGTCCCTCTAAACGCGGGCCCCGATGCACAAGGCGTGTAAGTGCGATGCGCACGTTATGGGCCTTTGCCCTGCTGGACGTACGCCAAAGCCGCGCACCGCGCGTAAGGCCCTGTGGAACGCAGCGCATCAGGTTCCGCCCTCTAAAACGCGGGTTCTCGCCGGCAAGGCGTCGGGAGGCGCAGCGTACTGGACGTACACCAAAGGTG
>CAVJGP010000201.1:0-3375 GCA_963648855.1 Alistipes onderdonkii | reverse complement strand
GAGCGAGCCTGCGAGAAACCTGGAGAGGCCCCCACGGGGGCCTTTTCGCGTTTATAGGGGGCGAATCGGCCCAATGCGCGGCTCACGCAGCCCAAAGGGCCCCCGGGAGGGGCCCTTTTGCGTTTTGGGGCCGGCAACGGGTTCCACACGGCCCGACCCGCGAGGCCCCTTGTGCATGCCGGCGTCGGGCGGCCCTGAGAGGGGCTTCTCTTTGACGGGCCGTTCCGTCTCGCGCGAGGTGGGGAGGGGCCTTTGCGAGCATCTCCTGCTGCAAAACCCAATCTCGATGTGCCGACTTCTCGGGTTGTTCCTTATTTGCTCTGGGCTAGCCCTTATGCGTCGGAGGCTTGCCTTGCCTCTCATCCGCGCTCATCTGCCTCGCGTAGGCCCTATTCCAAGCAGTCAGCTCCGCAAACGGTCCCAAAGGCCCAGTCGATTTTCCCGGCATGAAAATACCCTCCGCCCGCGGACCATGCCGATCGGTTCGCGGGGCGGAGGGTGTCGTTCGGTGCGGCTATTCCCGAGTCTTACCTTGCGAGCACCTTGAAGACGGCCTTCTTGTTGTGGCTGGGGGCGTCGGCGGGGCTGAGGCTGGGCATGTGGGCGTCGTTGGGCATGACGACGATGAACTTGCCGGGGGTCAGCAGGTACTGGTCGCCGATCTGCTCGTTGGAGTAGAGGGCGTAGTCGTTCTCCTCGTCGAAGTCGGTGGTGGCGGTGAGGCTGGGGAGCTGGGCCACCTCGATGAGCTCGGAGCCGCTGATGACCATCTGGATGTCGAGGTACTTCTTGTGAGCCTCGTAGCAGGCATCCTTGCGGGCCTTGGTGTCATATTCCATGACGTTGACGAACTCGTCGGGAGCAATCTCATAGTGGCCGCAAGGCAGCTCACTCATGTCGTGGCTGGCGAGGAAGTCGGCCGCTGCCTGGGAAACATACTTCAGGTCGTCTATCGTGTTCGAGTACAGCATTGTCGCGTCTCCGTTCTGTTTTCGCCCGTTTGGCCGGAAAATTGTATCCCTTAACCAATTGGCGATGAGCGGTTAACACGAGTCTTGGTATAGTCTCAACGTTATTGGTGCCTTTTGCGACGCCAATGCAGCGCACGAATAGGTTCTTGTATCCGATTGTTGTGCTATTAGGAGGACTCATGAAGGATCTTACGCTCTCCCGTCGCTCGCTCATCGCTGCCAGCGCCGCTACCGCCGGCCTGCTCGCTACCGCCAACGCCGGCCTGGGCCAGGTCAACTTCGCCAAGGCTGAGGGCGGCACCATCACCGCTACTTGCGCCTACAGCTCCACCAACTACTCGCCCATCGGCTGCTCCTCTGCTCTGATCCTCGGTGCCACCTGGCACGTCTTCGAGGGCCTGTACGAGCTCGATGTCCATGATTACAGCACCTATCCCGCCCTTGCCAACGGCGAGCCCGAGAAGGTCTCCGACACCGAGTACAAGGTCACCCTGCGCGACGGCGCCAAGTTCTCCGACGGCACCGACGTCACCGCTGCCGACGTCGTGAACGCCTTCGAGCTCAACATGGCCAACGACACCTACAGCGCCTTCCTGTCGTTCATCGATACCGTCACCGCTGACGACGACACCACCGTCACCTTCACGCTGAAGTACCCCTTCGAGAGCCTGCTCAAGGGCCGTCTGGCTGTCGTGAAGATCTTCCCGGCTTCCATCAGCGCCGACGACATGAACGTTTCCCCCATCGGCTCCGGCCCCTGGGCTTACGCTGCCGGCATGAACGGCGACGACGGCGGCTCCATTGATTTCGTGCCCAACGAGTACTACAACGGCGCCAAGGCTGCCACCGCTGACGCCATGCACTGGGACATCCAGAAGGACGGCACCGCTCGTACCACCGCCATCATGGGTGGCACCTCCATGGTCATGGAGGCCGTGCCGGACGCTAACGTCGAGACCATCGAGGGTGCTGGCGCTACCGTCGAGTACAAGGACGGCTTCAGCCTGCCCTTCCTGATGTTCAACACCAAGAAGGCCCCCTTCGACGACAAGCGCGTCCGTCAGGCCTTCTTCTACGCCATCGACGTCCAGAAGCTCATCGACAACGTCATGGCCGGCCACGCCCACGCCGTGAAGAGCTTCCTGCCCGAGAGCTTCGCCAACTTCCATGAGGCCTCGACCGTCTACACCTACGACGTCGAGAAGGCTCAGGAGCTGCTGGGCGACGCTGGTTACTCCGGTGGCCTGGACTGCGAGCTGCTCTGCAACAACAACTGGGTGTCCGATCTGTCCATCCAGATTCAGAACGACCTGGCCGCCGCTGGCATCAACGTCACGCTGCGCACCGAGTCCATCAACTGGGCTGAGCTGGGCGAGTCCGACGATATCCTGCCCTACGACGTCATGCTGACCCCCGGCGACCCGAGCTGCTTCGGTGCCGACCCCGACCTGCTGATGTCCTGGTGGTACGGCGACAACATCTGGACCTCGGGCCGTTCCTGCTGGAACACCACCGAGGAGTGGGCCACCCTTCAGGACCTGCTGCAGCAGGCCCGCGAGGCTTCCGGCGACGAGCAGCAGGAGATTTGGAACCAGTGCTTCGACCTGCTGTCCGAGGAGGTGCCGCTGTACCCGCTGTTCCACCGTCAGCTGGCTACCGCTTACCTGGCCGACCAGATCGAGGGCTTCGAGCCCATCGCCACGACCGGCCTTGTCTTCCTGGGCGCTTCCGTTAAATAGTGTCCTTGCGGCGTAACGTCGTATAAAGCTGTTTTCTCAAGAGGGGGTCGCCTGTGGGCGGCTCCCTCTTTTTTGGAGCATAGCCTGCGGTGCCGCATTGGTCGGATTCATTGCGGAGCGCCCAGTGCTGTGGGGGCAGGTCTTGTGTTGGGGCTGAAAGCGTCGGCGCCTTGTGCGGACGGCCCCTTATTGCCGACATGAATGGCCGACGCGTCGGCGTCATTCGATGCCTTGTGCGGATGGCCCTCCTTTTTGTTTGCGACGCAGGTTCTTTCGCATGCGGTAACATGCGTGTCTTATGCTCGCGCCTGCCCGCCTGACGATTGGAAGTGCCGCATGTCTCGATTGTTCTCTATTCTGGGAGATTCCATCTCGACCCTGCCCGGGTGGAACCCTGAAGGCTTTGCCGTGTTCTACCAGGACGGACGAGACGAGCTTGCCGGCCTGCATGGCATGCGGGACACCTGGTGGGGCAAGGTGATTGCCCACTTTGGCGGCGAGCTGCTCAAGAACGGTTCGTGGTCGGGGAGCATGGTGGAAGGCGCGGGGTGCCCGGCGGCATGGACCCCCGAGCGCGTGGGCGCGCTTGCTGCAGAGGGGCACACGCCCGACGACATCATCGTCTTCCTCGGGACGAACGACTACGGCTGGGGCGGCGCGCATGC
>CAVJGP010000200.1:0-3420 GCA_963648855.1 Alistipes onderdonkii | reverse complement strand
ACCTTCGAGCCCTTCTCGAGCGTTCCCTGCAGGTAGGACACCGCGCCGCCGCCCGAGAGGGTGTTGAGGAAGACGTCGTCGTTGCCGCCGTCGGTGCGCTTGTTGTCCTTGATGACCACCACGCCCGAGAGGTGGACGTCGTTGTAGGAGCTCGTGAAGACGCCGCCTCCCTCATTGCCCGTGGTATTGCCGGTCACAGTGCAGTTCGTGATACGGAAGTTGTCCTTGTTGTTGTAGATGGCCCCGCCGCTGCTGTCGGCCGTGTTCTTGGTGAAGGAGCATCCCCGCACGGTGACGTTGTCGTTGTCAACGTAGATTGCGCCGCCAGAACCGACGCTCTCGTTCGAGGTAAAGATGCAGTCCTCGATGGTCACGTACTCTTGGCCGACGTATATGGCAGCGCCGGCTGAGCCGTCGTTCCCTTCAAACTTGATCCCCTTGATGGTGCCCTCGTTGGTACCGGAAGATTTCTGGCAGACGTACACGCCGCCGCTCGTGCGCGAGCCATGGTTGTGGGAGATCGACGCCGTGCCGTCGCCGATTATCCTGAAATACGACTTGTTGAAGTACACGCCGCCGCCCTCTCCGGCCACCGTGGTTTGCACCCATGACGTTTTGTTGTTGTTGATCTTCGAATTGTCGTTCATGGTGATGGTGGTGCTGCCGGAGTCAGAGTACACGCCGCCGCCTCGCTCCGCGTTGTTATAGCGGATGGAGCTGCGCGTCATGGTGATGGAGCACTTCTCGTTATTGATGTAGACGCCGCCGCCACAGCCGACGGTCACGAGGCCGGGGTCCGAGGAATTGTACTCGATGGCCGCGTCGGTCATGGTGAGGGAGCATCCCTCGCCGTTCATGGCAACGCCGCCGCCGTGGGCGGCGAAAGCCGTGTTGCCCGACACTGCAACGTTCACGAGGGTAAGGCTCGCCCCCTCCTCCATCTCCACGCCGCCAGCCGAGCTCGAGCTAATGCCGCCCGTGACGAGTCCGCCGCTTGTGACCCGCACATCGTCTTGAGCGGGGTAGCCATACCTTTTGATGGTGAACTTCTCCTGCGCCCCCGTGCCGTCGAGCGTGAGGCTCGCTTTCTTGCAGAGCCATATCACGCTGCCCTTGGACTCGTTGCTGCTGAGGCTGCGGTAAATCTTGTGGCCGTTCATCATGATGTGGGCCGACACCCCTTCGTTGAAGGTGAGGGGGCTGCCCATGAGCCAGTCGTCGTCCATGACGATGACCGTGCCCGAGCAGGCCGCCTCCCACGCGTCGTGCACCGAGGTGTACGTGGCCGAGCCGTCCTGCGCGTGGGCGAGGACCTTCCCCTCCTCGGCGTGCGCGGCGGGGGCGAGCGCCGCGAGGGCCAGCAGGGCCGCGCAGGCCAGGGCGAGCAGGATGAGAATCGCAGGCCGGCCATGTCGGGCCTGCATGGGTGTGGCGGTGGCGTGGGACATGAGGGAGGCTCCTTCCGGCGCGCCGGGCGGTCTGGTGTCGGGGGGAATTATAGGCGGCATTGTGTGAACATGGGGAGAAGGGGGCGAGGCAAAGACGATCTGGCTGATAAGCGGGGTCACGGAAGCGGCGCCAGGGCATTTGAAACGCAAAACCCCGCCGCTCTCGAACCGGTGAGATTGGGAGCGGCGGGGCTGAAGGGTGGTTTGTCGCCGGGCCGATTAGGCAACTTGCGCGTAATCGGCGTTCTCGGCGGGAGCGTCGCTGGAAGCGCCCTGCGAGGCTTCCGGCGCAGGCTCGGCATCGAACTCAGGCTGGGAGGCGTCCTCGGCCGGGGCCGACGAGGGCTGCGCCCCGTCGACTGCCTGAGTGTCCTCGAGGGCCTGTTGGTCGTCGGTCGGCTGCGACTCACCTGCGGATTGCGAACCCTCGGGCGCGGCCTCCTCGGTCCCGGTCTCCTGCACACCCTCAAACGTGACGTCGTCGAACGTCGGGGCCTCAGCGAGCGGCACCTCGTCAGCTTGCGCGGACGCGTCTTGCGCCTGCACCTCCGAGTCGACCCCCTCGGCATAGGGCTCCACCTCGCGCCACAGGATATGGTAGGCACGCACGAGCATCTTGGCGGCCTGCGCGCGCGTCGTACCCTGCTGAGGGTCGAGGCGAAGCGTGCCGTCGGCGGCCTCGTTGCCGGTCATGATGCCGGCGGCCGCGCACCACACGCAGGCCTCGCCGGCCCAGGACGACACGCTCGCCGCGTCCGTGCAACGCGCCAGGGCCGCCTCGGGGGCGTCCGCCACCTTCACGCCGGCCCAGCGCTCGAAGCGCCATACCATCAAGGCAAGCTCCTCGCGACTGACGTTGGCGTCAGGCATGAAGCACCCCTTGTTCGCCCCGCCCTCGTAGCCTGTCACGATTCCCTGCGAGACACACCAGGTTACGGCCTTCGAGTAGAACTGCCCGGCTCCCACGTCGGGGAAGCAGCCGCCATCCTGCGCCTGGGGGCAGCCCGCCAGACGCCACAGCACCGTGGCAACCTGGCCGCGCGTGATGGCGTCGTTGGGCCCGAAGTACCCGGTGTAGGCCCCGTCGTTCTCGTAGCCCTTCATCAGGCGAAGCGAGGACGCCTGGGCAACCCAGTCGTGGAACCACGTGCCCTCGGGCACGTCGACGAAGCTCGTGGGCGGAACCAGGTCCCAGCCCGCCGTGAGCGTGAGGTCGGCGTTCACGGGCTCGTTGAAGCGGTAGATCTTGCCCGCGCTCGTGAACCAGCCGAGGAACTCATAGCCATCGCGGGTGGGATCGGCAGGCTCGAGGGCGCACTCGCCGCCGACAACCTTCTGCGTGAACGTCTTGTCACCGTTGGCCGCATCGAAGGTGACCGTGCAGGCGGGCTCCCACTTGGCGGTCAGCTTGAGGCTGGCCGTGACGGGGGTCTTGAAGTCGTAGGCGGCCTTGGCGCCGTCGGCGTACCAGCCGAGGAAGGTGTAGCCGGTCCGGGCGGGCGCGGCGGGCTGCTTCGCGCATGAGCCGTAAGAGACCTGCTGGGCGGCAGGCGCAGGGGTGCCGCCGGCGGCGTCGAAGGTCACCGAGAGCGTCACGGGCTGCCACTTGGCGGTCAACTTGAGGGCTGCGGTCACGGGCGTCTTGAAGTCGTAAGCGGCCTTGGCGCCGTCGGCGTACCAGCCGAGGAAGGTGTAGCCGGTCCGGGCGGGCGCGGCGGGCTGCTTCGCGCAGGTACCGTAGGCAATCTGCTGCACCTCAGGCACGGGCGTGCCTCCGGCGGCGTCGAACGTCACGGACAGCACGACCGGCTCCCACTTGGCGGTCAGCTTGAGCGCGGAGGTCACGGGCGTCTCGAAGTCATACGCAGATTGCGACCCGTCGGCATACCAGCCGAGGAAGGTGTAGCCGGTCCTGGCGGGAGCAGTCGGCTGCTTAGCGCAGGCGCCGTAGGTGACCGACTGCGCCTCAGGC
>CAVJGP010000199.1:0-3434 GCA_963648855.1 Alistipes onderdonkii | reverse complement strand
GGTGAGGTAGAGGATGGTGGGCGCCTGGTAGGCGTACTCGTTGGGGTCGCCCGAGTAGTCGAGCGTGAAGGCGACGGGGGCCTTGACCTGCGAGAAGTCGAAGGCGCGGGCGCCGACGTTGCCCACCTCCTCGGCCACCATGCAGGCAAGCTCCACCGGGCGGTGCGCCACTCCCTGGCGCTGCAGGTTGGACACGGCCGCCATGACGCAGGCGATGCCGGCCAGGCAGTCGGCGCCCAGGACGGTGTCACCCAGGCTCGTGATGCGCCCGTCGGCGTGAACCTCGGCGTGCTTGCCCAGGGCCGGGGCCACGGTGTCCATGTGCGTGATGAAGAGCACGGGCTCGCCCTGGCCAGGCAGCGTGGCGAAGAGGTTGCCGCAGTCGCTGCCGGTGTGCACGAGGCGCACCAGGTCGTGCGCGGCGCCGGCGAAGCGCTCGAAGCGACGCGTGGAGGTGATGGAGGTCACCATGCCGTCGTTGACGCCGCTCGTGGCGTCCTCGGTGACGGCGAAGCCCATGCCCTCGAGCGCCCAGCGCAGGCACGCGGCCATCTCGTGCTCGTGAAACGACGGCGAGTCGATCTCCACCAGCTCGCAGAAGATGCGCTCGACCTCGCTCAGCTCGTAGCCCGGCGCCACCTTGTAGCCAGGCTTGCGGTCACGAAACGTCGTCCCTACCAGCGCTTCCATGCAAATGTCTCCGATTCTCGGCACAGCGGGCCCCATGCCCGCACATGGCAGGCGATGATAGCGCCCCGACGTTGCAGCCGCAGAAGTCGCGGCATCTTTCAGAGAAAACAACCATGAGGAAAAGAGAGGCCTGCGGAGAAGGGGCTGAGGAGTCGCGAGTCGCAGGCTGAAGGGGCCACCGAGGATGCGGGCACCCTGGGGCCACCACGGTGCCTCAGTGCTCAGACAGTTTTGCTGTGGAAGGCCCAAAGGGCCATCCACAGCAAAAAACTGCGCCTGAGGTACCGTGGCGACCGCTGTGCGGCGCACGGGGCAGAGGGGGACGTGCTGGTGGGCGGCGTTGGGGTCGGGAGATGACCATATGCGGCAGGCTTGGAAAAGCCCTCCTCGTCAGTTCTCGGCAGGCCCTAAATCGTGGGAGACGATGAGGGTGTCGCAGGCGAGGTCGCGCGTGGCGCCGTCCTGCTCCACCGCGACGCGCTCCAGGCGGGCGTCACCGTCGATGCGCGCGATGCGGGCGTCGTCGGGCAGGCGCACGACGCTGGCGCCGGCCTGCTCCATGAGGGCGGCACAGGTCTGGGCGAGGTCGGTGGAGCCCCACACCACCACCCGGCTGCCCACAAGCACGCCCTGCGCGAGCAGCTCGATGGCGGCGCGGGCCGCGTACACGCCGGCCGGGCGCGTGCCGGGAATGCGATAGGACGCGCGGGGCATCTCGATAACGCCCTCGTCGAAGGCGACCTGGCCCGCGGCCTGCGCGGCCTGGGTGAGGGAGGGGGCGGAGGGGTCGACGGCGGCGGAATGCTCAGCCCCGTCGAACGCCCCAGCCTGGCCTGCGGCTTGCGGGGCATCGGCAAGGTTTGACGTGGCACCAGTTGCCTCAGTCTCGACAGCTTCGCCCCCAGCGGCCGCATCCTCGCCGGCCACCGCCCGCCCCGACGCGCCGGACCCGCTCGTCCCCACCGCCACGGGCGACCCCTCGTCGCGCTTGCAGAGCTCGTCGGGGTCCAGGCCCAGCTCGCGGGAGATGAGGGCGCAGATCTTGCTCAGGCAGCGGCCGGACTGGCAGGGACCCATCATGGCGCCCGTGCGCCACTTCACGGCGTCCAGGCAGTGCACGCCCAGAGGTCCGTGCAGCACGGAGACGATCTCGGCCTCGGTTACGCCGCAGTCGCGGCAGACGGTGGTGCCGTAGGCGCTGTCCTGGGCGATCAGGCTCTGCTGGGTGGCCTCGTCGAGGAAGGCGAAGGGCGCGTGCCCCTCGCGCTTGGGGTCGAACGACGCGTTCTCGCAGGCGTCCAGGTAGGCGGCCATCTGCTGCGCGAGCTCCGTGGCGATGGCAGGGGCGCTCGCCAGGCCCGGCGAGTCGATGCAGGCCGCGTTGAAGAAGCCGGGGGTGGAGGCGGACTGCCCTATCACGAAGTCACCCGTGTCGACGTTCTTGGCGCGCAGGCCGCAGAAGTTGGAGATGACGTCGTCGTTGGGCACGTCCGGCCAGGTCTTAGCCGCCGCCTGCACTATCTCGTCCAAACCCTCGGCGGTGGTGGCCACGCTCACCTTGCTCTCCTGGGCCACAGAGTTGGGGCCCACGATGAGGTTGCCGAAGGCCGCGTGCGTGATGAGCACGCCCTTGCCCTTGTCGGTGGGCGTCTGGAAGAGGGTGTGGGTAAAGGGCTGCAGCTTGTTGTGATAGAGCTGGTACTCGCCGCGCCGGGGCGCGATGGAGAGCTTCTCGGCGCACGCCATGTTGTTGACCTCGTCGGAGAAGACGCCTGCGGCGTTGAGCACCGCGCGCGCCTCCACGGCCGTGCCGTCCTGGGCCGTGAGCACGAAACCGCCGGCCTGCGCGGCCTCGATGCCCACGACGCGCCGGCCGAACAGGAACTCGACGCCGTTGCCCGCCGCGTTCTCCGCCGCCGCGAAGGCCAGACCGTACGGATCGACGATGCCGCTCGTAGGCGCGTAGAGGGCGCCGACGGCCTCGGGCGACACGTTGGGCTCCAGGGCGCGCAGCTCGTCTTGGCCGATGATGCGCGTCCCTTCGGCGCCGTTCTGCTCGCCGCGCGCCTTGAGCTGCTCCAACGTCTGCAGGTCCTCGTCGTCGAAGGCCAGCACGAGCGCGCCGTTCACGGAGTAGTTGAAGCCCAGCTCGGCCTGCCACTGCGCAAAGAGCGCGGCGCCCGCCACGTTGTAGCGGGCCTTGAGGGTGCCCGGAAGCGGGTCGAAGCCCACGTGCACGATGCCGGAGTTCGCCCTGGTGGCGCCGCCCGCGATATCCAGGCCCGCCTCGAGCACCAGCACGCTCAGGTCCCAGCGGGCAAGCTCGCGGGCCGCGCAGCACCCCACCACGCCCGCGCCCACGACCACCACGTCATAGGCATCGCGCTGCGGGGCGGCGGCCGCCGTCTTCGCCAGCGCCGCGGAGATTCCGGCCATAAGCGTTCCCTTCATGAAAGACCTGCGCGCTATCTCCAGCGCCATGGCCGCCCCCTCAGTCGAAGTGCCCAAACCCCGCAAGGCATTGTAGGGCATCGAACGCGCCGTGCGGCACGCGCAGCTGGCGCAGCCCGCCTCGTCACCTATGCCGTGGGCACAAGGCCGACGCGGTGGCGGTGCTGGCTCGCGGCTGGCGCGCCCGCCCTATCACCTGTGCCGGACAAGCACGACGCACACCCACACGCCCAACAGCGCCACGGCGGCGGTGGCCACGCCGAAGGCCAGGCTGATGGCGCCCATCTCGCCCA
>CAVJGP010000198.1:0-3609 GCA_963648855.1 Alistipes onderdonkii | reverse complement strand
TCCCAACTTACGCTGTTCCCAAGGGTCAGTGAAACCTTTGAAGCGTATTTGCGGCGTTTTCGCGTTCTCGCTCATGTTTACTCACCGCCCAGGAGCTTCTTGAGCTCGGCGATGCCGGCCATGTCGAACTCGTTGCCCGTCAGCTCGTCCAACATCGAGAAGAGCTCAGCTTCGGCGCTGCTTATCTGGTCGCATACGTCGGCGTAGGTCGTCGCGTACTTCTCGTTGAGCGCCTTTATCTTGGCCACGAACCCGTCCACCACGGAAGCAGGGATCTTACCGAGCCCATCGCACAGGGGGTCTACCCATTTTGCTTCGAGCATCTTCCTGCACCGGCCATCGTCAAGGCCTTCAATCGAGGCCTTGGTGTCCTCGTCCAGCTGGGCGCGCAGAGTCTTCGCGTCCTTCTTGAGCTTCTTCTCCTCGTCCACAAGCTTCTGCGCACGCACCAAAGCGCGGTCGAGATCGGTCTCGAGGTTCTTACCCGCGGCCTTCGCCGCCTTCTTCAGCTCCGCTGCCACAAAGGCGTCGCCCGCCTCGTTCACGGCATCGGTCGCGCCCTTGTCCTCCTCGTCCATGTTCTCAAGGATCTCGTCGAGCTCTTGGCCTGCTTGCGCCTGGCGAGCCTCCATCGCCTCTATCTGGCCGAGGCTCTCGGCGAGCAGGGTGCGCTGCACCAGCGCGAAGGGCAGCACCCGGCCGGCCCAGCCGTCCTGCACCTCAACGTCCTTGCCGCTTTTCTTCTTCAGCACCATGTTGGGATCGACCGCGCGAACCGCCTCGAATCCTTCGGTCTGGATGATCTCGAGGTCTATCGCGATGCCCTGCCACGCATCGTCGAGCTCCTGGTATGCCTCATAACTATCGACGAGAGGAAGCCCATCGAGCATAGCCGACACCTTGCCGGCCAGTTCTTCCTCTTCGGCAAGGGCATCGACAGACAAGGGGTTGTCGATGAGCGTCCCGCGCATCACAGGGCGCAGGGGCCCGATGGCCTGCTCGAAGCTCGCCTTCCAAGATGCTACGTCGGCGTTACTGGCTACGATGCCGGCCACGTCGCCGCCCTTGGGCGTCAAGCACGAGCCGCCTTCGTCGGCGAACAGCTCGCCCTTTAGGCTCGGCCAGGCCTCCCAGTAATCGGAAAGCACGTCGACCTCGGCCTTGGGCACCCCGCCGAACATGGTCGCGAAGATGTCCCAGCTCTCCGGAGCCTCGGAGGAATCCACATAGCGGGGGATGTTCAGGTTGTAGTCGTTGGCGCGCACCTCGTCGATGCCCACCAGGCGGCTGAAGCCATCGACCGTTGCGTTCGCGGTAACGGCGTCGACGATGCGCTTGATGTCGCTCGCGCGGAGCTTGTTGTTCTTGCCCTCCTTCACGAAGTGCTTGCTCGCGTCGACGACGAGGATGCTGTCGTCCGCGGCCTCGCGCTGCTTGCGCAGCACCATGATGATGGTGGGGATGCCCGTCCCGAAGAAGATGTTGGCAGGCAGGCCGATGATCGCCTGTATGTTGCGGTGCTCCACCAGGTTCTTGCGGATGGCGCCCTCCTCGCCGCCGCGGAACAGGACGCCGTGCGGCAGGACGATGCACATGATGCCGTCGTTGCGCAGGTGGTACAGGTCGTGCAGCAAAAACGCGTAGTCGGCCTTGGACTTGGGCGCCACGCCGTACTCGAAGCGCGGATCGAGCTCGGCGTCCTCCGGATCCCAGTTCTGCGAGTACGGAGGGTTTGAGACCACGGCGTCGACGAAGAGCGGGTCGTAGGTCTCGTCCTTGTTCTCGACCGTGTCGAACCAGGGCCAGTCGTCCTTCAGGGTGTCGCCGTTTCGCACCACGATGTTGTCGGGCAGGATGCCGCGCATCACCAGGTTCATTCGCGTGAGGTTGTAGGTGTTCTCCTTCAGCTCCTGGGCGTAGTACTTGATCCCGTCGGCGTTGCCGCTGCGGCGCGACACCGCCTTGCCGATGTTGATGAGCAGCGAGCCCGAACCGCTCGTGGGGTCGTAGATCTTGATCTCGTCCTTGTCGCGCAGGTGCCACGCGACGATCTCGCTCATCAGCTTGCTGACCTCGTGAGGCGTGTAGAACTCGCCGGCCTTCTTGCCCGCGTTGGCGGCGAAGTTCTCGATGAGGTACTCGTAGATGTAGCCCAGCACGTCGTAGTCCTGGCGCCCGTCCATGGGAATGTCCTTGATCAGGTAGATCAGGTCGCGCGCGGCCTTGGACTGGTCGGCGGCGCTCGTGCCCAGCTTGGACAGGCCCGTCTGCAGCGTCTCGAAGATGTTGTCGAACACCTTGCGGTGCGCCGGCGACACGTTGCGGTCGAACGCCGACAGCGCGTCGCGCACGTCGGCTATCTCGAAGTCCTTGCCCTTCCTGATCCATGTCTGGAACAGGTCCTTGTGAGCGATGAAGTAGCCGCACTCGCCCTTGACGAACTCCACCGTCTCGGGGTCGTCCTCGGAAAGCGAGGGCAGATCGGCCTCGGTGAAGTCCTTCGCCTTCAGGCGCGCGACCTCGGTCTCCGAGAGGAACTTGTAGAAGATGAAGCCGAGGATGTAGTCCTTGTACTGGCTCGCCTCGATGGTCGAGCGCATCTTGTTGGCGGACTCCCAGATCTTAGAGGCCAGCTGCTGCTTGTTCATGCTCTAGTTCTCCTTCTCTCGGTAGATGTCGCTGAGGGTGCTGCCGTTGTCGTCGACCCATTCCGTCTAACCGTTCTGGCTGCCGCCGAGAACGAAGACCGCTGCCGCGCTCGGGGACGCGAACTCCAGGTCGTCGCCGAGGGCCGTGCGCTCCACCGCACCGCCGAACAGCTGCACGCGGGCCGCCATGGCGCTCTGGTTTTTAATGATGGGCCTGTCGAGTGCCACCTCCGACCCAGCCAAAACGGTGAAGCGACCCGTCTCCTTGTCGTAGCGACCGCTGGCGCACACGCCGTTTTTCTTGGTATGGAAAAGCGCGTCGGTTCCCTTGGGGCCTCCGTATGTGCGGTTCAGGTCGTACCCCAAGGTCTCCATGCGGAACAGGACGTCGTTATGGAGGCTCTGAACCCGCTGCTCTTTGTAAGGGTTGATACTCGGCGCCGGCGCGGCGGCGTTGTCGGTCTCGTAGTCCCCGTGGCTCCTGACGTAGTCGATGGCCTTCGCCTCGAGCCCGTCCAGAACGTCGCGGTCGATGTTGTAGTCCTCGTCGAGGAACATCACGGCCTTGTTCCAGAACTCCTTTTTCGCCTTATGGGCTTCCAGGCGCATGAGGCCCTGCGTGGTCTGGCCGGCGTACACCCGACTCAAAACCCCATGATCCTCGTCGAGGAGATAGTAGATGCCGCGATGAGGCAGCCCGGGGAGCTTCTTCGCCTCGGAGAGCTTCGAGCGCGGCACGACGACGGTGACGAGGGACTCGCCCTCGACCCTGCAGATCCTTATCCCGTCCGATTCCCTGCCGATGAGCTGGACGGTCATGGTCAAGAGGTCTATCAAGGCCGCTACGCCCCCTTCTTCGCAAGCTCTTCGATCATGCAGGTGCGCACAAAGGCGGAAAAGCTCATGCCGCGGAGCGCCGCCTCCTGCTTGGCTGCCTCGCGCAGCGTGTCGGGGATGCGCA
>CAVJGP010000197.1:0-3611 GCA_963648855.1 Alistipes onderdonkii | reverse complement strand
GGCTCGTCGAGCAGGACGAGCGCGGGGTCGTTGATGAGGGCGCGGGCGATGGAGAGGCGCTGGGTCATGCCCCGGGAGAACGTGCGGGCCGGGTCGTTGCGGCGATGGTCGAGCTCGACGAGCTCAAGCAGGTCGAGGATGCGGTCGTGCGCGTCGGGCACGCCGTAGAGCCGTGCGAAGAACTCGAGGTTCTCCATGGCCGTGAGGTCGCCGTACACCATGGGCTTGTGCGAGATGAGGCCAACCCGGCCGCGCAGCTCCTCGGGATGCTCGAGCGCGTTGATGCCGAGCATCTCCACGGCGCCGGAGGTGGGCCGGCTCACCGTGGAGAGGATGCGCAGCAGCGTGGTCTTGCCCGCGCCGTTGGGCCCGAAGATGGAGAGGAACGCCCCCTCGGGCAGGTCGAACGACACGCCGTCGAGGGCGCGGCGCTGGCCGAAGGCCTTCTTGACGTCGCGCACGCTCAGCGCGCAGGCCCCCATCGCGCTACTCCGGCTTCTCGTCGGAAGCGGGGGCGTCAGCGGGCTCGGCGGCCTTGGAGGTCTCAGCGGCCTCGTCAGGCTTGGGCGCGTCGGCGGCGACGGCGTCCTGCTGGCCCTTGGCACCCTCGACCACCTCGAGCAGCGGCGCGGTGCGGCGCCTGGGGAAGCACGCGCACATGATGCCGAGCGCCATGACCACAAATCCTGCCCACACGCACGAGATGAGCGGGTTCACGCGGACGTTCACGATGTAGCCCGAGGAGCTGTAGCCCTGGTAAGAGATGAAGAGGTCTTCCAAGGGGTTCGTGATGGTGCTCGCCGTGACGAAGGTCTGCTGGTAGTAGCTCTTGGCCGTCCACTTGAGGGCGGGGTTCTCCGTGGCGATGACCTGGCCGCCCTTGGACACCTCGAGCGTGATGTCGGAGACGCGGTCGTTGTTGTCGTCCACGCTGGCGGCGTTGGCGCTCGTGAGCTTGACGGTGTAGGCGCCCACGCGGGCGGTGTCGCCCTCGTTGAAGATGTAGGTGCGGTCGGTGATGTACATGGCCGAGCCCACCAGGCCGATGAGAACGATGCCCAGGCCCAGGTGCGTGAGGTAGCCGCCGGCCTGCGCCGGGGTCTTCGTCACGAGGCCGGCCAGGGCCTTCAGGGCGTTCTCGCCCTTGTTGGCCATGCGGCCGCGCACGCCGCGCACGATGAGGTAGGCCGAGGCGCCCACGAGCAGGCTGGCCACGATGAGCGCCACGACGGCCAGGCCGTTGTAGTACCAGGCCGGGCCCATGTTCTGCAGGTCGGCGGCGGCCACGGTGTCGGCCTGGGAGAGGTTGGCCTCATAGACGGGCAGGAAATTGAAGGCCCAGTGGCCCACGAGCAGCACCGCGAGCACGGCCGCGATGATAAGCGGGATGCGGATGTTGCGCCAGAACTGCTTGCCGTCGGTCTTCTTCCACATGAGGAAGGGGCACACGGCGGCCAGGGCGCACAGCACGACGCCCAGGGGACGCGCGACCGTCTCGTAGGAGCCCGAGCCGATGGACAGGCCGCCGGCGGGCATCCAGCTGGGGAAGGCGCTGCAGGTGGTGAGGTAGGCAAGCAGGATGCCGGCGAACACCATGATGAGGTTGGTGAGGTAGTACGAGCCGTTCTTGGAGGCGACCTTCTCGATGTCGTCGGTGCTCTGGAAGGAGCGGCGGCGCGCGATCCACGCCACGAGCAGCACCACGAGGGCGCCCACCATCATGGCGAGGAAGAGGTAGAGCGAGACGGGGTCGTTGTCGAAGGCGTGGACCGACTCAACGAGGCCCGAACGGGTGATGAAGGTGCCCAGCACCACGAAGACGAAGGTGAGCGTTGCGGTGAAGACGGCCCAGCCCTTCATCATGTCGCGGCGGCGGTAGGCGGTGAAGGTGTGGATCATGGCGACGGCGACGAGCCAGGAGAGAAGCGAGGCGTTCTCGACAGGGTCCCAGCCCCAGTAGCCGCCCCAGCCGAGGCACACGTAGGCCCACACGGCGCCCAGGCCGATGCCGATGGTGAGGAAGATGAAGCTGAAGAGGGCGATGCGCTGGCACAGCTCGACCCAACGCTTGGAGGGGTCGTTGCACACAAGCGCGGCGATGGCGTAGGCGAAGGGGACGGTCATGCCCGCGTAGCCCAGAAAGAGCGTGGGCGGGTGGATGGCCATGGCCCAGTGCTGCAGCAGCGGGTTCATGCCCCAGGCCGTGGCGGCGCCGATGAGGGCGCCGGAGTCGTCGATGTAGGAGGAGTCGGTGGCCACGAAGGGGTTGTTGCCGCTGGAGAAGAGCATGACGGCCACGAAGAGGGCCAGGACCACCATGATCACGACGAGCGCGATGTTGGAGAGGGGCTCGTCGCCCTTGCGGGAGCGCACGGCGATGAAGGCCGCGAAGGCGCTCATGAGGAAAGCCCAGGTGAGAAGCGAGCCGGCGCGGCCCGCCCACAGGCCCGCGAGCTGGTAGAACCAGAAGAGCGAGCCGGTGTCGGTGGGGTACTGGGAGGCCACGTAGTAGATGGCGACGTTGTGCGTGAAGAAGCCCTCGACGATGATGGCGCAGGCCACAAGCAGCGCCGCGCAGGCCACAAGGACGGCGACGTGGCCGATACCCGTGGCAGCGGCCCCCTTGGGAGCGCCGCCCTTGACGATGGGCTTGGAGCCCTGGACGTGACCGGCGGCGAGCATGACCATCGCCACGATCGTGGCAGCGAAGGCCACCCACAGGCTGGCCGCGCCCACGCCTACCATTGCGTAAGAAACCATATCATCCCTCTCTTGCCTATATGCGTGCCCGCAGGCGACTTACTCAGACGCGACCGAGGCGTCGATGGCGACGTCGGTGGCGACGAAGGTCTGGCCGTCCTCATCGAGGGCGCCGCTCACCACCACAGCGGAGCCGTCCTCCATGCCGTCGGGCAGGGCGTCGGCGTAGCGCACGTCGAGGCTCGCGCCCTGGGAGTTAATGACGAAACGCACGTCGGAGGTGGCGTCGGCGATGGAGCCGGCGGTGACGTAGCCGGCGAGCTTGACCTCGACGCCCACGTAGCTGGCAGGCGCGGCGACGATGGCGGCGCAGGTGACCGAGCCCTCGGCGCTCTCATACTTGGAGGGGCACTTGGTGGCGAGCTCGCTGCACTGCAGCACGCCGTCCTGCATGGTGCCCGTGCAGATGGCCGTCACGCCGGTGCCGAAGGAGGAGGGCATGCCCTTGCCGTAGGTCACCTCGAGCTCGGAGGTGGAGCCTTCCTGGTCGGAGGCGATGCGGAAGACGCACGTGGCGCCCTCGGTGGTGTAGGAGTCCTTGACCACAGGGCCGCTCACCTTGATTTTCTTGCCCTCGTAGTCGCCCGAGATCGCCTGGTCGACGGTGAGCGTGGCCGCAGCCGAGCCGCTGCCGAGCACCGCGAACATCGCGATGGCCACCGCCACGATGACGAGCCCCACGACGACGAGGCGTTTCTTTGCCGCTTGGTTCATACAGAAAAGCCCTCTCTCTCGATGTGACGCCCCAAGGGCGCAACCGCAAGAATGTTAGCGGCAGCACATCGAAAGAGAGGGCCTGAACGCCGATGTTGCGAAAACGCAACTATTTGTAGAAGAAGAACGCAGCGGAC
>CAVJGP010000196.1:0-3679 GCA_963648855.1 Alistipes onderdonkii | reverse complement strand
GCGACGTGTACTGGAGTACTCTAGCCTCCCGAGAACGCAGCGGACGAGGTTCCGCCTCACTCTATAGTTTCCAGGGGGCGAGGCCTTTGTAGGTGATGTCTTTGATCCCCAAAAAGCTCTTCAGCCCCAGCGACACCTCGTCGTCCACCTCAAGGCCGCGCGACAGGAAGAGCTCGCCCACGGGGGCCGGGAAGATGCGCCAGGTGCCTTGGCCCCTGAGCCTGGCCGCCTCGCCGTCGCGGGCGAAGCGCGAGTAGAGCTCGGTGGAGTCGGCGCAGCACCCCACGGCGGATATCTCCTCGAACACTATGGCGCTAAAGCCCTTCGCCTGCATGTATTCGATGAGGCGCGGCTCATAGGTGACGTTCACGTGTACCTCCCGTCGGCATATGTGCGGCTTTGCATGATACGCAACCTCGTGTGCTACATTCGACGCCCCTCGCGCCGAAATCCCCGCACGGCGGCAGTTTTCCCGCCGTGTGCCCGGCCGGTGCGCGAGGTTGCCCCCGACCGCATCCACCCGCCAAAGAAGGTGTCCCAAGGGCCGCACGGCCCGCACTTGCCATGCACAAGCATTATGAGAAGGTCATCTGCGCCTGCTGCTTCCTGTTCCTCTTCACCAACGTCGGCTTCGCGAGCACGTCGTTCGGCGTCTACCAGCCCTATGTGGCCGAGGCTGTGGGCGACACGGGTGCGTCGCTTGTCCTGGCAAGCCGCACGCTCGCGTCGCTGCTGAGCATGTTCTGCGTCAACCGCTACTACTTCAAGCTGGGATGTCGCAAGGGCGTCTTCCTCGCCACCCTGCTCACAGCCTGCGGCTTCGTGCTCTACTCGCAGGCGCACGGGATGGCCGGCTTCTGCGTGGCGGCGGTGCTCACGGGCATGGGCTACGGCCTGGGCGGCATGGTGTGCATGACGACGCTCATCGGGCGCTGGTTCAAGGACAACGTGGGCACGGCCGTGGGTATCGCCACGGCGGGCAGCGGCGTGTCGACCCTCGTGGTGTCCCCGCTTGCCGCGCGCATCATCGAGGCCAGCTCGCTGTCCACCGCCTTCCTGTGCGAGGCGGGGCTGGCCACGGTGTTGGGCATCGTGGTGTTCCTGCTCGTGCGCGACCGCCCCGAGGACCTGGGGCTTGAGCCCTTCACGCTGCCCGAGGGCAAGTCGGCAGGCAAGAAGGCAAGCACGCCCCGCGGCGCAGGCCAGGCCCAGGAAAACCCCGGCGTTGACCTGCCCCGTCGTGCCTACATCCTCATGATGCTCGCCATGGTGTTCATGGGCGTCATCGCCGTGGACGGCTTCAACTACATATCCATCCTGCTCACGTCCAACGGCGTGGACAAGATTCACGCCGCCACGCTCATCGCCGTGTCGGGCGGGTGCCTCACGGTGTCCAAGACGGTCGTGGGCAAGGTGTTCGACCTCATCGGCGTCTTCCGCGGGTCGGTGGCGTTCTTCGGCATCCTCATCCTGGGCTGCGTCATGTGCTGCCTGGTAGGCACGCGCAACCCTGCCGTGGAGTGGGCCGCCGTCGTGCTCTTCGGCTTCGGGATGTCGCTGGGCACGGTGGGCATCTCCGTATGGTCGCTGCGCCTGTCGAGCCCGCTGCGTCGCGCCAAGACGATCAAGAACTTCCAGATAGGCTACGCCCTGGGCGGCTTCATCTTCAACTTCGTGCCGGGCACGCTCATGGACCTGTGCGGCTCCTACGTGGTGAGCTACCTCATCATCCTCGTGCTGGCGCTGGCCTGCGCGGGCATCACGCTCGTCACGTACTGGCGCTATGCGGTGAAGGGGCAGGCGTAGGCGGCACTGCGCCGGTCGCATCGTCACGGCTGAGAAGGCGCGAGCCGCGCGGTTCCGCACGCATCGCCGTGCCTGCACGGTCCCAGCTTGTGTCCGCGTCCCCAGGCCCGCGCCCGACCGCTGTGCCCGCTCGCTCGTGCGTCACTCCGCCCACGCGTCCTCGGCTCCGCGCCCAGCGCCCGCCCGCAGCCCCGCCGCAACCGTCTCCCGCACGCAAAAGGGGCCGGGACGCGCTCGTTCATGTGAGCTGCGTCCCCGGCCCCTCATTGTTGCGCAATTCCCCAGATGGCCCTGCAGCCACCCGCCCGGCCAGCTAGCTGCGGCTCGGCAGCAGCGCCACGGCCTCGGCGAGCACATGGCCACGGCAGGCGGCCACGAGCTGGTTGGCCCAGAAGGGGGCCTCGAGCTGCGGGGCGGCGTCGAGCGCCACCACATGCATCGTGTACACGTGGTCGGCGTCGGGCGGGCACGGGCCCTCGTAGCCCACGCCGAACTCGGGGTTGCGCTTGGCGGCGCTGTTGTAGCCCTGCACGAGGCCAGGCTGCCCGGCGCGCGACACGTCGTCGGCGAACAGGACGCATGACTCCCCCCCGATGCCCTCCTGGTAGGCGCACCAGTGCATCCAGGGGAAGCCGCACACAGGCATGGAGTCCCAGTCCATGAAAATCCAGGCCAGGGCCTGCGTGCCCTGGGGCACGTCCTGCACCTCGAACGGGAACGACCTCAGGCACATCCCCGCACCTTGGTCGGCCTCGGCGCTGAACTTGCCGTACGCGTCAGGCAGAAACCCCTGCTCGTCAAGTTTCACGTTTACCTGCATCATGCATCTCCCCCTCAACAAAGCCGAACAAGGAGGCGCTGCGACCGCGCTCGCGGACGCTCGCAGGCTCTCGCGGACGCCCGGTGCACATCGCGTTCGCGCGCCTTGCCGCAGCGCCCCCAGGACTCGTTACTCCTCGCTGAACGTCTCCATCATGTCCATGATGGCCTCGCCGTACTTCTCAGAGCCGGCCTCGCTGCACCAGCAGATGACGACGCTGATGGAGTCGTCGGACGGAATCGGGGTCACAATGACGACGGCATACATGGTCTCGTCGGGGTCGACCACCTTGTAGGAGTTGTAGGCCGACACGATCTCGCCCTGGCCGTCCACCGTGCCCTGGGCGACGAGCTCGACGGTTGACGTGGCGGAGTCGCCCTGCGGCTCGAGGGCCGCGAAGAGCTCGGCGTACTCGTCGCCGGTCATCTTGGAGGCACCTTCCGTCACGTGCCCCACGGCCTTGATGATGATGCTGCCGTCGGCGTCCATCCAGGCGTTCTCGTCGCCCTCATAGGCGCTCACGCCCTCGGGCAGCTCGAAGGTGAGGCCGCACGCGGAGGTCTGGAGGGTGTCGATATCCAGGCCGTCCTCAGAGGCGAGCTTGATCGAGCTGATGAGGGCCGTGAGCTCGGCCTCCTCGGCGTCGGAGAGCTCGCCGTCGGTATAGCCGATCTGCATGAAGGTGAAGCCGCCCTCCTCCATGGGAACGTAGATCTGCGCGATGACGTAGTCGCCCTCCGCGTCGCCGACGGTGATTCCGTAGGTGTAGGCGTTGAGACGCTCCTCGAACTCGCCCCTGCCCAGGTCCTTCACGATAGCGTCGTCGTAGCCGGCCACGCTCGCCTGCGCCACTTCGGCGAAGTAGTCGCTCCACTCGGTGCCCTCGGGCGCGGCGACCCCGCGCATGTCGTACACGGCGACGGCTATGGTGCTGGCCTCGTTGGTCCACATGGCGACGCTCTCGTCGCTGGACTTCTGCTGCTCCAGGCCCTGCGGCAGGTCGAAGGCCAGGCCGGCGAAGGTCACATGGGTGCCGAGCGAGACGGTCATGTC
>CAVJGP010000195.1:0-3737 GCA_963648855.1 Alistipes onderdonkii | reverse complement strand
TTCCGCGGCGGTATCGGGGCATCAAGAGCACAACCGCAATCAAGGCAAGCAAAAAACCGATGCGGGCCCTCCGGTCGTGTGACTGAAGGGCCCGCATCGCTAGGTTTGGGTTTTGGAGCCGGATGGGCGCGGCATGGCCGTCGCGCGGGCCAGCGGCGCCCATCGCCCGCTCCCCTCGTGGTGTGCTCGCAGGTCGGTACGGCCCCTAGGCGCGGCGCTTGCGCAGGACGGCGCAGAAGTGGCCGTCGCAGCAGGCCTGCTTGGGGTAGGTGCGCAGGAAGCCCTGGGGGGTGGAGAGGCCCGCCATGACGTCGACGGCCTCCTGGTCGCGCGCGTCGGGCACATCGGCCACGGGGACCACCTCGAAGTCGGCACCCTCGGGGCTGGCGAGGAACGCCTCCACCACGGCCTCGTCCTCCTCGCGCAGCACCGAGCAGGTGGCGTAGGTGAGCTGGCCGCCCGCCGCCACGCGCGGCGCGACGGACTTCAGCATCGAAAGCTGCAGGGCGGCGCACGAGGTCACGGACTCGGGGCTGACCGACCAGGTGATCTCCGGGTGACGACGCAGGGTGCCCGTGCCCGAGCAGGGCGCGTCCACGAGGATGTGGTCGAACTGGGCGGGCAGGCCCGCCACCTCGTCGAGCTTGCAGGCGTCGCCCGTCACCTGCTGGACGCCCGCGACGCGCGCGGCCTCGAGGCGCTTGGCGGCGAGCTGGCCCTTGAAGGCGTGCGTGTCGAGCGCCCAGATGCGCGCGGCGCCCTGGGCGCGGTGGGCATGGCCCGCCATGAGGATGGTCTTGGTGCCGCGGCCCGACCCCACCTCGAGCACGCGGTCGCCGGGCTCGGGGGCGGCCAGGAAAGCCACGGCCTGCGCGGCGAAGTCGGCCACGACGGCCTGCGACTGCTCCACCAGCGCGCACGCCGGCACCTTGGCGGCGTCAAGCGCGCGCCACGCGCCGGGCACGCCCTCGCAGGCCTGCACGGCAAGGCCGGCGGCCGCGAAGGCGTCGGCTGCCTTGCGGTCCGACACCCACATGGGCACGTTGGCCACGAACACAGGGGCCGGCTCCAGGCAGGCGCAGGCGAACTCGTCGGCGCGCTCCTGACCCAGCTCGGCCACGAGGCGCTCGTAGAGCCAGGCGGGGATGCCGCAGCGATGAGCCTGCGACTCGGCCATGAAGGCCTCGGCGTTCTCGGCCACGCGTCGAAGCACGGCGTTGGCCAGGCCCGCGGCGCTCTTGGCGCGGCTGCGCACGAGCTCGACGCCCTGGCTTACCACCACGTGCGCGGGCTTGCCCAGAAAGAGCAGCTCGTAGGCCGAGATGCGCAGGGCGTCGCGCACGCCGGGCGCCACCTTGGAAGGCTTGGCGATGAAGCGGTCGAGCGCCTCGTCGAGCGTGCCGCAGGTGGCGCACACGCCCAGCGCGAGAACGCGGGCAAACGCGCGGTCCTCGGCCTTGAGGTGGCCGAGCACCTCCTGGGCAGCGCCTGAATTTACCAGCTCGCGCACGTAGGCGTTGCGCTCGCGCGCAATGCTCAGCGTGCGGTAGGCGGCCATGCGGGCCGCAGAGACTCCTGCCATTTACAACGCCTCCCACGTTCCACGCTTGCCGCGCACCGAGGCGGCAAACTCGCTGCCGGCCATGACGCGCTTGCCGTCGGGCTTGACCTCGACGGCCTCCAGCACGCCCTGGGCGCATCCCAAAAGCAGGCGCTTGCGCCACACCACAAGCTCGCCTGCCGCGAGGGGCGCCTCCAGCTGGGCAAGCTCGTCGCCCGTCAGCACATGGGCGGCGCATACGCGCACGCCGCGGCCGTCGAGCGTGCAGCGGGCTGGCGCGGCGTCGCCGGATGCCTGCACGCGGCGCATGTTCACCTGGGCGCTTGCCGCAGGGTCGAGCAGCACCTCGGACTTGTCGATCTTCGCGGCATGGGTGGCAAGCGCGTCGTCCTGCTCCACCCACGCGGGCTCGATGCCCTGGGCAAGCCCCTCGAGCACCTCCACCAGCGCCGCCCCGCCCAGGCGCGAGATCTCCTCGCTTACCTGAGCATACGTGCGCTCGCCGGCGTCGACGCTGCCCTGACGGCAGTAGGGTCCCGAGTCGAGGCCCTCCTCGATGCGCATGATGGAGTAGCCCAGCGGCTCGGCACCCGAGAGAAGCGCGCGCTGCATGGGGGCGGCGCCGCGACCCTGGGGCAGCACGCTGGCGTGCACGTTGAGGCAGCCGAAGCGCGGCATCTCGATGACCTCGCGAGGCAGGATGGCGCCGTAGGCGGCCACGCAGAACACGTCGGCCTGGGCGGCGCGCAGGTACTCCTGCACCTCGGGGGTGCGCACGGTCTTGGTCTTGAGCACGTCGATGCCATGCTCGTCGCAGAACGCGGCCACCGGCGAGGGCACGAGGGCCTTGCCGCGGCCCGAGACGGCGTCGGGGCGCGTGAGGGCGCAGACCACCTCGACGTGGGGCGCCTCGACAAGCGCCTGCAGGGGGCCCAGGGCGAACTCGGGCGTGCCCATGAACACGCAGCGCAGCTTCTCCATGGCGGGCCTACTCGGTGTCGCCGGGACGCGCGCCGTGGGCGAGCGCCTCCTGGTACTCGGCGATGGCGCGCATGCGCTCGGCGGGCTCCAGGCGCTCGAGCATCGTCATGCCGTGCAGGTGGTCGATCTCGTGCTGCAGGCACACGCAGAACAGGCAGTTGGCGGCCTTGTACTGCATGAGCTGGCCCTCCAGGTTGAGGGCGCGCACCGTGACGCTCGTGGAGCGCTCCACCTCCACGGAGATGCCAGGCACCGACAGGCACCCCTCCATGCCCGGGGCCTTCTCCTCGGACTGCTCCACGATGTAGGGGTTGATGAGGTAGATGGGGTTCTTCTCGCCGGTGTCGCCCCAGTCGCAGTCGATGACCACGATCTGCTTGAGCACGCCGATCTGGGGCGCGGCGATGCCGCAGCCGTCGTACTTGTACATGAGCTTGGCCATCTTCTTGGCCGTCTTCTTGACCTCGTCGTCGATGACCTCGACGGGGGCGCACTCGGTGCGCAGGCGCTCGTCGGGGGAAAGCACGATCTCTAGAGCCATGGATTACCTCTCTTGGTTGGAAAGCGTTGCGTATGGGAGCATATTACAGCAGGTCGTATGGGTCGACGTCGATGGACAGGCTCACCTGGGCGGGCAACGATAGCCTCTTCAGCGCATCTCCAAGAATGGCGCCGAGCCTGCTTGCGGGGGCGGCCTTCACGAGGACGTGCCAACGGAAGCTCCCCTCCACGCGCGAAAGGGCGCACTCGGCCGGTCCCAAGATCTCGCTTCCGGGCAGGGCCACCTCGGCGTAGTCGCGCAGCTTATCGGCACAGGCGAAGGCGGCCGTCTGCACGTCGTGGGCGTTCTTGCCCCACACCACGACGTTGGCCAGGCGCACGTAGGGCGGGTAGCCCACCTCCTGGCGCTGGGCCAGCTCGTTGGCCGAGAAGATGGAACGGTCATGCCGGGCCACGGCCAGGATGGCGGGGTGGTTGGGCTGGTAGGTCTGCACGATGACGCGCCCGGGCGCCTCTCCCCTGCCCGCGCGGCCCGCCACCTGCTCGAGCAGGTCGTAGGTGCGCTCGGCGGCACGGAAGTCGGCCAGCTTGAGCGTGGTGTCGGCGTTGATGACGCCCACGAGCGTGACCTGGGGGAAATCGAGCCCCTTGGCGATCATCTGCGTGCCGAGAAGCACGGCGCTGCCCGCCTCGT
>CAVJGP010000194.1:0-3830 GCA_963648855.1 Alistipes onderdonkii | reverse complement strand
GCGGGAGCGAGCCTGCGAGAAACCTGGAGAGGCCCCCACGGGGGCCTTTTCGCGTATATGGGGGCGAATCCGCTCGAAGCGCGGCACACGCAGCCCAAAGGGCCCCGGGAGGGGCCTCTCGCGTTTGGGGGCGCAAGCCAGCACCAAAACTGAACTGCGCCCCAAAACTTGGACGGTATAAATAAGGATCATATCGCAAGGGACTGGTCCCGGAATTCCTCCGGGGTCAGTCCCTTCAGCTTTACCTGCCTTCGCCTCGCGTTTCAATGGACGACATACGCGTCCGGGTCCGCCTCGAAGGACTCGAAGTCCGGTCACTCCCGCCCCCTGAAGAACTCGTCTTTCAGGGGGCGGGAGACCTGCTCGGTCGCGGCGTTGCGATCACGTCAGTGTTGGTGTAAGGGCCGAGAGGCCCTGAGAGCCGGCCAGTGGAAGGCGCGGCCCCGTCCTAGAATCTGAAATCGCGACCAGTCAGGTGTCGTCGTCGGGCGAAAATGTCACCCCCTCCGGGCCGCGCCCTCGCCCTGCATCTCCGACGGCAGCCGCTGCAGCTCTCGGCGGTCCTGCGCCCCGACCGGCCCCCGGCCCTCGCGATTGGCGACCCTCACGCAAGCCCAGCGCCTCCCCGAGCGTTCGACGTACATCTCATCGCTGAGGGTGTCCGCATGGACGTCCAGCCTCGTGCCGTCGGGGATTTTCAGCGCCACGCCGTCGGCGTCCGCCATCATGTAGACCGACCCCCGCAGGAGATGGTGCAGCCTCGCGAGAGCCTTGTCTCCCTCGTGCGGAACACCTCGCTGAGGTCCAGTGAGGGCGGCAGGGCCGCGAAGTCGTCGGCCGGGTCGAGCGGCGCGTATGAACTTCGAGTTCAGGTAGGGCGCGTAGAAGTCGTTGAACCACGCGTTGAGCTCGCTGTAGGAACCTATCCCGAAGCGCAACGCGTCGGGGGGAGCCTCATCTGGGCGGTGGAGTTGGAGCGCTCGACGCGCACTTTGGCCTGCCTGCGGCGAGTTCTCGAACACCATGCGCACGCCCAGGTCGCGTATCACGAGCGCGAACTGCGTGATCGAGCCGTCCTTGGCGTCGCGGAAGACGGAGCCTTTGTCCGAGTAGATCGCGCGGGGCACGCCGTGGCGGGTGACGACCTTGCGCATCATGCGAGCGTATCCCCTCACGCACTCGGTGGGCATGAACCAGCCGCCCAGCACCGAGGTGGTCGCGTCTTCCACGCCCTGGTGCATGCACCAGCGCTGCGCTACGCTGATCGTCGCCGCCAGCTGCCCGCGTCGTCCACGCCCCGGTGCATGCACCAGGCCTCGCCCGGGACAGCCAGTCATAGGGCGTGCCGTCCACCTGGGGTATCATGCCGACCCTCGGCAGAGGGGCCCTTCTGGGGTGCTGCCGGCCCCCGGTGTCCCTGCGCGGGTGACCTCCACCCCTCCCGCTCGAAGATCTCGCGGAACCACGCCGCGCCCCGGGTGACCAGGCCGTAGCGCTCCATGTCGGCGGCCCTGGCGGGGTTCTCTATCACGTCCTCGATGTATATGTCCCTGAAGTGGGCGATGGTGACGTTCGGGTAGGGCTCCTTGAGCGCGCAGGCAGGCGACCTCGTTGTCGCCGGCGGCGTTGCTCGGCCTCGATCCGCTGTTGCCGTGGGTATCGCCCCAAGGTCGCGGTGACATTTTCGCCCGACGAGGACACGCGACCAGTCAGGTTCAACAGAAAGGACGAGACCGCATGGGCATCATGGCAGAGGGCATCGCCGCCGAGAAGGGCGATGCCCAGGTTCGCTGACGGCTGCATCAACCTTCAGGGGGTCATCCGCAGATTCGCCGAGCAGGCGGTCAACGCCATCATGGACGCCGGGGCCGACCAGCTCTGCGAGGCCCCCGGCAACTCCCGCAACGGCTACCGCGAGCGGTCGCTCAAGACCTGCGTGGGAGAGCTCAGGCTGAGGGTGCCCAAGCTCAAGAGCGGCAGTTTCTTCCCCGAGGACGTGATTGAGCGCTACCAAAGGGTCGACCGGGCGCTGGCCACCGCCGTGGCCGAGATGTACGCCGGGGGCACGAGCACCAGGAAGGTGCAGCGGGTGGCCGAGAAGACGGGCGTCCCCCGCCTCAGCAAGGACCAGGTCAGCGCCATATGCGCGTCACTGGACGCCGAGCCCGACGCCCTGGCCTACCTGAACCTGCCCGCCTCCCACTGGAAGCGCCTGCGCACCAACAACAACGTGCAGGAGCGCGCGAACCGCGAGATAAAGCGCCGCTCGCGCGTGGTGCAGGTGTTCCCGTTCGTAGTCTGGTGTGCCTGCCGGGGCGGTCATATTCGAGCAGGGCCACGTCTAGGCCGACTCGCTGCACTTCTCCGAGCGCAGGATGTGCAAGCGTTTGGGGATTGGCGCGCCCGGCGCGAGGAGAGATAATCGTTCTAAGGCGGAGTCTCTCGAGTTCGCGAGGCGGGCGATAGGGTCGATTCTTCAAGACGGAGGCGGCATGATACAGGCGTTGCGGTTTCGGAGAAGGGCAATGCCACCTCCTTCGGAACCGAGCCGTACGCCAACACTGATCCCGGGGGACCAAGTTCAGACGACAGTCTTCAGAAGTCTAGGCGTCCGACGCGGTATTCTGCCCGTCTTGGCAAGCCTTGCGTTCTTCCTCGTACTTGTCTATCGCAGCCTGCATCTCGAGCATGAGGTCAATCCACTCGATTTCTAGTGCGTCGGCATATCCGAAGACCTCTGCAGCTTGCAGCGAACGCTCCCCAAGCTCAATCTTGCTCACATATGATTGAAGCTTGCCCAGTCGTCTGGCGACTTGCGCCTGAGTCAGGGCGAGTTCCGTTCTCTTTTGCTTTAGGCCCATTCCGATGAGCCGGTTAATATTCGCATTCATGGCTGGAAATCTAACTGTTCGAGTTGGATATTCTGAAAAGAGGAGCAAAAAAATGAAGAGCCACACATATTTACAGCAAGGCTGAAGGATTTGGGCCAACCGTAGGTGCTCTTTGCGCAGTCACAAGTAAGGATTACATTACTTCTAGGAACACTATGCCGCAAGAGCTTCCAATATCTTCGGACCCTGTGGACGGCATCGTCCTGACTTCAAACTTGTAGTGAGGGTTGCAGAGCGGATTGGCTCAATGGATGAATGACGCGTTTGATTGTTTTGCCACACCATACGCAGACCCCCGGGAAGGAGCTTTCGCAAGCAATCTTTCCGGGGGTCTCTTTTGCGATTCTTAATCTATCGAGCTGGTTTACGTGGGGCGAGACGGGAACTCCCGAGCAACTGGTCATTGAACTACTCGAGAGGTTTTACTTATCGGTCTTCTCGGGATTGGCGGATTCTTGACCGCCCTTGCCTTCCTTATACTGCGCAATCCAGACTTTTACGTTGACCATGAGATCTTGCCAATCGAGGTCAAGTGCCTCGGCATATTCGTACACTTCCGCAACACGAAGCGCTCGCTCGCCTTGCTCGGTTTTGCTCACGTATGACTGCATCCTGCCCATGCGGTTGGCAAGTTGCTTCTGAGTCAAATGCTTCTGTTGTCTTGTGTCTTTGAGGCCCTTACCGATGGCCCTGTTAATGTTCGTATCCATGAGTACAACATAGTGGGCAAGTCAGAAAAACCCAAAATGGGTTATAGAGAAATCATGAAACAACTTATAGGAGGTCTGCGGAGCCGGCGGTTTAAGCAGGTCAATGGGCTGGAACTGGCCGGCCTCTGGCATGCGGGCACACGCAAGAGCCGTGAGTCGCGGCGTCTCGTGCCAAGCTGCGAGTTCCTCGTCCGTGGGCCAGCCGCGCCCCGTGAGGCGGCAGAACGAG
>CAVJGP010000193.1:1209-3870 GCA_963648855.1 Alistipes onderdonkii | reverse complement strand
GGCAGAACCTGGGCGCGTGCTGTACTACTTTCCCCTACCTCCTCGGTCGCGACCTCGCCTCCAAGTAGTGTGTAGCAGAACCTGATGCGCGACGTTGCGCAGGGCCTCACGTACTCCAGTACGCTACGGCCCTGCGCGCCTTGCGCATCAGAACCTGCTTTTAGAGGGGGAGCTGCGGAACCTGGCGCGCTGCGTTCCTGGGAGGCTCACGTACGTCCAGTACGCTTCGCCTCCCAGCGCCTTGCGCGCCAGAATCCGCTTTTAGGGGAGCTGCGGAACCTGGCGCGCCGCGTTGCCCACGGGACTCGTCGCGAAGGGCGCTCCGTGCGCAGGGCCTCACGCGCGGCGCGCACCTTTGGTGTACCCACGTACGCTTCGCCTCCCAGCGCCTTGCGCTCCAGAACCCGCTTTTAGAGGAGTTGCGGAACCTGATGCGCCGTGTCCCTGGGAAGGCACCCGTAGGACGTTACGGGTGGGGGAGTGGGGCGCTTGGGGGCACGGGAGGTGTCATCTGGCTCGGTTGGCCCTTATCCTGTTGGGGGATGAGGGCCGACTTTTGGGATGAGAGGGGTGTGGGTGGCTGTCGTTCGGCATCGTCCTTATGGGGTGGCATGGCCACATATGAAGACGTCTCCATATGCATTGTGCCTGGTAGATAGCAAAATTCAGCGTCCCACCCACTTGGGGGTGCGCATGCGTCTGCCATCTGGTGCATTATTCCAACTGTCGAGCGCAGGCAACGCATCCAAGCAACAGCCTGGCGCACACGGCGACTATCTCGCATCCCTACATAGGCCGACCTGAGAGACCCCCTTGCTCTTGAGCGTCCGGCATTCCCCTTAGCGCGGCGGGCCCGCAGCACACTTCCCCCTTAGGTGCTGGCGCAGGCCCGCCGCGCGCTTTTGTGTCTCGCAACCGCACAGGCAAATCTTTCGCACCACGTCGTGGTCAAGTGTGTCGCGTCCGTCAATCCCAAGGTGCTCGAGACTCTGCTGGAGACGCTCGTCCACGAGCCTGCGCTCGCGCCGCCCGTCGCCGCCGACCTCCGCCGCACCCGTCGAGTTTCTTGCGGCCCTCGTGCACGGCCGGCCGGACCTCGTGCGCGAGGCCTTTGCGTCCTGACCCCGACCGCCCGAGGCCCCCGCCGCCCTCGCTCAGACCTCCTCGCCCCAGGTGATGCGCGCGGTGTTCGCCGGACTGAGGTAGGCGGGGGAGAGGGGAGCAAGGCGACGAGGCTCTATTTGCGCGCCATTTTCATACGGAGCGCCAGGCCGGCCTTGCTTGCATAGAGGGCCTGGTAGAGGGCTTGCGATGGAGCCGACTTTCTTTGCGTGCTATTTTCACGGCGCGTGGAGCCTCCTTTTGAGATGCCGCCTTGCGAATCAGCCGGCCGCACGGGCATGGATGGCAGCCCTTGGTCGGTGTTCGCCTTGGCATGGGGGTCTTTGTTGTCCTGGCCCTGTTTTATAATCGCCGGAACTGTATCGCATTTGGGAGGAGGACGCTTGCAAATCAACAAGGAGCCTAGCGAGGGCGAACAGACTGAGGCTGCGGCTCCCCGCGACCCGGCCGAGGGCTTCATCGAGGGCTTCTGCCGTCGCTACCCGACGCATGTGTTGGAGACGCTGCTCGCCGACCGTACGACGGGCAAGAACATCATCTGGGCCGACAACGAGTACGAGGCCCTGGGCGAGGGCTACGCCGGCGACGACGAGATAACCGTCGAGCGCATCACGGGCGCCAACTCCGGCGTCATCAAGCCGCGCATCGCCAAGGAGGCCGAGCGGCAGAGCCAGCGCACCAAGAGCCGCGCCGAGGTGTTCACGCCGTCGTGGCTGTGCAACCAGATGAACAACGACATCGACGCCGAGTGGTTCGGCCGGCGCGACGCCTTCGCGGCCGAGACGGCCGCCGACGACGGCACGCGCGGCTGGGAGCCCGCCGAGGGCCCCATTGTGTTCCCCAAGACCAAGTGCCACGGCTGGCACGCCTACGTGGAGGCGCCCCGGCTCGAGATCACCTGCGGCGAGGCACCCTTCATCTGCTCGCGTTACGACACCGTGACCGGCGACGTGCTGCCCGTGCCGCGGCGCGTCGGATTCCTGGACCGGAAGCTTCGCGTGGTGGGTGAGAACACCAAGAGCCGCAAGGAATGGGTGCGCTGGGCGCTCGCGGCGCTCAAGGCGACCTACGGCTTCGAGTACCAGGGCGACAACCTGCTCATCGCGCGCATCAACGTGCTGGAGACCTTTGCCGAGCACCTGCGCGAGCGCTGGGGCGAGGAGCCGGCCCTCGACGAGATAGGCCAGGCGGCCCGGGTCGTGTCGTGGAACCTGTGGCAGATGAACGGCTTCACCGACGCGGTGCCCACCAACAAGATGGGCGCCGTGGTTGCTTCGACACTGCCGGGCCCCGAGGAGCCCAAGCGCGCGCCCGTGCAGGGGAGCCTGCTCGACCTCTTCGACGACGTGTTCGCCGACGTCGTCCCGCCGGGAGCCGAGGAGGAGGGGCCGCGCGAGACCGTGCCCCTGTGCGTTCTGTACGATTGGAAAAACGATGAGCCCTTCGAGTACGCGGCATTGAAAGGCGGGATGGTGACCATGGCTTCACAGCACAGCACAGCACAGCACAGCACAGCACAGCACAGCACAGCACAGCACA
>CAVJGP010000193.1:0-1074 GCA_963648855.1 Alistipes onderdonkii | reverse complement strand
CACAGCACAGCACAGCACAGCACAGCACAGCACAGCACAGCACAGCACAGCACAAGCGGTTCTTTGCGGTAATCGGTAACCCGCCGTATCAGGAGCAAACTGATAGCGAGAGCACGCGCATGCCTCCGATCTATCATGAGTTCATGGATCAGGCTTTTCAGGTAGCCGACAGGGTTGAGCTTATTACGCCTGCTCGTTTTCTCTTTAATGCCGGCTACACCCCAAAGGCATGGAATCAGAAGATGCTCGATGACCCTCATTTCAAAGTGATGCATTATGAGCAGGCAAGTGCGAATGTTTTTGCTGGTACGGATATTAAGGGCGGCGTTGCGGTAACTTATCGCGACGTGAACGAGGACTACGGCCCCATTTCGATTTTCACTGTCTACAATGAACTCAATAGCATTCTAAAGAAAGTAATGAAGGCCTGCGGTGAATTTCTGGCTGACAGCGTATACCCGGCGCTCAGCTACAAGGCCACGGGTGTAATGACTGACGAACATCCTGAGCTGTTGCCGCGTATGAAATCGAAAGCAGACCCCAATCCGAAGGCGCTTAGGCTTCGCACCAATGCCTTCGAGAACCTTCACGAATTATTCTACGAAGCCGAGCCAAGCGGCTCTTCCTGCATCAGGCTAATCGGCTTGGTCGGAGGGAAGAGGGTTTATAGATGGATAGATGCAAGGTATGTTGACGCGCCTGATAATCTGAAATCCTATAAGGTGATCTTGCCGGCATCAAATGGCGCCGGGGCACTGGGCGAGGCTCTTTCTGCCCCGCTGGTTGGAGAACCCCTGACTGGACATACTCAAACCTTCATTTCCATTGGGTGCTTTGGTGACAAACGTACGGCCGAAAACTGCATGAAGTACGTCAAATCAAAGTTTGCGAGAACAATGCTTGGCATTCTAAAAATCACGCAGCATAACCCACCCGAGAAATGGGCCTACGTCCCCCTCCAGGACTTCACCCCTGCCTCCGACATCGACTGGTCGCAGTCGGTGGCGGGCATCGATCGACAGCTCTATGCCAAGTATGGCCTGGACGATGCCGAGATCGAGTTCATCGAGTCGC
>CAVJGP010000192.1:0-3887 GCA_963648855.1 Alistipes onderdonkii | reverse complement strand
GCTCGGCGATGCTTTCGCCCAAACACCGCCTGGACGTGAGCGTGTCCTGGGGCTATACAAGCCCGGCCGGGCGCAACAGCTACGCGGACAGTGAGACGTTCGACCTGTCCGACGTGACCCGTCAGATCAAGCGCACCCACGAGAGGCTTTCCTACGAGGAGACCGCGTGCTATCAGCGCAGCCTCATCACCAATTCGGTGCGCTTCAAGGTGTTCAAGCGCGACGGCTATCGTTGTCAGATCTGCGGCCGCACCCAGGCCGACGGCGCCAAACTCGTGGTGGATCATATCGTCCCCGTGGCGAAGGGCGGCACGAGCGACATGGACAACCTCCAGACGCTGTGCTTCGAGTGCAATTCGGGCAAGAGCGACCGCAGCATGTAGGGTGCTGACGTAGCGGCAGTCAGGCGCGAGCACGACGGCACGGCTCCGGATTCGCCGCAAGGGCACGCTGGCACGCCCCCAGATTCACCGTACGAGCACGCCGGCACGGCCTGTGCCACGTTGCGCGAGCGCGGCGCCGCGGCCACGGATTTGCTGCGCGAGCGCGCCGGCACAGTCTCGGATTCGCCGTGTGAGTGCGCCGCTACGGCTCCGGATTCTCCACGCGGGCACGGTACCGCGGTCCCGGATTCGTCGTACGGAAATGCTTCGGACACACCGGACTGGGCCGCTCATCGGCCTTTTCGGCCCCATGTTTCCATCCTGCAACGCCTTCGTTACGCGGCAGTTGAAACCCCGCATGACATTGCAGTCGTGCATGTTTACACTGCTAGCATGCGTTCTTGTAACCATTCGGGATTGTTTCCGCAAGGAGGCACGCATGCACACGCTTGACCCCTACGCCGACCTGGCTGCCCTCATCGGGCGCAAAGACGGCATCAACCGAGAGCTCGCCCGCAACGGCGTGCGCTTCGGCATCTACAAGCAGGGCGAGTTCCACGAGCAGCTCTTTCCCTACGACCCGGTGCCGCGCGTCATCTCCTCCGACGAGTTCGCGCACCTGGAGCGCGGCCTCATCCAGCGTGTCGACGCCCTCAACGCCTTCCTGCGCGACGTCTACTCCGACAAGCAGATCGTGCGCGACGGCGTGATTCCCGAGGACTTCATCTACTCCTCGAGCGGCTACCTGCCCCAGGTGAACGGCGTCATGCCGCCGGCGGGCATCTTTGCCCACATCGCCGGCGAGGACCTCGTTCAGGCCCAGGACGGCACCTGGTACATCCTGGAGGACAACCTGCGCATCCCGTCGGGTGCGAGCTACCCGCTCATCGTGCGCGACATCGAGCGCCAGGTGAGCCCGGAGATCTTCCGCGAGCACGCCGTGCTCGACAACCGCGCCTACCCCGAGCTTCTGCGCGAGAGCATGGAGTTCGTGAGCTGCGAGGGCATCCCGATCGTCCTGACGCCGGGCCGCTACAACGCCGCCTTCTTCGAGCACAGCTACCTGGCCGAGAAGATCGGCGCGAGCCTGGCCTTCCCTGACGACCTCGTGGTGGAGAACGAGCGTCTCTACTTCATCGACTACCTGGGCGAGAAGCACCAGGTGGGCGCGGTGTACCGCCGCATCTCCGACGAGTACCTGGACCCGTTCTACTTCAACCCCGACTCCGTTATCGGCGTGCCCAACCTCATCAGCGCCTACCGCGCGGGCAACGTGGCCCTCGTCAACGCCCCCGGCAACGGCGTGGCCGACGACAAGGGCATCTACTACTTCGTGCCGGCGATGATCCACTACTACCTCAACGAGCAGCCCATCCTGGACAACGCCCCCACCTACCTGCCGATGTTCCCCGACGACATGGCCTACGTCATGGACAAGCTCGACACCCTCGTCATCAAGGACGTGGCCGAGGCCGGCGGTTACGGCGTGGTGTTCGGCAGCGCCCTGGAGAAGGACGAGCTGGAGAAGCTGCGCGCCGCCGTGAAGGCCGAGCCGCGCCGCTTCATCGCCCAGGAGGTCGTGAACTTCCGCTCGCTTCCCGCCGTGGACGACTTCGGCAAGCCCTGCCAGCGCATGGCCGACCTGCGCGCCTTCGTGCTCTCCGGCAAGGAGACGCGCGTGTGGCGCAGCGGCCTCACCCGCTACTCTCGCGTTGAGGGCTCCATGGTCGTCAACTCCTCGCAGGGTGGCGGCTTCAAGGACACCTGGGTCCTGCGCTCCGACGTACCCGCCGACATCAAAGCCTAGCCGGAAAGGTTTGCGCACATCATGGGCATCATCACACTCAACAAGGTCGACTGCCTCTGGTGGCTCGGCCGCTACACCGAGCGCGTCTTCACCTCGCTTCGCACCTTCTTCCCTTACTACGACACCTGCCTGGACCACGAGGTGGAGCGTCTGAGGGTCTTTAGCGACGCGCTCGACCTGAACGCCGACATGACCGACCTGAACACGTTCCTCAACGCGTTCCTCTATGACCGCTCCAACCCCAACTCCATCTGCGCGGCCATGAACGCGGCCTTCGACAACGCCGTCATGCTGCGCCCCGAGGTGGGCACGGCCACGCTGGGCTACATCGAGCTGGCCCTCAACCACCTGCGCGAGTCCAAGACGGCCGACGAGCGCGTGGCCGCCCTGCGCGCCGCCAACGACAGCCTGCTGGCTTTCTGGGGCGCCCTGGAGGACAGCAACGCCACGGCCGAGATCAAGGCCTTCGTGATGGCGGGCAAGTACGTGGAGCGCCTCGACCTCTTCTCGCGCTTCAAGCGCCCCGAGGCCGAGTTCAACGCGCCCGTCGTGCGCCTGGGCTTCAACCTCGACATCCTGCCCGAGCACGCGCGCGGTCTTCTGTGCGAGGCGGTGCAGAGCGTGGCCACCTCCATCGAGCTGCGCGGCTACTCCGGCGCGCTTGTAGAACGCGTGAGGGCCGTTGCGCCGGTGCCGGTGTTGGACGATGATGGCGACGTCGTCTCGGCCGGCGTGGCCGTGGAAGCGTAAGGGGACGGGCCACACGCCCGCTGGTTGGACGGAGCGGCTGCCTTGAAGAAGCTGACCATCGATTACACCACGCGCCTGGAGTTCTCCGGACCCGTGGTAGACCACCACTTTCTGCTGCGCTGCCTTCCTCAGGAGACGTCCAAGCAGCAGATTCATAGCCTGACCCTCGACATCGAGCCGGCACATGCCTGGTTCAACCGGGAGTCGGACAGCTTCTACAACGAGATTCTCGTGGGGCACCTGCTGGAGCCGCACGACAGCTTCGCGTGGTCGGTGCGCGCCATCGCCTTCGTGGATCAGACGCGCCGCCGTCCGATGCCTTACAAGCCGCTCTACCGCTACCCCTCGGCGTTCACCGTGCCCGGCCCCGCCATCGACGCCCTCGTGGCCGACATCCGCAGGGGCCTGCAGGGCAACACGCACGTGCGCACCCCGCTTGAGACGGCCACGTACGCGATGAACGTGCTCTTCGAGCGCTTCCGCTACGTGCCCGGCGTCACGGGCGTGCGCACCACCGCCGAGCAGGCGCTCGCGGGCGGGCAGGGCGTGTGCCAGGACTTCGCGCACATCCTTATCGCCTGCTGCCGCAGCCTGGGCGTGATGGCGCGCTACGTGGCGGGCCTGCTCATCGGCGAGGGCGCCACGCACGCCTGGTGCGAGATCTACCAGGGCGGCACCTGGTGGGAGATCGACCCCACGCACAACCGCGCCGTGACCGACGACTACGTGCGCATCTCCAACGGCCGCGACTACGGCGACTGCATGCTCGACGTGGGCGTGTTCCGCGGCAACGTGACGCAGCACCAGACCGTGCTCGCGAAGGTGTGCGAGCAGTAGGGGAGCGGCGAAGAATCGCGAATAAAAGCGCCGCCCGTCCCGGGGAGCCTGGGGCGGGCGGCGCTTTTGCGTGGGCGGGTGGGGGGCGACGCGGGCGTGCGGGCGGGGGG
>CAVJGP010000191.1:0-3888 GCA_963648855.1 Alistipes onderdonkii | reverse complement strand
CCAGGGCGGCCTGGGCGGCGTTGGTGCCGGCGAAGCGGCCGCTGGTGTACGCCCAGTTCAGGCCGCAGCCGCCTGCGGGGTAGTCGTCGTAGATGAAGGTGCCGCAGCTGACCTCGCCGGCGGCGTAGAGGTTGGGGATGGGGAAGCCGATCTCGCTCATGACCTGCATGTCGGCGTTGACCTCGTAGCCGCCGAAGGTGCCGTGCGTGCACACGCCCATGGTGAGCACGTAGTAGGGGGCCTGCGTGAGCGGCACGAGCAGCTCGGCCTTCTTGCCGAACTCGCTGTCCTCGCCGGTCTCGCACAGGGTGTTGTAGGCGTCGAGGGACTCCTGGAAGGCGTCGCCGGGCAGGCCCAGCGCCTCGGCGGCCTCGGCCACGGTGTCGGCCTGGGCGAAGATGCCGTCGTCGAGGCCCTTCTGGAACTTCTCGGCGAGCTTCTCGTCGAGGGCGTCGCGGGCGGCCTGGTCGTAGACGGCGTAGAAGTGCTGGCCGTCGAAGTGGGCCACCTGATAATAGATGTCGTGCGTCTGGCCGGCCTCGCTCACGAAGCGCTTGCCGTCCTTGTCGAGCCACAGCACGTTGTTGGCGATGAGCTTGGACTGGCCGGTCTGCACGGCGCAGAAGAGGATGCCGTTGGTGCCGCCGTGGCCGATGTAGCGCGCGCCCTTGTCCAGGCCCATCTGCAGGCCCTCGCCGGTGCAGCCCTGGCCCACCTCGGTGTACACGCCCACGTAGTCGGGCATGTACTTGGCGATCATCTCGTCGTTGCGGCAGAAGCCGCCGGTGGCGATGATGGTCTTCTTGGCGGTGAAGGTGAGCTCGGCGCCTTCGGAGTCGGTGGCCTTCACGCCGGTCACGGCGCCGGACTCGTCCATGAGCAGCTCTGTGGCCTGCACGCCGAAGCGCACGTCCACGCCGTCGGCCACGGCCAGGTCGGTCACGGCGGTCAGGGCGTCGGCGGCCGTGTTGGCGCAGCTGTGGCCGCGCTCGACGGTGTCCTTGCCCTTCTTGGAGATGGTCTCCTTGAAGGGCACCTCCAGCTCGCCCGCAAGCCAGTCGATGGTCTGGCCGTAGTTCTCGGCCGCGAACTTCTGGATGCTGTAGGCGAGCTTGTCGCCGTTGCAGCTCAGGAAGTACTCGAGCAGGGCCTCGGGGGCGTCGTCGATGCCGGCGGCCTTCTGCAGCTCGGTGCCCGCGCCGTAGAAGGTGCCCATGGCAAGCACGCTCGAGCCCATCTGGGAGTCGGTCTTCTCGATGACGATGACGTTGGCGCCCTCCTGGGCAGCCATGGCGGCGGCCGTCATGCCCGCGCCGCCCGCGCCGATGATAAGGACGTCGCACTCGGTGCTAGCGGTCTCGTCGGCAAGAGCGGGAGCGGCGGCCGCGCCGGCCATGCTCGCCACACCCAGCGTGGCCGCGACCCCTGCGGCGGCCTGGGTGAACTGACGGCGGGTCAGGTTGGACGTTTGGATGCTCACGATGTTCCCCTTTCATCTGTGAGGCGTCGCTTTCGGGCGCCTGCCTTTTGATGTGTCTGCCTGGGAGTATGCGTTTGGGCGTACGGATGCGTGCCCAGCTGCGCCCTCGGCGTTGCGACGGGTCGGACAATAGGCCGTGCCCGGCAGTGTGAGCGTGCCGCAAACGTGTGAGAGCGCCGAAGCTCACCCGCAATCGGGTGATTTTATCCCGTATACTTGCCACTCGAATGTGGTGCCGCGCGTGCTGCGGGCCGGGGTGAGGGGCGAAGCGCTGGGCGGTTGCCGTGTCCGACGGGTGTCGTGCAGTGCGGCGAGTCGATGTGCGCTGGGGGAGGGGGAGCATGGGGGAGAGGCTGAAGTCAAGCAGTGGCCGTAAGGCCGGCGTGCTTTCGTCGCTTACCGGCGAGGGCGCCCTCACGTGCATGCTCGGCCTGGCTGCGGTGCGCGTGTGGATCCAGTGCATCCTCTTCGACTCCTACACCCAGGCCGACGACGGCATCTTCACCATCATCAACAACTTCGCCTACGGCGCGGTCATTCTGGCCGGGGCGCTCGTCGCGCTGCGCCGGCCTCCCAGCGCGTGCACGCAGGCCCGCCTGGGTTGGGTCGCCTTCGCGCTCATGCTGTGCGCGCCGTTCGGCCTGCTCGCCATCCCTGGGCAGCTCACGCTCGCGCAGATGATTGTGGTGGGGCTGGTCGCCGGCGTGGCGGGCGGCCTGGGCGCCGGGGTGTGGACGGCGCTCTACGCCCGGCTCGGTGTGCGGCAGATCGTGCTGTACGGCATGAGCTCGCTGGCTCTGGGCTCGATCGGCGGCTTCATCGTGAGCTTCATGCCGCCCGACCCCGGCCAGATCACCTCCATCCTCATGGCGGCCGTGGCGCAGATGTGTTACCGGCGGGCCTTGCGGGTGGTGGGCCCGTCCGAGGCGCCAGCCGGTGTGGGCAGCTTCGAGCGGCCGTACCTGCCGCGTGACCCCGAGCCCGTATACGACCGAGAACCCAGGTCAACCGCCGCTTTCATCCTCTGCGGCCTTGCGGTCTTCGGCTTTGCGCTGGGCATCTCGCGCGGCTACCCGGCCGGCGAGCCCATCACCATGGGGCCTGCGCTGCGGGCGGTGCACCAGTTCGGCGTGGTGGCGCTTGCCGTGTGCGTGATGCACTGGACGCTCGTGCGGGGCCGCGGCCTCAGCTTCTCGCTGCTGTGGCGCATCGAGATTGGCGTGGCGGCGGCGGGCGCCCTGGCGCTCTCCATCATGCCCGACGACTTTGACGCCCTGGCCATCGCGCTTGAGAACATCGCCGACTCGTTCATGCTGGGCGTGCTGTGGGTCACGATGGCCGACGCGAGCAGGCACTCCTCCCGGCACGCCTACGCGGTGTTCGGCATCGCCTGGGCCGTGCGCGTGTTCTCGCGCGAGGCGGGCCGCGTCCTCATCCTGGTGCTCGGCTCTGTGGCGGCCGCGCCCCAGACGGGCGTGGTCATCGGCGCCGTGACGGCCGCCATCGGTGCGAGCATGGCCCTACTGCTCTCCGAAAACGTGCCCCACACCAGGCAGTTCTTCGAGCTGGACGAGGGGGAGAGGAGCGCGGCGGACGAGGTGGCGGGCGCTGCCGGGTGTGGTATGGCGCCCGCCGGAGTGGCGGGCGCTGCTGGGCGCGGGGCGGCGGGCGCGGGCGGCGCAGGCGCGCCGGGTAGGGTTGCCGCTGCCGGGGCGAGTCTGCCTGGCAGGCCCGTGGACGCCGCGACTTCGCCAAGCAGGGTCGTCGGTCGAGACAAGGTGGCTGCGGGCGGTGTGGCTGTCGGCGGGACATCGGGCATGAGCGGCATGTTGGCGATCGGCGGTGCGGTGGGCGCTGCTGGCGCGAGTTTTCCGAGTAGGGTTGCCGGTGGCGCGAGTTTTCCGAGTAGGGCAGATGCCGGTGAGACGGGCCTGCCCGGTGGGGGCGCGGCGGGCGCGCCTGCGGTTGCCGGTTCTTCTCTGCCGAACTCCTCAACGCGCACTGCCCGTGCGTCCCACATGTCCGCATCCGTCGCAAGCCGTCAGCCGAGCGGCTCTGCGTTCACTGCTACCCGCTCGTCGTGCGCTTCTGCATCCGCGCCCGTGCGCGACATCGGCGCGGAGCAATCGCCCGTCTTTCCCGACCCCGCAAGTGTCGCCACCCTCTCCGGCGCCGACGACATCGCCCTGAGCCCGGCGGAGCTTGCGCGTGAGGAGCGCCTGCGTGCCGACTTCGGCCTGTCGGCGCGAGAGGCCCAGGTTGCGGTGCTCATCGCCCAGGGCCGCAGCAAGGCCGCCATCGCCCGTCAGCTCTACGTGAGCGAGAACACCGTGCGCACCCACGCCAAGAACGCCTACTCCAAGCTGGGCGTTTGCTCCAAGACCGAGCTCGAGGCCCTGCTGAGGGGC
>CAVJGP010000190.1:0-3977 GCA_963648855.1 Alistipes onderdonkii | reverse complement strand
GGAAGAAGCTGTCCAGGTCGTTGCGCAAATCCGAGAACAGCTCGATGATCTGGTCAGAGGCGTCTACGAAATCGATGAGCACGCACGACGAGTACTCCCTGCGGCCAAATTCGAGCGCAAGCGTCGACTTGCCCACCCTTCGCGCGCCCTCGATGAGCAGCGCCGTCTTGCCGTCCGAGTCGTTCTTCCATTTCAGTAGCTTTTGATAGGCTTTTCGCTCAAGCATCATACGCCCCAATCACGCCTCTGCGCTCAATCGCATCTTAAGCTTAATCACGTTTCCGCAGTATCTTATATTGTTTGTTTTACACGATTCCGCAATCTATAAGAACCGGAAAATACACGTTTCCGCAATTTTGGCGCAATGGCGAGCAAACTAGGCCCATAGTCCGCCAGGGAACCTCAGCGACGAGCAGGTGGACACGTTGTTGGGCAACTACACGAAGCTGGCCAAAGAGGCCGCCCTGCCGAGCGAATTCTTGGACGTTGAGAATGCCGAAGCGGCGGTCTCGGCGTGTATCGTCCCCGTCAAGAGAACAGGTCGCTATGGCTGCCGAGCCTGGTGGCGGTCAACGTGAGGATACCCCTGCCGATGCGATATATCAGCAGCCAATCCGGGGATAGATGGCACTCCCTGTGCCCCTTGTAGTTGCCGGCGAGCTCATGGTCGCGCAGCTCGGACGGCAAGGGCTCCTCGTTTCGAAGCGTCTCGAGCACAGGGCCGAGCTTGGACAAGTCGCGTCCCTGCTTCTTGGCCTTCTTGTAGTCTTTCTTGAACTGCAAGGTATAAGCAATTTGAAGCATCCGCTAATCCTCGTCCAGGGATACGAGCATGTCATCGACGTTCGAGAAGGGACCCGTGACCCTTCCGCCAGCGGCATCGTCGATGGCCGCAAGCGTCTGGGCGTTGAGGCCCAGAGGGTTGGACGGATCGAACGGAAACCCGCCGCGCTTGTTGAAGGCAGAGACGAACATCCTTATCGCGTTGCTCGGCGAGGTGCCGATGCCCTCGCAGGTCTCTATGAAGAGCCTCTTCTCCTCCGGCCTCAGCTTGGTGGACACGGGCTCCATAGCTGTAGTAGACATAATCTCTCCTTAGGTAAACTTCGTATTGCTTAGTATACCTCAGCAGGTCTGCTTGGTGAAGCCCGTCGGAACCGACGGTGCAGCGCATATCCTCCGGTCGCTCCAACCCACACCGACATGACCGCCAAAGGCGACGCCACCGAGGCGCTCAAGAGATCCATGGAGGATGAGGGGCAAAGGGCACAGCGTTACACAAATATCTCGTCGCCCTTGGCAAGCGCGGCCGCGGTGATAACCAGGCGGCTGGCCCCGGGGATGGTCATGGAGTAGCGCGTAATGTCCTTATGGGCGATGGTAAGGGGTCTGCCCTCGCGCATCCCTTTTGTCAAGACGAAAAACAAAATCACCTGCAGAAATATCGCAGCTATATGGCTTGATTGCTTGTTTTCGAGGGTCTGGGCTCCGCGGCTTGCGCACCTCGCAGCGGACGCTGCCGGCAGCCGGCCGTCGCCGAACAGCCGCATCCGAGCTGGACAGCAAATCGTCCCATTGGGACGATTCTTCACAAACGGTATGAGGCTGCATGGACTCCATCCGCGCCAAGCCGACGGGCGCCACTCGACCCAGGGCATTAGCGCTTCGCCGCAAGCCCCTTTACCTCGGCAAGGATTCTGGCCGTCACCTTCCCTGCGGGAAGCTCCAACTAAGAGCAAAACCCTTCTCCCATTGCCCAAACAAATTGCAGTTGATATAGTGTTTGTATCTGGTTCGGATACAAAGGCGGCATTTATGGCAAGAACGATAACAAGGGGATTGGCACCGGTCGTGGAGCGGCTGGAGCTCGACCGCCCGCAGGTCGTCACGCTGCGCGACATTGAAAGAATCTGCGCCGAGGAGGCCGTGCGCACCGAGCCTCGCGTCGTCGCATCACGCTTGAAGAAGGCGGGTTGGCTGCTGCCCACGGGCAGACGCGGCGCATGGGAGTTCGCGCCCGCCGAGCTCGCAGGGCCGTATTCCAGCTACGACCCGCTGCTGCCCGTGAAGGCAGTTGCGGCCACGGACGAATCCGCAAAGCCGCTGCTGCGCGGGCAGACGGCCGCATGGGCCTTAGGGCTAGCGGACAGAGTCCCCTCGAGGGTCGAGGTCGTGTTCGCGCCCGGCCCGCGCGCCGCCCTTCCCGACGAGGTCGCGGCGTGCACGTACAGCACAAAGCTGCAGCCGAGGAAGGCGAAGGGTGTACTGTCGCTCGCGACCGAGGCCGTGCTGGTGCAGATGGCCGAGCGTCCCTCGTCGGTGAGGTCATGGGCGAGCGCGGCCGAGTGGCTGCCCGACGTCATGGCCGAGATGTCGGCCGACAACACGCTCACAGAGCTTCAAGGCAGGACGGCCGCGACGGTGCAGCGTGTCGGCTACCTGCTGCAGGGCACGCGCCCCGACATCGCTGAAGCCGTTTTCGCGGCGAAGGAGCCCAAGAACGTGGCGAGGTTCGGGCAGGGCCACGCGTTGAGGACGGACATGAAATGGCTGGTCTCGGATGCGGAGCTGCCCTGGGACCCGCAGGAGATGAGGGAGACGGCATGAGCGATTACCAAGTGAGCATCAGGCCCGGCAACATCGCCAGGCACACGCCCAGAAGCGCCGCGGCGCAGGGCCGCGAGGCCGCGGTCGTCGACGTCGCGCAAGACCTGCTGCTGCGCGAGCTGCAGGAAAACGGCACGCTCGAATCAGTCGCCATCAAGGGAGGCACGGCTATCCGCAAACTTTATGCCGGCAACGAGGGTCGATTCTCGCTCGACCTGGACTTCTCCGTGGCCGAGGTCGGCCAAAGCCGCGACGAGGCCGCGCTCGCGTTCGCCGCGGCGGTGGAAGGCCTCGTTATCGGCCCGTTCTCCTACGGCGTCGCAGAGCGGCGCGGCAAGTGGTCCGTCACGTTCTCCAGCCAGTTCGTGCCCGAGCCAACGCTTCAGACCAAGCTCGACTTCTCGCCGGCGCCCTGGCTCGAGCCGGTCGAGGCGGAATGGGTGCCCATGCCCATTCACGGCTGCTACGGCGGCCCGCTGCCGAAGATCAAGACGGTCAGGCTCGAGGAGAACATCGCGGAGAAGATCGCCCGCCTCAACAGGACCACCGCCGCCCGCGACATGTACGACCTCGCGTGGCTCTCCGGCCGCGGCGCGCTTTGGAACGATCTCGACAAGCCGCTCATCAGGAGACTCGCCGTGCTCAAGGTCTGGGTAGACGCCAACGGCGTCTCCGGCGTGGGAAACTCGTGGGGTCCGGCGCACGTCGGGACGGTGTTCGACCCGCAGAGATGGCTGCGCCCCCGCACGGCCAAGGAGTTCGACATCGAGGACATCGGCGCGCTCGCCGTGCCGAAGCCCAAGCCCGAAAAACTCTCCGAGGCGGTACGCAACAGCTTCGCATTCCTCGCCGATCTCGACGAGGACGAGGAGAAGATTGCAGAGTCCAACCCGAAGGATCGCGCCCTCGCGTTGCGAATGCTCGCCGAGCTTCCCGGCGGCAGGCTCGACGGCATCGGTTTATTCTAAGACGCGGATTGCAGCCTTAGCCTTGTTTGTATCCAAAAGGGATGCATTTCAACAAGAAGCTGCAATCATTGGAGGGACGCTCCAGGACGGGATGAGTCGCACCACACGGAGACAGAAGAGCGACCTTCCCGGATGCGTGCAGGCTCCCACCACTCTTTCCTCATAGAGAGCCCGAGGGGCTAATCAGGCTTGATCGGCCTCTCGGGCTTTTTCCTTCCCGAGCAGTAGGGACAGTAGCCGGGGCGGTCGGTCACTCGGTTCTTGACGGACATCTTGTACACATGGCTGCAAGGGCTCTGCCACCATGCCTGTAATGTGGCCGGCTTAAATTGGACACGGATTTGACTGACGGAAGAGCGCCCCGCACAATGCGCCTATGCAGGCGCGGAAAGCGAGGTATGC
>CAVJGP010000189.1:0-3990 GCA_963648855.1 Alistipes onderdonkii | reverse complement strand
GCCCGGCGTCGCTCGTGACGCGCACGGCGGGAACCCGGCTCAGAATCGCGCTTCGCGCGATGTTCGCCTTCCCTTGTGCGCACGAGCGAGAGCCGGGCTCCGGCGCGCCCGCCCGCCTTCGAGAGCCCGCTCGGCGCTTTTTTACGCCTGGGCCTGGGAGAGGGCGTCCTTCATGGCCTCGATGAAGGCCGCGCTGGTCATGGAGGCGCCGCCGACGATGTCGACGTCGGCCACCTGCTGGTCGAGCACCTCGTCGATCAGCTTGGGCAGGGCCTGGCCACCGATGCCGGGGGTCTCGTTCTGCTTGGTGACCTCGACGTTGGTGATGACGCCGCCTTCCACGGTCACCTCGACGTCGAGGTCGCCGTCATGGGCGCGCGGCGAGGTGCCGTCGTAGACGCCGTCCTTGAGCGCGACGCTTGCGTCGTAGGTGGACTCGGCCTTGGCCTCGGGCGCGCCGCCGTACACGGCCATCTCAGCCCAGCCCTCGGGGGCCGACACGCCTGCGTCGCCCTCGGAGCCGCCCGCGGCGGCGGAGGCGCCGGCGATGTAGCCGGAGGGGATGGAGCGCGACAGGCCGTGGGTGCGCACGCCGCCCGAGCTCTCGCCGCAGGCGAAGAGGCCCGGGATGAGCTCGCCGTGGATGTCCACGCACTGCATGTCGCCGTTCACGCGCAGGCCGCCGTAGCAGTCGTGCAGGGCGCAGGTGGACCAGGCGGCGTAGAACGGGCCGGTCTCGATCTTGTTCACGAAGGTCGTGCGGCCCCACTGCTCGTCGGTCGCGCCGTCGCAGCAGTCGTTGTAAGCCTTGACGGTGGCCACGAGGGTGTCGGCGTCCATCTTGATGTCCTCGTAGTACTTGTTCACCACGGCCTCGGCCAGTTCCTCGAGCGTGTCGGCCTTGAAGCAGTAGCCGTTGTCGTAGTCCACGGTGCCCTGCTCCATGTCCCACTCGTTGCGGTCGGCGCAGGCCTGGTCGAAGATGACCCACAGAGGGCCGGCCACGCGGCGGGCGTCGCCGTCCACCTCGGGGTCGTCGATGATGACGCTGGAGAGGGCCGTGTTGAAGAACTCGCTGGTAAAGGCGTCGCCCTTCTCGTTCCAGGCCACGTCCTCGTTGCCGCAGCGAGCGCCCAGGGCGTTCACGATGACCATAGACTCAAGGTCGCGGGGCACGCCGGTGGCCACGGCGTAGGGCCAGATGACGCTGGAGCGGCTGTAGCCGGCGGTGTAGCCGTAGCGGCAGCCCAGGCGGCGCGGCATGGCCATGGCGTGGCCGCCGAAGGGATGCGCGTAGTTCACCATGGCGCCCAGGATGCAGCCGACCTCCATGCCGGCGATCTCACCGGAGCCGTCGGCGTTGGAGTAGGGCATGCCGGCCAGGCCGTCGAACTCGGGCCCCAGGCGCGGGTCGTAGGCGGTGCGGATGTTGACGTTGCCCATGGAGCCGCCGGTGGCCAGGACGATGCCCTTGTTGGCCTTGATGCGGCAGGTGTCGCCGTCGAAGTCGATGTTGCCGTCGGTCATGAGGTTGACCTTGGCCTCGGTCTCGCCGGGGAAGATGTGCGGGGTGTGGCTGGCCTCCAGGCCGTACACGCGGCCGTTGCCGTCCTCGCGGAACAGATGGTCCATGTGGTAGTTCATGAGGAACTGGATGCCCTCGGCGCGGGCGCTCTTCTCAAGCGGGCGCACCACGTAGCAGCCGTTCTCGCCCTTGTCGAACATGTGGTCCCACTCGCCCGAGGAGGTGTCGGGGTGGGTCCAGCGGGCAACGGTGTCACAGCCGTTCCAGGCCGTCTCCACCTGGTCGCTGGGCTCGGAGTCGAGGATGACGACGCCCTTCTCCTGCAGGTAGTCGTACACCTCGGGCATCACGTTGGTGATGGCGCGCTCGTAGGTGCGGTCGTTGTAGAGCGAAAGCGCGTAGTCGCCGCGGGTGTGGTCGAGGTAGAACTGGTCGGTGGTGTCCTCGATGCCGAACTTCTTCTGGATGTTGGTGCCGCCGCCGATGGGCAGGTCGCCGGAGGAGACCATCGCGTGGCCGCCGCAGTCCCAGTTGGTCTCGACGACGATGACGCTCGCGCCGTCGTCATGCGCCTTGAGGGCCGCAGGCAGGCCCGAGCCGCCCGCGCCGATCACGACGACGTCGGCCTCGAGGTCCCACTCCTGCTCGTCGGCCTTGGCCGCCTTGGGGCTTGCGATTGCCCCTGCTGCCGCGATGCCCGCCGCGCCCAGTGCCGCGCCCTGGACGAACTGCCTGCGCGTTGCCGTGCCGCTTGCCATAGCCATGTTCTTCCCCTATCTGTCGTGCATCCTTTAGGAAGCGCCCTGCCCCGGTGTGCCGCGCTCCCGATTCCCTTGTGCTCGGGTGTGCGCCGTGGGGCTGAACGGCTTCGACTATAGGGGCGGCCAGGGCGGCTTTGGGGCCGCGAGGGCGCTGAAGAACGTGTGCGTGCGCGATGAGAAGTTCTCGCTTGCGCGCAGAGAAACGTATGCGCCCTGGTAGATGGCGTGCGAGCGGGTGGAAGGGCGAGCGGCTTAGGCCCTGCGGGCGATCTCGACGGCCTCGGCGCGGGAGTCGGTGCCGAGCTTGCGGCAGATGTGGCTCACGTGGGTGCGCACCGTGCCGGGCAGCACGCACATCTCCTCGGCGATCTGGGCGTTGTCCATACCGAGCATCATGAGCTCGAGCACGCCCTCCTCGCGCACGGTGAGGCTGTGGGCGCGCGCCGCCACCGCGCACTGCCAGGCGACGCTCTCGCGCGTGGACATGACGGAGACGACCGGCGCCGCGTCCCCGCCCGCCTTCGAGGCGCCTCTCTGCCCGGCCTGCACCATACTCTGGGGCACGAGGCCGAAGATGCGCGCCACCTCAAGGTCGTTCATGAACACGGTGGCCACCACCACGATGCCGGTGGCGATGACGGCGGAGAACACCTGGAGCATGACGCCGCCCGTGGGGTAGACGTCGAAGAAGAGCTGCCCGGCCAGGTCGCCGATGAAGTGGCCCACGTGCTCCACGGCGAGCAGGGCGCCCAGGGCGTGGACGGGGTCGAACTCGTGGCGCTGGCACATCACGATGAAGGTGACGAGCACGAAGAGGTAGAACGCCGCCGAGGCCACGTTGGAGAGGAAGGCGGTCACCTCGCCGCCGGGGCTGGGCAGGCTCAGGCAGGCAAGCGCCGCCACGATGCAGGGCAGGGCCGCCTTGTTGAGGGGCAGCGGCGAGTAGTCGTTGCCCTGGATTACGGCAATTGCCAGCGACATTGCCGGGACGATGACGTAGCCGAGCATGCCGTATATGGCCGAGGCGGAGTCCAGCGTGGCGACGAAGTGGCACACGAGGTCGTAGGCGGCGATGAGGACGAACGGCCACAGGGGCATGCGCGAGGTCGGCGCGGGCTGGGCGGCCTCGTCGAGCGCCTTCGGGCAGGGTTGGGCTGGGGTGTTGGCGGCATCGGCGTCTGCGCACGTCTCGGCGGCGCGGGAGCGGTTCCGCGCCAGGTAGAGCGCGACGGCGAGCAGGGGAGCGACGATTGTGCACGCGTCGCGCACGGGGTTGGGGGCGGCTTGGAGCACGCACAGCGCCAGGCCCGACAGCAGAAGCGCCGCCGGCAGCACGGTGGCCGCGCGCAAGGGACGTCCCTGGCAAAGCGGGCACAGGCACGCGAGCAGCAGCACCGAGTCGGCCAGCGAGTGCAGCGCCAGGCCCGCCCAGGCCAGCGCCCCCATGCCGGGGAAGGAGGAGCCGATCGCGAGCGCCGCCCATCCCAGCGACGACGCTCCGCCTGCGGCGACGAGGGCCCAGGTGCGTGTGCGCCCCGCTCCCATGAAGACGCGCTCGAAGGTGCGGCACCCCAGCATGCAGGCCACGTAGGCGCAGATGTTGAGCGCCTCGGAGACGAGCACCGCGAGGTCGTCGCTTGCCAGCTGGAAGCACGACTTGCCGTTGCGCTCCGCCGCGTAGAGCAGCGCGATCGCCGCGCACAG
>CAVJGP010000188.1:0-4138 GCA_963648855.1 Alistipes onderdonkii | reverse complement strand
TCCCCGTCGACGCCGTCACCCGCCAGATGGAGACCTACCGCCTCACCTGCGACGTCCCCCTGCGTCCCCACGACATCATCCGCGCCCGCCGCAAGCCCTCCGAGATGCCCCCGGAGTAGGGCCGGCGCCGGCACAGCCGCCCTAGCCCTATCCGCGTTTCTCGTCGCAAGCGAGGCGCGCGCCGTGCTCGGCAACTTTTCCTAGTTTTCCAGCTTTTCCGATTTGTCCATTTTTTCCGCCCGGGCTTGCGCGCCGTTCTCCATGGGCCGCTTGTGTGCCTGCGGGGATGCCGCGCGGGGGCGCCTTCGGGCGTCTCGGTAGGCGTGGTACACTCGCAGCGTTTGAGGTGCTCTGGAAAGGCGGTCGATATGGTGGAAGCTCTGGCTCCGGCGCGTAGGTACCCCGTGGGTATCCAGACGTTCAGCGAGGTGCGCGAGGGCGGCTACCTGTATGTGGACAAGACCCGCTACATCTACGACCTCGCCCACGGTTCGGGCAAGGCCTACTTTCTGAGCCGCCCCCGGCGCTTCGGCAAGTCCCTTCTGCTCTCCACCATGCAGGCGTACTTTGAGGGCAGGCGTGACTTGTTCGAGGGCCTGGCCGTCGCCCAGCTCGAGCAGGAGTGGGAGAGCCACCCCGTCATTCGCCTGGACCTCTCTGTCGTGAAAACCGAGAGTGCGCAGGAGCTTGCACAGCTGCTCGATTATGCGCTTGCAGGTCAGGAGGCCATTTGGGGGCGCGACCCGCAGGCCCAGACCCCCGGCTCGCGTCTTGCGGGCCTTATCAAGGCGGCGCATTCACAGGCGGGCCGCCAGGCCGTCGTTCTCGTGGATGAGTACGACGCTGCCCTGCTTAACGTGGCGCACGACCAGGAGCTGCTGTACAAGTTCCGCGCGACGATGCGCGAGCTCTATGCCCCGCTCAAGGCCTGCGACGAGCACCTGCGATTCGTCATGCTCACGGGCATCACCAAGTTCAGCCAGCTCTCCATCTTCAGCGAGCTCAACAACCTCACGAACCTCTCCATGATGCCTCAGCTTGCCGGTGTCTGCGGCATCACCCAAGACGAGCTGGAAGGCCAGATGGCCGTGGACGTCGCATCGTTCGCGGCAAGGCTCGGGGTGAGTCCCGACGAGGCGCTGGCGCGGCTCAAGGCGAACTATGACGGCTATCACTTCTGCGCGGGGTCGCCGGACATCTACAACCCCTTCAGCCTGCTCTCGGCCTTGCAGTGGGGCCAAATCGACTCGTATTGGTTTTCCTCGGGAACGCCCACGGTCCTCCTCAACCTCCTGCGGCAGAACGCCTGGGAGATTGCCGACTTCGAGGGGGTCGAGGCCTTTGCGAGCGAGTTCGATGTGCCGACCGAGGCCATGCAGACGCCCTTGCCCATGCTCTACCAGTCGGGCTACCTCACGATCAAGTCCTATGACCCGCTCGCCCGGTCCTACACCCTGGGCGTGCCCAACGCCGAGGTGGCCCAGGGACTTTCCGGTGCCCTGGCTTCGTATGCGGCCGGCCCCGAGATCGGCGGGTTCAACGGTTTCCTGCGCGCCTTCGGCCGGGCGGTGCGTGCGGGCGACGTTGAGTCGGCGCTCGTTTCCATGCGCTCCTTCATGGCGGGAATTCCGTATCACCTGGGGTCGCGCTCCGAGCGTGGCTTCCAGACGACGTTCTGGATAGTGTTTACCCTGCTGGGAGCCCAGATAGAGACCGAGGTCAAGACGGCGACGGGCCGCGCCGACGCGGTGATGCGCCTGCCCGGGGCAATCTACGTGTTCGAGTTCAAATACGACCGCTCTGCCGCCGAGGCGCTTGCGCAGATAGACGAGCGCGGCTACCTCGTGCCGTTCGAGGCGGACGGTCGCCGGCTCTTCAAGGTGGGCGTCAACTTCTCCAGCAAGACGCAGACCATCGAGGAGTGGCTGATAGAGGAGGCATAGCAGGCGGGCGGCTGGGGTTGGCGGCGCATGGCGGACGGAAGGCCACCGGCAAGTAAGGCAGGCGGCCGGTAGGAAAATCCTGGTTGACTGGCTATCTGGCCGAGCATATAGCCTGAAGAGAGAGGCCCGCATGTCCCTCGGAGGGCGTGCGGGCCTCTCTCGTGCAGTGCGACGGAGGGGCGGCTGAGTGCGGGGCGACGACGTCAGCCTTGCGGCTGCGTGTGGCGCGGCTGCGATGCGGCTGCGGCGCGGTTGCGTGCAGGGCGCTGCGTGCAGGACGGCAGCGGCCGAGCAATTCGCTGCAAACGGGTACAACGAGACGTCATACACAAGCATCGCGGAGCAATGCGGCATCAGCCGCAACCTCGTGCAGTACCACTGGCCGAGGAAGGAGCTCCTGGCGCTGGACTACATGGGCTGCGTGCTGGCGGACTCCATGGCGAGCCTGGGGTATTCCGACGGCGACATCGAGGGCGACTTCAAGCGAATCGCCCAGGTCGGGGCGGCGTTTTTCGATACCCTGCTGGCCAGGCCCGGCACGTCACGCTTCCTGTTCGACATCATTTCCGACCGAGCGCTCACCGAGGCGGTTCTGGCCTTCAACTTCGATCGGGTCATGGCGCATGTCGGTGCCGCCCCCCAGCCCAACGCCGACGCCGCGCAACGTGCGGTCATAAAGCAGATGGGCGGGTTCTACGACCTGCTGTACTGGTGCTTGAAAAACGCCCAGCCGTTCGATGTGCGCAGCGAAATCGTCCCTGTTGTGGAGGCGTTCGCCGCCGCCTTGGCAACAACGGGTGACTGTGTCGGGCACTAGACGGGGCGAGAAAGACGGCGTGCTTGCTCGCGGTCGCGTTGATGCAGCGTCGAGTAAATCGGCGATAGGTTCAGCCCTCGGGGCGATTGCGCGTGGCTGCCGTCGAGGGCGGCTGCCACGCGGGCCTGGCACTGCTCGCGCTGGACGTCCCCGACTGTGCGGACGTCCAGCGGCCGCCGCGAGACCTTAGCGCTGCTTGTAGAGCAGCTTCGCGGCGCCCTTGCGCGTGAGCGTCTCGATTTTGTGCACCACAAGCTCGCCCTGCTCACCTGCGGGCATGGCGGTGAGGCGGTAGCGGTAGCCGCCCTCGCGCACGGTGTCTATGCAGGCGCGGACGATGGAGCCCTGCGCGTCGAACTCCACCACGGCGCTCCTGTCGCCCGGCTCGCCCTCGGGAGTGTCCTGCTCCACGCGCAGGTGCACGGGCGTGGCGTTGGCGTAACCACGCTTGTCCACGGGGGCGTACTCCACGTAGCAGAACTTGAAGCCGGGGCTCTTCACGCCCACGCGCACGCCCTCGAACTGCCCGAACGTGCAGTCGACAAGCTCCTCGGCCTCGCCCATCAGGTCATGCAGCTGCTCGATGACGCCCTGCAGCGCCTCGAGGTCGGCGGCGTCCTTGAACACGTACACCGTGAGGGTTCCGCCGCCCTTCTTGGTGGTGCTGAGCGGCACCATGCCGCGCACGCCCAGCGGGAACGGCTCGGTCTTGTCCTGAGCCGCCTTGGCCACGCGGTCGCCCGCGATCTTGACCTTGCCCTCGCCCAACTTGTCGTTGTTGCCCGTGAACTTCATCGAACCCTCGTCTCGCTCGTCGCTATTTGCGCCGCACATGATAAAGGACGACCTGGACGGGCGCAATTCGATGTGTGGGCGCGGTGGTGCGGCCCTTGCGCTGCTGCCTGGCCGAGGTCTCCCATCAGGCTGGCAAAATCAAGGCACGGCTCCACGGCAAGGGACATCGAGGGCGGAGCACCGCGATGGGCCAAGGACAGGTCAATAGGAGGCCAACGGGACGCATCTGCGGAGCAACCTTTGGGCTCTCCAATTCCTCGGCTTGGTATACTCTGGCCGGGGTCGATGAGCACCCAACAGTCGTCTTTGGATTCATCCAACTCTCCAGCCGGTATACTCATTGCAACGATGACACTTGAGAGCGTGGTGTAAGGTAGATGTCCTATAGTCCTCTTAGAAATGAAGATAGCTTAAGCGAGCTATTCAGCCAGATGAATGATTTCTTTATCGTTAAGGACAATCTTGTAAAGTATAAGAATGATCCTGAGGCTTTTACTGTCTGGCTTGATAAGTGTGCCAAGACTGATGTTCGTTCTACTGTGATATTCCTTAGAGACCACAGGGATATGTTCAGTGGCCAGAC
>CAVJGP010000187.1:0-4143 GCA_963648855.1 Alistipes onderdonkii | reverse complement strand
TGGAAGCGAAAGGCCGCCGAGCATACATCGGGCGAGCCGGTGGGCAGGGGGGTGACCCGAAGGTCCTTCACGTCGAAGCGCAGCGAGTCGCGGTCTGAGGAGAAGGCCTTCACGAGCTCGGCCTTGCCCTGGATGTACTGCCCCTTGGCGGGGCCTATCCAGATGATGTCGTCGTGGCATGCGTCGAGGAAGGGTTCGACGTCGTTGGTGTAGTAGGACAGCAGCACGTCGGCTGCATACTGTTCGATATCCTGTTGCTGCATCTGCTCACCCCTTTGAGCTGCTCTTGGAGAGATTTTAAGGGGCGAATGTGTGCCGCTCGTCCGGAAACCGCGCTTTGTGACGTTGCCGTCACGCAAACGGCGAAATGTTGCAGATGCGCTTGACCGTGTCTTTTCCGACTTTGCGCTCGCTTTGCAGCCGAGGTGTCCCTTTGATTGTCGCTTTACAGATGGCCCACGCGACTTGCCGCAGGCTTTGCGGGCACCTGGCGCGGCGATTGCAGGACGGCCCCATCATGTGTCTCGTACCCAAGGACATGGGTCACAGGGCGCGGCGGATGGGCCGCTGCGCACAAAAGAGGAGAGAGACACATGGATTTCGCAATGAACCGTCGCAACTTCGTCAAGGCCGCTTCTCTTGCCGCAGGCGCTGGCCTGGCAATGGGCGCAACCTGCGCCCTTGCCGATGACGCCGCCACGGTCACCGCACCCAAGTACATCTTCCTGTTCATCGGCGACGGCATGGGCAACGAGCAGGTGCAGATCGCCAGCTTCTTCAAGGGCACCACTGAGAACGACGGCGCCGTGGTGGCCAGCCCGCTCTCCTTCATGGGCTTCCCCCACACGGGCAGCGTGACCACCTACGACTCCACGTCGTTCTGCCCCGACTCCGCCTCCACCGCCACCTCCATCGCCACGGGCAACAAGACCCACTCCGGCGTCATCAACATGGACCCCGAGACCAAGAGCCAGCCTTTCGAGACCATCTCCGAGAAGCTGCACTCCCAGAAGGGCTACAAGGTGGGCGTGCTCTCCACGGTCAACATGAACCACGCTACCCCCGCCGCCTTCTACGCCCACCAGGACAGCCGCAAGAACTACTACGCCATCGGCACTGAGATGAGCGAGTCGGGCTTTGAGTACTTCGCCGGCGGCGCGTGGCTGGCGCCCACAGACAAGGACGAGGACAAGACCGACCTCAACGAGCTTGCCGCCGCTGCGGGCTACACCGTGGCCACCACGCAGGCCGACGCCGAGGCCCTCGACGCCACCTCGGGCAACGTGCTCATCATCGCCGAGACCGTCGCCGACGGCGGCGCGATGAACTACGAGCTTGACGCCGCCGAGGGCGAGTGGCGCTTTGTGGACTACGTGAAGAAGGGCATCGAGTGCCTGGGCGACGAGCAGCCCTTCTTCATGATGGCCGAGGGCGGCAAGATCGACTGGGCCTGCCACGCCAACGACGCCGCGTCCTCCATCCACGACGTGCTCGCCCTGGACACCGCCGTGCAGGCCGCCGTCGACTTCTACAACGAGCACGCCGACGAGACCCTGATCCTCGTCACTGCCGACCATGAGACGGGCGGCCTGTCCATTGGCTACAAGACCACCAACTACGACACCTTCCTCACCAACCTCACGCACCAGACCATGTCCTACGCCAAGTTCGACTCCGACGTGGTGGCCAACTACACCGCTGAGGGGGCCGAGGTGACCTTCGCCGACGCCCTGGCCGACGTCAAGGAGTGCTTCGGCCTGATGGCTGAGTCCGACCCCGACGCCGCCGCCTGCGACCCCGCCGGCGAGAACGGCTCGCTGGTGCTGACTGCCTCCGAGCTTGAGGACCTGCAGGAGGCCTTCACCCGCACCCTGGAGATCGGCGCGGGCTCGCAGGGCACGATGACCCAGGATAACTACGAGCTCTATGGCACCTACCTGCCCTTCTCCATGGCGCTGTGCCATATCCTCGACGCCAAGTCGGGCATCACGCACGGCACCTACGCCCACACCGGCGCCCCGGTGAACATCTACGCCCTTGGCTGCGGCAGCGAGCTTTTCGACGGCGCCTTCGACAACACCGACATCTACAACAAGCTCGCCCAGCTCACCGGCGTGGAGTAAGCGAGGGGACGCGCGGCTGAGCGAGGGGCCGGCAAGCCGAGGGCCGGCGCACTACCGCCCCTCGGGCGTGTGGAGTTCGGCAAGCCGAGGGGTCGCACGCTACCGCCCTTCGGTTGCGCGTGGTCGGCAAGCTGAGGGGTGACGCCCGTCGCTCTTTGAGCGTGCGGGATTCGGCAACATATCGCGCTGGCCGTTAAACCCAGCTGCCCTACGAGCAAGGGTAGCTGGGCTTTTTGCGTTGGATTTGGTACGCAAATGCGCCAGGAAGGTGTTGGGCTGTGCCTGCCCATGGCTGCATGCGCTGCATGCATGTGCTGTCGGACTGATGCTTGGTTGCGCGTTGGAGGAACCCGAATGATTGCGGTGAGGGAACCCGAAGTCCTTAAGGATGAGAATTCGAATATCAGATGATGGAAAATCCGGCTTACTTGAGATAGAAAATCCGAATCATTGTTGATGGAAAACCCGAATAGCAGGTGAAAGAAAATCCGAAGATTCTTAAATAGAAAATCCGATTAACAGATGGGAGAAAATCCGAAGTATTACAAAAGGAAAATCCGAACTATATATGATGGAAAACCCGAACTTATTGATATGGAAAACCCGAATCACAAGGTATAGAAAATCCGAACTATTGCTTGTAGAAAATCCGACTTGCGTCAACCGCAAAATCCGAGTGCGCTACACTTCTCCGCAACGGAAGGGAGTCGGCATGGCGCAGGAATATGGCAGGCCGCAGGGATACATGCCCCGTGTGGTCGACGAGCAGGTTGAGCGGTATCTCAAGGTGTTCGGGGCGGTTGAGATTGCCGGCACCAAGTGGTGCGGCAAGACGTGGACCGCGCTTGAGCATGGTGCCTCTGCCTCATATGTGGACGACAGCCTCGATCTGGCGCGTGCTGACCCTTCGATGATGCTGCTCGGCGACCGTCCCCATGTTGTAGACGAGTGGCAGCGCGTGCCTGCCATCTGGGATGCCGTGCGCCGCGAGGTCGACCGTGCGCGGGGCACGCGCGGGGCCTTCATCCTGACGGGTTCTTCCACGCCTGCGATGCAGAAGGGGCAGGAGGGCCCGGCCCACAGCGGGGCAGGGCGTATCGGGCGCATTCGCATGCATCCGATGAGCCTCTTCGAGTCCGGCGATTCGACGGGCGAGGTGAGCCTGGCCGGGCTTTTTGCGGGCGAGTTCAAACCGTGCGTTTGCGCGAAGGACACGATGGGCCTCGTCGAGGTCGCATGCAGGGGCGGCTGGCCTGAGGCGGTCGACCTTGATGCGGCATCCGCCCAGCTCATTGCCCGCGACTATCTCACGACGACCTTTAACGTGAGCGTTGTGGCGCTCGGCTTGGAGACGGACCTCGCGCGTCGTCTCGCTGCCTCGCTTGCCCGAAACCTTGGTCAGTCGACCACCTACAAGACGATCATCTCCGATATGTTCGGCGCTGAGGAAGACCCCGCGAGCGTCATCGACGAGAACAAGGTGCGCGCCTACCTGGCTGCGCTGAGGGGCATGTACATCGTGGAGGAAGTCCCCGGTTGGGCGCCTCCGGCTCGTGACAAGCGGCGTTTTACCACCAAGCCCAAGCGCTACCTGGCCGACCCAAGCCTGGCATGCGCCCTGCTCGGTATGTCGCCCGCCACGTTCCTCGACGATTGGCAGACGTTCGGTCTCGTCTTTGAGAACCTTGTGGTCCGCGACCTGTCGGTCTATGCCCGCTCGCTCGACCTGCTCGACGATGTGCCCGTGCGGTATTACCGCGACGATTCGGGCCTTGAGGCGGATGCCGTTATTCAACTGGCCGACGGCCGTTGGGCGGCGTTCGAGTTCAAGGTGAGCGAGGACAAGGTGCCCGATGGCATCGCAAGCCTCAAACGCATGCGCGACAAGCTCTGCGACAACCCTCGCTCGCGCACCCGGGCACCCGAGTTCATGGCCGTCATCACGGGCAACGGTGAATACGCTCGGCAGGTTGAGCCCGGCATCTACGCGATTCCCCTGCGTGTGCTGGGGAAATAGGCG
>CAVJGP010000186.1:0-4143 GCA_963648855.1 Alistipes onderdonkii | reverse complement strand
GTCGCTGGAAGAAAGGGGTTCCAAATGAACGATTTCCTGACGAGCAACGAGTGGCGACGTGAGTGGGCTGGCGCGGCGCGTTATCCACGGCGAGTCTTGCAACGGGGACGCGTGCAAGGCTACGCTCGGCCAAGGCGGCTTTCGCTAACACCGTCAGCGTTCTTTCCGGTGTGCCGTTTTATAGCCGTGGTGGTATATTAGACCACGCCGTACAACGAAAGGACTCCTTATGGCCAGCATGACGGTATCGCTCAACACCAAGATAAGTCCCAGTGAGAAAGAGGAGTTTCAGCGCAACGCCGAGGCGTTGGGGCTCACGCCTTCTGCGGCGATAAAGATCTTCGTGAGGATGTTCAATGAATGCGGGGGCTTTCCCTTCGAGGTGAGGCGCCCAGCCGCGCAGTCTGTCACCTATGTGAGCCCCGATGAGTACGACTCGTTTTCCCGCGCCCTTGACGAGCCTGTGCCCGTGCAGACGCAAGCGCTCATGGACAGGCAATTCTCATGGGCGAAGTGACCTTTCTGCCGCCGAGGCCGCTTCGTGACATCGACGACCTCGAAGGGTTCTCATCGGGCGCGCAGGCCAACGACTCGTGGCTTCGCTCGCGGGCCCGCAGGGCGGTGCGGGAAGGCACGGCGAGCGTGTATGTCATTCTCACTCCGGACGGCGACCTTGCGGGCTTTTACTCTCTGAGCACCCACTGTGTTGCCCGAACGGGCGAGCTGCCTGGTGCCTTGCGTAGAAACGCGCCGGATCCCATCCCCTGTACCCTGCTGGGTCAGTTGGCCGTCGACGCAAAGTACCAAGGCATGTCGGTGGGCGCGCGCCTGTTGCAAGACGCCATCGCCAGGGCTGCATCTGCCGCGCAGGTGGTGGCTTCCCGAGCGCTGGTCGTCGATGCCGTTGACGAGCGGGCTGCGGGGTTTTATCGGCACTTTGGCTTCAGGGAGTACAGCGGTGCCCTCAAGCTCTTTGTGAGGCTCCCAAGCTTGCGGTAAGACGCCGGCGAACCCGTTCGCTGCCGGTATGCGTTACCATGTGGGCCGACTTTTTCACGTTGCATACATGAGGCGGGGGCCGGGACATGCTCTATATCTTGACCGGGGATATCCAGATAGGAAAGACGCGCTGGTTGCAGGCGCTGACCGATGGGCTCTGCGAGCGCGGCGTGCCGGTGGAGGGCGTGCTGGCGCCGGGCGTGTGGCGGCCCAACGAGGCATGTGCCAACGGTCTGGAGAAGCTCGGCATCGACAACCTCATGCTGCCCGGGGGAGCCAGGGTCAGTTTCGCCCGCCGGCGCAATCTGGAGCCCGAGGCGCGAAGCGCGATGGAAGAGGCGGGCATGCCGCAGGAGATGAAGCTCGCCTGGGCGTTCTCCGACGAGGCGATCGCGCAGGTGAACGCGCATTTTGCCCAGCTTGCCGCCCAGGACGCCGCTGCGAGCCCGGCGCGGGACGGCCTGCTTGTGGTGGACGAGTTCGGCCGGCTTGAGCTGGAGCGCGGGGGCCTGGGCCTCACCGAGGCGATGGCGCTCGTCTTGCGCGGGCCGCGCCCCGGCTGGCCGCATGCCCTCGTCGTGGTGCGCGACTGGCTCGTGCCCCGTGCGCGCGAGGTGTTCGCCCCGGCGTGGGGCGAGGCCATCCGCGAGGTGGGCCCCACGCCCGAGGCTCGCGAGGAGCTGCTCAGACTGTTTGGGTGAGGATGCGTCCGGGCGTCCTTGAATGAGTGTTGCCGGGTCTTTGGCCCGGTTGATTAAACCATCCAGCATCATGAAGCCGGCTCGCCAGGAGATAATCCCGGCGGGCCGACTCGTGTGTGTATGGGGCTATCTTATGCGGGGAAGTTGGCGAATGGCCGTTGGCCGGGCTATGGTGGTGCGCGTTTGGTTCACGTGCTTTGCAGCAGGAAAGGAATGCTTTATGACGCGCAGAAAGGCCGTTTCGTCCGCCGTCGCCGCCGGCCTTGCGGTCCTGGCGGGGGTGCTTCGCTTCGCCATGCGCGGCTACGACGTCATCGCGCTTATCGTGCTCGTCGCGGCGGCTCTCCTGCTGCTCTGGGCGTTTGTGGGCGGCGTGCCCTTCAAAGTGGCAGCCGGTCTGGTGGCCGTGGTCGCGCTCGCCGTGGCGGTGACGGAGATGCCCATAGCCGCCAACGCGCGCACCGACGCGGGCGACGACGTGCGCTACGTCGTCGTGCTCGGGGCCCGGGTGGACGAGTCGAGCACGCCCTCGTCGTCGCTGCTCTATCGCCTGGAGGCCGCGAGGGATTTTCTCGACGCGCATCCCAAAGCCCAGGCCGTGCTCTCGGGTGGCAAAGGGGAGGACGAGCCCGTGAGCGAGGCTACCTGCATGTACGAATGGCTCGTGGCGCATGGCGTGGCCTCGGAGCGGCTCATCTTGGAGGATGAGAGCACGAACACGGCCGAGAACCTGCGCAACTCCCTTTCGCTCATTGGCCAGGCCGCCGAGGAGCCCGGAGCCGTGGCCGTGGTGTCGAGCTCGTATCACCTGCTGCGCGCCAAGCTCATCGCGGCGAGCCTGGGCGTGGCCGTCGCGGGGGTCTCGGCCTATCCGGGCAACCCCGTCGTGGCCCTCAACTACGCCATCCGCGAGGCGCCCGCCATTTGGAGGCAGCTGCTTGCGGGGTAGGTGGGTTACGTCCGCGCAACTCGGCCCACGCTCCCTCTATCCCGTCCTGGCAGGCCGCCGGCGAGCTCCCCTCGCGCGAATCGGCTACATGCCGTCCACGATGTCCATGAGCTCCTCGCGGGAGTGGATGTCGGTCTTCTGGTAGATGTGGCGGATGTGGGCGCGCGCCGTCTCGGTGCTTAAGGAGAGCCGGGCGGCGATGGTCGAGGCCCGTTTGGTCGGATATGTCCCGCGAGTTTGCGCGCCTCGTTTCAGCCTACCTTCACAGCGTTGCTCCTATAATGCGCCTTGTCTTACAAACGGCCGGGTTGAGGCCCGGCCGCGCAACGTCACGAGCGAGGAGCGCACGCACATCATGGCAGACACCAACACCCCCACAAAAATCGTCCTGCTCACCGGCTATCTCGGCGCGGGCAAGACCACCCTGCTCAACCACATCCTCTCCAACCAGGAGGGCATCCGCGCCGCCGTCATCGTCAACGACATCGGCGAGATCAACGTCGACGCGAGCCTCATCCAGAAGGGCGGCCTGTCGCAGGTAGACGGCGACCTCATCCCCATGACCAACGGGTGTCTGTGCTGCACGCTGTCCGACGACCTGGCCAAGCAGCTCGGCGGCATCGCCGACTCGGGCGACTTCGACTACATCATCATCGAGGCCTCGGGCATCTGCGAGCCCATCCCCATCGCCTACACCATCTCGAGCTTCTGCGACCAGAGCGCCTACGAGGGACACGCGCCGCTTGCCCTGGACAACATCGTGGCCGTGGTGGACTGCGCGCGCATGTTCGACGAGTTCTCGGGCGGCCGCGACCTGCTCGCCGAGGACATTGAGGAGGACGACGTCGAGAACCTGCTCATCCAGCAGATCGAGTTCTGCTCCACGCTCATCCTCAACAAGACCGACATGGTGAGCGCCGAGCAGCTCGCCGAGCTCAAGGCCATCGTGCGCAGCCTGCAGAAGGAGGCCGTGATCGTGGAGGCCCAGCACGGCGACGTGTCCCTCTCCGAGCTCATGGACACTGGGCGCTTCGACTTCCGCCGCGCCTTCTCCTCCGCCGCCTGGATCGACGCCATGGAGCACCCCGAGGAGCACGACGACCCCGAGGTGCTTGAGTACGACATCGAGACCTTCGTCTACGAGCGCCGTCGCCCCTTCGACATGGACAAGTTCCAGACCTTCGCGGCCAGCTGGCCCAAGAGCGTCGTGCGCGCCAAGGGCATGTTCTGGATGATTCAGGACCCCGACATGTGCTACGTCTTTGAGCAGGCCGGACGCCAGAAGTCGCTCTCGCCCAACGGCTACTTTGTGGCAAGCGCCCCCGAGGAGGAGCGCTCCAAGATGCTTCTTGAGAACCCCGACCTGCTCAAGGACTGGGACGACGTCTGCGGCGACCGCATGAGCAAGATCTGCTTCATCGGACGGCATATGAACAAGGAGGGGCTCATCGCCGGGCTGGACGCCTGCCTCACCGACTGGCCCGCGAAGTAGGG
>CAVJGP010000185.1:0-4175 GCA_963648855.1 Alistipes onderdonkii | reverse complement strand
CTTCTGCGTTGAGCGAGCCGGTCATTCGAATCCTCCTGCGTGCCTTGCGCGCGGCACCTGCGCGGCGGGCGTTAGTGAGCTAGATGCAACATTCAAGCTTAGCACGCAGAGACCCAGGTGAACCACGCACCTGAAAAACCCGCCTGCTTACCAAGAGAAACCCCTTGATTTGCAAGTTATCCGAAAGGGTCTCTGACTCATCTGAATGCGTGGCGCTGAGCCCGGAAACCCGAGTCCCCGTGGGCTGGAGAAGCCGAACAGCTTGCATTGCACAGACAGCCGGAAATGACGCGCAAGCAAAGGGGGCATCCCGCGATACCTGCGAGATGCCCCCCCTTGCCGGATGGCCCTACGCCATGCCGAACTCGGCGAAGAGCTTGTCCCGGAAGGCCGCGTCGGCGCTTGCCCGGCGGACGTCATCCACCCGGCCGGCGTCAAGCAGCACGGCCACGAGCGCGCCGTACTGGTCGAGTCCGGCAGCCTTGCCTTCCTCGCGGCCCTCGGCGCGGCCCTCGGCCCGGCCCTGGACGCGGGCCTCCTGCTTGAGCATCGTCATCGTGTCTATCATCATGCCTATCACCGCCTTGTCGCGATTGTTGCGCGCCACCTCGTCGTCCACCTCGGCGAGGAAGGCGTCGCCCGTGGGGACCTCGTCGGTCGCAACGTATTTTAGCAGGGAGCACAGCCCCTCGTTGCCCTCTACCTTGCCGTACGCCGACGCGTTGAGTACCACCCAGTGCGCCGCGCAGTCGATGGCCACGTCGGGCGCCTCCCTGCACGCTCTCTCGATGGTGTACACGGGAAGCCCCGCCCCGAACGGGTCGTCGAGGCAGATGAAGAGAAGGTAGCTCTCCTTGAGCCTGTCGTAGTCCTCGCCGCGCCTGAGGATGCCTGCGTCCATGATGGACTGGTACCCGCGCAGGCGCTTGGGAAACGCTGGGCAGCGGCCCACCTGCATCTCCACGTCGAAGACCCTGCCGCACGACTCCACCAGGTAGCTGTCGAGCCGGATGGTCTTGCCGCCCGGCAGGCCGCGCACCTCCTGCTCGGTGTTGTGGTACTCGATCTTGCCGATGGGTATGCCCAGGATGCGCTCGATGACGCCTCGGCAGATGTCCTCGCGCTCCATGACACGCTTGAACATCAAATCGTCGCTGAACGAGAGCCCCCGCGGCTCCTTGCGCGTGCTGCTATTGCTTTTCATTTGTCTGCGCTCTTTCGTGTAGCGGCCAAGCCAAACCTGCCGGCCCTGTGGGGGCCGATGCGGGACGGCTGTTCGGTTGCTTCGCCGGCTTTACGGGCTGAGCCGGCAGGCGGGAGCGCTACTCCGCCCGGAATGGTGTCGTTTAGACCGGCCCCTGGAACCTCCGGTCAGTTGCAGACGCGCGCTCTTACGGCCTTTCGCGCCGGCCCAACACCACCCCTGACCCCAGCCCGGAGTATAGGCGCGGGGAGCGGGGCTGACAATACCCCCGAGGCTACCGCAGGCGGTGGCGGGCGAGCGAGCGAGTAGGCGGGCCGGGCGGACAGATGGACCAGGCGGGAGGCCGGGCGTGTGTTATGCACAAGCCTGGGGAAGAAGAGATTGAGAACACCAGGAGAACCCCTACGTATGGGTTCCAGAAGGCGGAGCGCCCCCTTGTTGGTCGCCGCCTACTGCCGCCGTATCCCGTGCTGCTGGAATGCAACCCAAAAAAGAATTGAGGAGATTTAAAAACATGGCAGAGATCCCCTTGACAGAAGTGCGGGGGGGGGGGCGTATCCTTGATTCCAGCATTTGGGCTGCATATACCGACTCGGAAGGAGTCGCCCATGAAGAAGACCTACGAGACCCCCACCGTGGACGTCGTCAAGTTCGAGTACAAGGATCAGGTGGTTGCGGCAAGCGGCAGTTCTTGCGGCATCGAATACAGGCTTGGAGGTTCAACTACAGCCGGAGCTTGCGCGGATCAAACTCCGATAAAGCGTACGAACTAGCCTGATGAGAGGTTTTTGCTATGAAAAAGCCCTATGAGACCCCCACCGTGGATGTCGTCAAGTTCGAGTACAAGGACCAGATTGTCGTGGCCAGCGGCGGCAACTGTACAACTACTTATGGGCATACGTGTCCCATTTCGGCATCGGCGTGCACAGACCAGAGCCAAACTGGACCTTCGTATAACCAGTAGTCTCTCATCATTGCTTTCTTCGAGCGGGCCCTGCAGTTTTCGCTGCGGGGCCCGCTCTTGTGTTGTATCGTGCCGTATGCGTGCCTATTATTGGGCAGAATGCAAAACCTAACCTGTGAGAGGGGCTTTGTTTGGCCGAGGTAAAGACGCGGGGGCTTACTGTGGAGCAGTGGCGCGAGCTCGCGCAAGCCGGGACGCACCTGCCTGTCACCATCCCGCTCGATGGCGTGAGCATGCAGCCACTCATCCGGCGCAACCGCGACCTCGTCACCATCGTCCCGCTCAACCGTGCGCCTCGGCGCGGCGATGTGGTGCTTTTTGAGTATCCGGCGGGGCGCTACGTCTGCCACCGCGTTCGGCGTGTGGAGGGCGATACAGTACAGACGTTAGGCGACAACTGCTGGAATCCCGACGGCTGGATGAGCGTTGCGCAGGTGCTCGGCCTTGCTGTGAGCGTACGGCGTGGCTCGCGCACCATCGCGCTCGACACCGACGGCTCCCGCGCGTTCGGCCGCGTGTGGATGGCCATCCTGCCCCTGCGCACCATGTGGCGCAGATTCCGGTCGCTCGTCGGCCGCGCCCTTCGCAAACTCGGACTGAGGAGATAACCCCATGGAAGACACGAAGCACGAAACGACCTCGCAGGCCCAGGAGTCTTCCGAGTCAACTATTGCGGCCACCGCTTCCGATTCCGCTGAGACGCCCGTTGCAGCCGCCGAGGCTGCCTCCGCCGACGAGGCCTTTGACCCCAAGACTCTCCGCGAGCTTCTTGACTATCTCGATTCCGAGGGCATCACCGATTTTCGCCGCTACCGCGAAGTTCGCAAGTTCATGAACTTCAAGGCACGCGAGAAGAACCTGCCTATCGCCGGGTCTTTCGAGCTTACGCCGCTTTGCAACCTGGACTGCAAGATGTGCTATGTCCATCTCAATCGTGACCAGATGCGCGGCGCGGAGCTCCTTTCCACCGAGACGTGGAAGGACATCATGACCCAGGCCGTCGAGGCCGGCATGATGTATGCCCGCATCACGGGCGGCGAGTGCACGACCTTCCCCGGGTTCAAGGAACTCTATTTGCACCTTATGAGCATGGGTGTCGAGGTCGCGGTGCTCTCCAACGGCATCCTCATCGATGAGGACATGTGCGACTTCTTCGTGGCCCATCCGCCCTCGGGCATCCAGGTCACGCTCTACGGTGCCAGCGAGGACTCATACGAACGCGTGACAGGCCATCGTGTCTTTGCGCGCGTGATGGAGAACCTCCATCGTATGGAGGCGGCCGGAATCCCGCTGAGTATTGCCATCACGCCCAATGCCTTCATGACTGACGGCCTTGAGGTCGTGCGCTTGCTCCACGATGAGGGCCTGGTTTTTAACATCAACCCCGGCATTATCGTGCCGAGGGAAGAGACCGGCCGAAAGATTGAGGACGCGAGCCTGGATGCTTATGTGGACATGATGCGCCTTCAGAGGGAGCTTGAGGGCAGGCTTCCCGAACCTGAGTGTGAGCCCGATGAACTTCCCGATGTGGCAAGCAGCGAAGGGCACGGCGATGCGCCGCGCGGCGTTCGCTGCGGTGCGGGTCGCAGCGCGTTTGCTGTGGGCTGGAGGGGCGCGATGTTGCCGTGCAACACCTTCCCGTGCGAGCCAGTCGATGTGCTTGAGTTGGGTTTCGCCGAGGCCTGGCGTCGCACAAATGCGCAGGCGCTCAATTTCCCGATTCCTGTTGAGTGCCAAGCCTGTGCCTATGAGAAGGTTTGCAAGCACTGCGTGGCTGAGCATGCTGGAGGGGCTGAGCCTGGACACGCAAGCCCGGCCGTGTGCCAGTGGGGAAAGCGCATGGTTGCTGAGGGAATCTTCAAACTGTAATACGTACGATTGCGTGTTTTTTCTGGTGGTTAGTGAAACTGGTTGTATTAAGCCAGCCGTTCTTGAGGGGACGGCTGGCTTTGGTGTATAATGCCCCAAATGTCGGGTCGGCTCGCAAATGTCGGGTCGGCTCGCAAA
>CAVJGP010000184.1:0-4236 GCA_963648855.1 Alistipes onderdonkii | reverse complement strand
GATGGTACTGCAGGGGCAACCCTGTGGGAGAGCAGGGCGTCGCCATCTCACAAGCCGCATTGGCTTTTTTTCTGTATCTTGGGGTCTCGCTCTCGGAGTTGGAGTTGGAACCGCACTCCCCTCTCACAGCCGCCAGCAACACACAAGCGCCGAGCCCGCCCCCATCGAGCAGGCTCGGCGCTTTTCGTCTCTCCCCAATTGGCCCGCGTAATCCCCTGAGCGCAAAGTGGAGCCTCGACAAGAAGCCGGCCGGCGGCCTCATAGTTCAAAGGCCCGGACGCGCTCCCAAAGGGTACGCGACCGGGCCTTTGAATGGTGCAATCGGCTTGGTTATGCTTGCCCGTCCCGACAGGCAGGACGGTCCATCTTCTATTTCTCGGCGGCAGTCGCGCTCTCCCCGCGCTTCTCGGGCACGGTCTTGTCGGGGAGGATCTTATTGAGCACGATGCACACGATGGCCGAGATGGCGATGGGGGAATCGAGCAGGTACTGCAGCACCTCGGGCGCGGCGGCGGAAACGTCGGAGGGCAGGTTGAGCAGGCCCACGGCCACGGCGATCGGCACGCCGATGATGTAGAGCTGGCGCTCGCTGAGCGGCTCGCCCTTGATCTGGCGGAAGCCGTTGAGCAGGATGATGGCGCACACCACGGCGAACACGCCGCCGATGACGCTGGCCGGGATGGCCATGATGAGCGCGGAGAGCTTGCCCACGAACGACAGCGCGATGAGCCACACGGAGGCCATCACGAACACGCGGCGGCTGGCCACGCCGGTGATGGAGATGATGCCGGCGTTGGTGGAGTAGCCGGTGACGGGCGTGGTGCCCAGAAGCGAGCCCACAAGGCAGCCCAGGCCCTCGCCGATGACGCCGCGGTTGATCTGCTCGTCGGTCATGGGCTTGCCCACGACGGAGCTCACGGCATACCAGGTGCCGGTCGTCTCGGCAAGAAGCACCAGGTAGATAACGATCATCGTAAGGATGGCCGACGGCTCGAACGAAAGGCCGTAATTCACGAACGCCACGTTGGGCAGGCTGAACAAAGGCGCCTCAGCGACGGAGGACAGGTCGAGCCCGCCCATGAAGGCCGCCACGACGCAGCCCACGATGAGCGCGATGATGACCGAGCACACGCGCAGGAACTTGCCCACGGTGGGGCGATAGACGCCGAGCATGGAGAACGCGATCATGACGGCGGCCGAGATGCAGGCCAGGATGATGTTCTGCGTGACGGTGAGGCCGCTTCCCTCAACGAAGATGTTGCTGGAGAAGGCGGTGGGCAGAAGCGTCAGGCCCACGATCATGATGACCGTGCCGCTCACGATCGGCGGGATGAAGCGATGCACGGCGCGCTTGTAGAGACCCGACAGTCCCAGCAGCACGACGCATGCGGCTCCCACGAGGCAGGCGCCGAAGACCGTGTCGAACCCGTTCGCGCCCAGGTAGAGGCCGATGACGGCTCCCACGGGCACGTACGAGGGGCCCTGGCACACGGGCATGCGCAGGAAGAACAGCACCTGGATGAGCGAGGCCACGCCCGCTCCCAGGAAGGTTGACTGGATCAGCGCGGTCGATGCCGTGGGCGCCAGCGCCAGCGCCGTTGCGATGATGAACGGCGGGACGTAGGAGTCCATGGCCAAGACGTGCTGCAGGCCCAGAAGGAAGGCCTGGCCCCAGGGCAGTTTGGCGTCCACGCCCACGGTGATGCCGTTGGCGGCGCCCTCCTCGGTCACTGCCTGATCGGTTGTGCTTTCGCTCACGTTCCCTCTCCTCATGTTTGCGCCGCCGGCGATCGAGACGCCCCTTGTGGACGCCCGTCTTGAGACGGCTTGTTGTAACGACGGCGCGCGATTATGGGCCTCTCGGCAAAGGCGTGCGCCCATGTGCCGATGCACATCGGGATTTCACGAACCTTTAAGCCGAGCCGGGCTGGCGGGCTTGCTGGGCTTGCGGCATCGCAGAGGTCCGCCGAGCCTACTGGACCTGCCGGACCCACCGGGCAGCCGGCCCCACCGGTTCTGCCGAGGTTGCGGCATCGCTGAGTCTGCCGGGCCTGCCGGGCCAGCGGCACCGCAGTCGTCCCTACTTCGCGCGCAGCCCCTTGTCCCACACGAGACGACCCTGCACCCAGGTCTGCCTTGTGTTCTCGGCCGTGGAGATGAAGAGGATGCGGTCGAGGATGTCGCGCGGCGAGGTGAAGACGCCGAAGCCCGTGATGTCGGCCCCGGGCACGAGCGTGTCCACCACCTGCATGTCGAAAGCGCGTCCTACCTCGAACGTTCCCACGGGCAGGCACAGCGCCTCGGCACCGCCGGCCGTCGCAAGCCACAGGGCCTCGGCCGAGGTGATGCGCGAGGGCTCGCCCGCGCCACGCCCTTCGACGTCCACGCGCGCGTCCACGCCGTCTTCCAGCATGCGCGACACCATGACGGCATGGCGGATGTTCTCGTACATGCTGGGCGAGAACCCGCCCGAGATGTCGGTCGCCAGGCCCATGCGCACGCCTTGCGCACGCAGGCGGCGCACCGGGCACACGCTGCTGGCGAAGTAGGAGTTGGACACGGGGCAGTGCGCCACGGCCGCGCCCGAGCGCGCGAACAGCTCGCCGTCGGCCTCAGACAAGAAGGTGCAGTGCGCCATGATCGACTTCTCACGCAGCAGGCCGAAATCATAGAGCGCCTGCGCGTCGGAGACGCCGTAGCGCGCCGGCGCCACGCTCTGCTCCCACTGGCCCTCGGCGCAGTGCGACTGCACGTAAGCGCCCGTCTTCTCGGCGATGCGGCCCAGGCCCGCCAGGCCCTCGTCGGTGCAGCTGGGGATGAAGCGCGGCGTGATCACGCCGTAGACGCCCTGGCGCGAGGTAGCCCCGATCTGAGCAACCTCGGCAAGCAGGGTCTCGGTGTCTGCCAGGGCGGATGCGGTGGAGGAGTCGCGGTAGAAGTCGGGGTTGGCGGCGGGGTCGTCCATCACGACCTTCCCCACAAGGCCGCGCTGCCCACCCTCGGCGCAGATGCGCGCAAGCTCGATGGAAGAGGCCAGGTCGTTGCTTGCGAAGTAGACCGTCGTCGTGGTGCCCAGGCTGAGAAGGCGGCCCACGAGGTCGCGGTAGACGGGGCGCGCGAAGTCGAGGTCGGCGAACCGCGCCTCAAGAGGGAACGTCCGCTTTTGGAGCCACACGTCGAGCGGCTCATCGAGGGCGACGCCCGCTTGAGGCCACTGCGGGGCGTGCACGTGCAAATCGACGAATCCCGGCAGGCCGTAGGCGCCCTGGGGAAACTCGGCAAGCGTGCCCGCCTCGCGCGCCTGGGCCACACGCGCGCTGTAGTCAGGAGCAGCCGGAAGGGTCACGTCGGTAATGATGCCGCGGCCATCCACCTCGATGAGGGCGTCTTGCAGGAACTCCACCTCGCCGTAGCGCGGCGTATGAAAGAACGACCCCAGGAAGGCCGTGGGTGCTGAGGTGCTGGTAGAAACGGTAGGCATGGCGAGAATACTCCCCTGGTGTAGTCGATAGCAGGTCAGACCCATGGCGCTCTTGCTCGCCATGCCGTCCGACCCCACGAATAGATACGAACTCTCGCGCCTATCCTATCCCGCTCACGCCCGCCCGCTTTCCTTCCCCCCACCCCACCACGATGCCCACACCCTTCCAAGCGCCCGCGAACCCTATCGCCTCACAAACAGGCTCGCGCCCAAAAACAAAACCTCCCACCCCCGGCTGCCCGGAGATGGGAGGTCATAGGATCCTGCTAATATAAGAAGCACCCACCAGCACAAGACGTCAGGAGCAAACCCGCCCCCGTGGGAGAACGCAGCGCGCCAGGTTCCGCCCCTTACAAAAGCAGGTTCTGATGCGCAAGGCGCACGGGGCCGTAGCGTACTGGACGTACGCCAAAGGTGCGCACCGCGCGTGAGGCCCCATGGAACGCAGCCGGCGAGCTTCCGCCCTTACAAAAGCGGGTTCTGGCGCGCAAGGCGCACAGGCGCAATGCGTACTGGAGCACACGAGCACCCGCGAAACGCAGCGCGCTAGGTTCCGCCCTTACAAAAGCGGGTTCTGGCGCGCAAGGCGCACAGGTGCGATGTGTACTGGAGTACATGAGCACCTGTGGAACGCAGCGCGCCAGGTTCCGCATCACTCTAAGCGCAGATGGTGTCGGCGGCGAGCTTGCCGGAAGTGAGGGCCCACCCGTTGTTGGCGCCGGAGGGGCTGTTGGAGCCCATGACCGCGCCCACGA
>CAVJGP010000183.1:0-4358 GCA_963648855.1 Alistipes onderdonkii | reverse complement strand
ACCTCGGCGGCGGCGCGCATGTCCTCGATGCGGCCGTTGGTGCACGAGCCGATGACGGCCTGGTCGATGGCGATGTGCGTGGACTCGCTCACGGGATGCGTGTTGGAGGGAAGGTGGGGCCAGCTCACCGTGGGTTGGATGTCGGCGGCGTCGATGTGGTACACCTTGGCGTACTCGGCATCGGGGTCGGAGTGGTACTCGACGTAGGGACGCTCGCAGCGGTCGCGCAGCCACTCACGGGCCAGGTCGTCCACCTCGATGAGGCCCGCCTTGCCGCCGGCCTCGATGGCCATGTTCGACATGGTGAGGCGGCCCTCCATGCTCATGGAGCGGATGGCGCTGCCGGTGAACTCCATGGCGGAGTACAGGGCGCCGTCCACGCCGATCATGCCGATGATGTGCAGGATGACGTCCTTGCCGCACACGCCGGGGGCGAGCTCGCCCTCGACCTCGAACTTGATGGTGGGCGGCACCTTGAACCAGGCGCGGCCCGTGGCGATGCCCACGCCGGCGTCGGTGGAGCCCACGCCCGTGGAGAAGGCGCCCAGCGCGCCGTAGGTGCAGGTGTGCGAGTCGGCGCCGATGATGAGGTCACCGGGCACAACGACGCCCTTCTCAGGCAGCAGGGCGTGCTCGACGCCCATGCAGCCCACCTCGTAGTAGTGGGTCACGCCCTGGGCGCGGGCGAAGTCGCGCACCGTCTTGGCCTGCTGGGCGCTCTTGATGTCCTTGTTGGGCGTGTAGTGGTCGGGCACGAGGCACACGCGCGTGGGGTCGAAGACCTTCTCGGCGCCGAGCTCGTTGAAGACCTTGATGGCGATGGGGGCCGTGATGTCGTTGGCCAGAACGATGTCGAGGTCGCACTCGACGAGCTGGCCGGGGCGCACCTCGTCCAGGCCGGCGTGGGCGGCCAGGATCTTCTCTGCCATGGTCATGGGACGTGCCATGTGGGGTTTCCTTCCTCTCTCAGTACAAACGCAGGCCGGGATGCGCAGGGCCGCAGCGCAGGGGCGGCCGGCATACCTCGGCTTTGCTACAAAAAACGGCGCACCGCAGCCGCTCGGGCCGGGTGCGCCGTGGAGGGTTTACTCAGCCTCGAGGGGCGTCTTGGCGACGCGCTCGGAGGCAAGGAGCCTGTTGAGGGCGTTGACGTAAGCCTTGGCGGAGGACACGACGATGTCGTTGTCGGAGCCGCGGCCGATGAAGACGTCGCCCGAGGGGCTCGTGATGTGGACGCACACCTCACCCAGGGCGTCGATGCCCTTCGTGACGGCGTTCACCGAGAACTCGCTCAGGATGTTGTTGACCGAGACCACCTTGTCGATGGCCTTGAAGGCGGCGTCGACGGGGCCGGTGCCGTAGGCGCACTCGGTGACCTGCGTGCCGTCCTCGTTGGTGATGGTGACGGTGGCCGTGGGCGTGAGGCCCGAGCCGCAGGAAACCTGCAGGGTGTTCAGCGTGTAGATGGCCGTGACGTCGCGGCGGTACTGGCACACGATGGACTCCAGGTCCTCGTCGTAGACCTCCTTCTTGCGGTCGGCCACCTCGAGGAACGACTGGTAGACGCGCTCGAACTCCTCCTCGCCGAAGGTGTAGCCCAGCTCGCCCAGACGGTGGCGCAGGGCGGCGTGGCCCGAGCGGGCGGACAGCAGGATCTGGCTGCCGGAGGCGCCCACCTCCTCGGGGCTGATGATCTCGTAGGTGGTGCGGGCCTTGAGCACGCCGTCCTGGTGGATGCCCGAGGAGTGCGCGAAGGCGTTGGCGCCCACGATGGCCTTGTTGGGTTGCACGTTGATGCCGGTGATGGAGCTCACCAGGCGGCTGGCGCGGGTGAGCTCGCGGGTGTTGATGTCGGTGTGGGCGTCGAGCTCCTCGCCGTGCATCTTCATGGCCATGACGACCTCTTCGAGCGCGGTGTTGCCGGCGCGCTCGCCCAGGCCGTTGATGGTGCACTCCACCTGCGTGGCGCCGTTGCGCACGGCGGCCAGGGCAAGCGCGGTGGCCATGCCCAGGTCGTTGTGCGTGTGGCAGGCCACGGTGACGTTCTCGATGCCGCGGACGTTCTCCATGAGGCCGCGGATGCGCGCGCCGAAGTGCTCGGGCAGCGAGTAGCCGGTGGTGTCGGGGATGTTGATGACCGTGGCGCCGGCGTCGACGACGGCCTGCACGATGCGCTCCAGGAACTTCTGGTCGGCACGGCCGGCGTCCTCGCAGTAGAACTCGACGTCGTTCACGTACTTGAGGGCGTACTTCACGGCGTGCACGCCGCGCTCGATGGCCTGCTCCTCGGTGATGCGCAGCTTGTCGTGCAGGTGCGAGGGGCTCACGCCCAGGCCGGTGTGGATGCGGGGGCGGCGGGCCGACTTCAGGGCCTCGGCGGCCGAGTCGATGTCCTTCTCAACGGCACGGGTCAGGCCGCACACGACGGCGTCGTCGCCGGCAAGCTCGCCGATCTTCTGCACGGAGATGAAGTCGCCGGGGCTGGAGATGGGGAAGCCGGCCTCGATGACGTCGACCTTCAGGCGCAGGAGCTCCTGGGCGACGAGCAGCTTCTCCTCGGTGTTCATGGAAGCGCCGGGCGACTGCTCGCCGTCGCGCAGGGTGGTGTCGAAAATGGCAATCTTGCGGGTCATGGTTACCTCCGGATAGAAGTGCACAGGTGCCTGAACATTTAACACGCCTCATGGATGCCCGGGGGGCACGACCGCGCCCATTTGCCAGAAAGGGAAAAAACAGCAAAAAGGCCGCTCGTGCCTATGAAATTGTGTGAGAAGACGAAATGGCCGAAGGCTGCGTGGAAGGGCGGTAAGCCCGAGTCAGCGCACCGGGGCCGTCGTGCCTACAACGTAGGCGGACGCCCTAGCGCGCGCAGGTAAGTCGAAGGTCGGCCAGGCCTAGAAGGAGCTGCGCAGAGGCATTCTGATCGATGCGCACCCAGGCGCCCGCCATTTCCCTCTTCATCGCAGCCTTGCTCGACATTTCCTGCTTCCTTTCGCAACAACAGCGCCCCCTTGGCGCGTGTAGGGCGCATAGTACACCCCGGCTTGTGTAGAATCAACACCGACACGACGGCCGCCCCGCAGGGGCGCAGAGGGAAAGGAAGGGCGCATGGCGCAGGAGAAGGAGCCGGTCGGAACGCACAAGGGGTCGCTTGCGGGCCTGGTGGGCGCGGCGCGCGAGGAGGCCTTCAATCATGAGGCTCGTATGTCGCTCGAGGAGGCGTACGCCGCGCTGGGCGACTACTGGATCGCCGACCTGAACGAACACGCCACCAAGGGGCCCGTGCGCCGCACGCTGGCAGAGCACCTTGAGGGCTTCACGCGCGACGAGCTGGTGGAGCTTGCCAAGGGCTACGAGCTGCGCGGCTACTCCAAGCTCAAGAAGGCCGACCTCGCGGCGGTAATTGTGCAGGCCGCAGCCGACGACGAGGAGGCCTTCGCCATCGCGACGCAGGTGCCATGGGCGGAGTACGAGACCTTGTGCAAGCTGCTGGAACAGCCTGGCTGCACCCTTAAGCTCGCCGCGGACGACGCGCACACCCACCCGACGTGCGTGCCCTTCGAACCCTGGGTATACCTGTACGCCACGGGCGAGAACGCCTGGACGCTCCTCATCCCCGAGGAGCTGCAGGAGCCCCTCAAGAGGCTCGACATGCAGGCCGTGGAGGCTGAGCGCGCGCTCGTGGCGGGGGCCCGCCACGTGGCGGAGGTGCTGTGCGACATGTGCGGCATCGTGCGCGTGGAGGACGCCCAGGAGCAGTTCGCGGCTTGGTACGGCCAGGCGTGGCCGGCCGGCAAGTTCGAGAACCTCATGATGCACGACATCCTGAGCGGCATGGCGCAGATCGGCGCGTGGCTCGACGGCGACGACCTCTACCTCGTGAACTACGAGCTCGACGAGCGCCAGGTGAGCCCCGACGACGAGCAGGGCGCCCGCGACGTGGAGGAGTTCAAGAAATACCTCGTCGGCAAGCACAAGGACCAGCCCCAGCCCAAGCTCGACGAGGACCTGCGCACGCGCGACTTCCTCGACTGGGCAGCCTCCCAGCCCAGCGCCGTGGCGCTTGAGGAGTTCTTCGACAACCACATCCCCGACGACGAGCCCAACGACCTGCTCTACGCCGACGGCATGGTGGAGGACATCGCCACGCTCAACGGCAGCATCGTGGACTTCGACCAGACCGTGGCCGACCTCGACGAGCGCGACCTGTGCCTCACCGCCCAGGAACGTGCCGAGATGCTGCCGCTTGTGCGCGCGATGCTCGAGGACCTGCCCTACTGGGAGAACAACGGCTGGTCGAACAACCAGCGCCGCGCCGCCCTGGGCCAGGCCCCGGCCTTCTTCGACGCAAAGGGCGC
>CAVJGP010000182.1:0-4470 GCA_963648855.1 Alistipes onderdonkii | reverse complement strand
CGGGGAGGCGGAATCAGCCGCCTAGCTGCGAGTATGTGCGATGTTTGGGGCCATAATCGCGAATTTGTCTGAATGTCGATGCCGGAGGGAAGCGGATTGTTAGCGTATCGGAATTCATGTCGTGCGCGGTGATTCTGGCACATCGCACAAACGGCGCGAGCTTGGGCTCGTGTTGCGCTGTGGCTTAGATGACTGTTGCGTAGGGCCGCGTCTCGATTGCTGTTGGTCGCGGCAGTGCGAGGTGAGGCGCGTTGTGTTCGGGCGGTGAAGCGGGTGGCGGGAGGTTTGTGCGCGTTGTCTCACCGACATGGCCCGGCAAGATGCGCGCCACTGTCTTGCCATGTGGGCGAAACTGTGCGAATGGGGCATTTCACCTGGTAGTCTGGGGTGTTACGCAGTGTTGCGAGGCGTTTAAAGGGTCCAACTCGATAGGTGTTCGGCGCGTATTCTGCCCCGCGTCGTTCAACCTTCGAGAAAGGAACCCCCTATGTCCGACGTCACCACCGCACAGTCCGGCCGCTTCCTCCAGACCACCAGCGCCATCTCCCGTCGCGCGTTTGCCATCGGTGCAGGTGCGCTCTCGGCGGGGCTTTTGTGGGGAGGAGGCGCCTCATTCAAGGTGCTGGGCGAGCCAGGCCCCGCCCAGGCCGACGAGGCCGTGGAGGACTCCCTCATGCTTGCCGTCGTGGACTTCCAGCCCACGTGGGGCGATGTGGAGGCCAACGTCGAGCAGATGAAGGCGTTTGTGGACGAGGCCGCCGAGCAGGGCGTGAACCTGCTGCTCTTCCCCGAGATGTGCGTGACGGGCTATGTCTCCTCCGATGATGAGACCAGCGACGACTCGCGCATGTGCATCGAGGCGGCCGAGGGCGTGGACGGTGACGTGGCCGCGCAGTTCTCCCAGCTCGCGCAGGACACGGGCATGTGGATCGTCTACGGCAACACCGAGGTCATCGACGGCGACGACGCCCACGCCTACAACTCGGCTTTTGTGTGCTCGCCTGCGGGCGGGGTGGCCACCTACCGCAAGATCCATCCCGTGGAGGGCGCCTGGTGCACGCCGGGCGAGACGCCCTTCATCCTCGACACCGCCTGGGGCAAGGTGGGCGTGGACATCTGCTACGACACCTATGCCATCCCTGAGCTGGAGCGTTACTACGCGGCGCAGGGTTGCCGCCTGCTGCTGAACCCCACGGCCACCTCGCGCGGCTTCGACTCGGAGAAGGGCGACGCGACCCTGTGGCAGTGGTACTTTGACTCGCGCATCAAGAACATCGCCATCCGCGACCAGATCTTTGTGGCGAGCGCCAACCTCGCGGCCTACGACGGCTCGCACTACACCTTCCCGGGCGGCTCCTGCGCCTGGGGCCCCACGGGCTCGGACGGCACCACCTCGTTTGCCGAGTGCGTGGTGGGCGAGGCGGCGAGCGGCTCGCCTGAGAGCGCGATGTTCGCGGATGTGATCGACCTGTCGCTTGCCTGCGCCACCGACATCCTGGCAAGCGACAACTACAAGCCCGAGCTCTATGCCGACTGGTACGGCGAGCTTGCCGAGATGGACGACGACGGAGCCGACCTGGTGGCCGCTCCCACGCAGGAGTGCGCCACGGTGTGCGCGGTGAACTTCCAGCCGACGTTCGGCGACAAGGACGCCAACCTCGAGAGCATGAAGGCCTACATCGACCAGGCGGCCGAGGCGGGCGCAAACATCCTGGTATTCCCCGAGATGGCGCTCACCGGCTATGCCTGGGCCGCCGCCGACGACGCCGAGGCCGAGAACGGCAAGACCGTGGTCGAGCTCGCCGAGGCCGTTGACGGGGAGTACGCCGCGCAGATTGCCGAGCTTGCCGCTGCAAACGAGATGGTCATTGTCTTCGGCACCTCCGAGCCTGTCGAGGGCGACGCCGAGCACGCGTACAACTCCGCATTCGTGTGCGACACCGAGGGCGGCATCCAGTCGTACCGCAAGATCGCCCCGGTCGAGGGCCCGTGGTGCGTCGCGGGTACCGACCCGCTCATCGTCGAGACTCCGTGGGGTGCCCTGGGCGTCTCCATCTGCAAGGACACCTACGCCTATCCCGAGATTGCGCGCTACTACGCCGCGAAGGGCTGCGTCTTCCTCGTGAACCCCACTGCCCGCACCGGCACCGACGAGGGCTGGGCGGAGCTGTACGAGAACTCCCTGGAGAACCTGGCCGACCAAGACAAGATGATCGTCGTGTCGGCCGACCTGTGCGGCGCCGACCTGGCCGCGCCTGCCGAGCAGGCCGGCTGGAGCCCCTACACGGGCGCGAGCGTGGTGAGCGCGCCCCTGTCGAGCGGGGCGGACGGCTCCTACGTGAAGACCTGGGGCAGCTACGAGTCCGACCCCGAGGCGACGGGCCTCGTCACCGCCGAGGTGGATTACGCCGACCTGTGGCTTGGCCAGGGCACGGCCATCTTCTACTTCAACCCCGCGCTCTACGAGGCACTGTACGAGGACGTCGCCGCCGGCACCTGCGAGGTGGCCGCGACGATCGAGTAGCCGCACAAGAGGCCGTACGCGATAGAGAGCAAGCTTAAGCCCGCCCGCAAGCTGAAGAGGCCTGCGGGCGGGCTTTGCTGTGGGAGATGCGTTCTGGCCTATAATTCCTCCGAGAATTGCGAGGAGGATGGGCATGGGGATGTGCGGCGAGAAGGCCGTGCGGCGCGAGAGGGCGCGTGCGGCACGGGCGGCGATGACGCGCGAGGAGCGAAGCGGGCAAAGCGCTCGGGTGTGCGCGGGGCTGCTCGCGTTGCCGCAGGTACAAGCGGCAAGCACGCTTGCCTGCTATATGGCGTTCGGCGACGAGCTCGACCTGGGGGAGTTCATGCAGGCCTCGCTTGAGCGCGGGCAACATGTCTGCCTGCCGGTGACGCTGAGCGGCCGCAGGCTCGCCTTCGTGGATGCGCGGGAATGCGAGCTTGCCGTTCGCGCGAGCTTGCCCCGCTGCCTGCGAGAGCCGCAGCGCCCCCTGCCTGCTGTGCCCGAAGAGCTTGCGGGGCGCATGGTTGATCCATCCGAGATTGATGTGGCCGTACTTCCCGGTTTTGCGTTCGACCGCAAGGGTACACGGCTTGGCTATGGCGGCGGGTATTACGACGCCTGGCTGAGGGAGGCCTTTGGGCCTGGCAGACGGCCCTTTCTCATCGGCGCCTGCTACGATTGCCAGCTCCTACCACCTGGGGAAACCCTGCCACACGAGCCGCACGACATCGCAATGGACCTCGTGGCGGCCCCAACGACGCTCTAACCCCAGCACGGGGCCCGCCTGACTGAGCAACCGCGCCCGAGCCGCAGCTCCACCGCGCATGCTTTCCAAGCGCACCCACAGGAACTTCTCCCACCAACCCAACGCAAAGGGGCCGTGCCCAGGAAACCCCAGGCACGACCCCTTTCAATCGACTCATATCCCAATGCCCACCCCAGCGCATCAGGTTTCGCCCTCTAAGAGCGCCTTCCGACACGGAGCGCCCTTCGCGACGAGCCCCGCGGAACGCAGCGGACGAGGTTCCGCAACCTACAAAGCTGCGACCAGTCGCAGGCTGTAGTGCCACAGCTGCAAGGCGGGCCAGGGCGCGGTGTACTAGAGTACACCAAGGGTGCGCACCGCGCATAAGCCCTGGCCCAACGCGGCAGATGGGGGCGCCCCTCTAAAACGCAGGTTCTGATGCGCAAGGCGCACAGGTGCGATGTGTACTGGAGTACATGAGCGCCTGTGCACGGAGCACCCTTTGCGACGAGTCCGCAGGAGTTCGCAGCGCGCCAGGTTCTGCGTCTCCTCTAAAAGCGGGTTCTCGTCCGCAAGGCGTCGGGAGGCGACGTGTACTGGAGTACTCTAGCCTCCCGACACGGAGCGTTCTTTGCGACGAGCCCCGCGGAACGCAGCGGACGAGGTTCCGCAACCTACAGAGCTGCGACCAGTCGCAGGCTGTAGTGCCACAGCTGCAAGGCGGGCCAGGGCGCGGTGTACTAGAGTACATAAGCCCTGGCCCAACGCAGCAGATGGGGTGCCCCTCTAAAACGCAGGTTCTGATGCGCAAGGCGCACAGGTGCGATGTGTACTGGAGTACATGAGCGCCTGTGCACGGAGCACCCTTTGCGACGAGTCCGCAGGAGTTCGCAGCGCGCCAGGTTCTGCGTCTCCTCTAAAAGCGGGTTCTCGTCCGCAAGGCGTCGGGAGGCGACGTGTACTGGAGTACTCTAGCCTCCCGACACGGAGCGTTCTTTGCGACGAGCCCCGCGGAACGCAGCGGACGAGGTTCCGCAACCTACAGAGCTGCGACCAGTCGCAGGCTGTAGTGCCACAGCTGCAAGGCGGGCCAGGGCGCGGTGTACTAGAGTACATAAGCCCTGGCCCAACGCAGCAGATGGGGTGCCCCTCTAAAACGCAGGTTCTGATGCGCAAGGCGCACAGGTGCGATGTGTACTGGAGTACATGAGCGCCTGTG
>CAVJGP010000181.1:0-4475 GCA_963648855.1 Alistipes onderdonkii | reverse complement strand
AGTGGGAGAAGGCGGCGCTCGTCTCTCTCGTCATCGGCCTCGTCCTCACGACGTTCGACTTCCTGTGGGCCTTCCTCAAGGCCCCCATGGTAAACGGCGACCTCCAGCTCGACCAGACCTATGTCATCGGCGGCAAGGTCATCGACCACATCCAGGTCATCACGCAGAAGATCTTCTACTTCCACGTGCCCGTGGCCATCGTGTCCTTCGTCTTCATTATCGTCGCGGCCGTCTACGCCGTCCTGTACCTCGTGCGCCGCGACGCCCGCTTCGACCTCCGCTGCAAGACCTGCATGGCGGTGGGCTTCGCCTTCATCCTCATGACGATGGCCTCCGGCATCATGTGGACGCGCGCCGAGTGGGGCGTGTGGTGGTCGTGGGAACCGCGCCTCACCACCTACTTCATCCTGACCATGCTCTCGCTGGCCTACTTCATCCTGCGCGCCGCCATCGATGAGCCCGAGCGCCGCGCGCGCCTCTCGGGGGTCTTCGCGGTGCTCGCCGCCATCGACGCGCCCATCTCGTACTTCATCACGCGCATGGTGCCCAGCTCGCTGCACCCGGTCATCTCGTACTCGGGCCTGGAGCCCGCCATGCTCATCCCGTTCATCTGCGGGATCTTCGGCATGGGCTTCGTGGCGTTCGGCATCTACCGCCTGGCCCTGCGCTCCTCCGAGCAGGCCGAGCAGGTGGCGGCCCTCAAGGAGCGCTGGGAGGCGCTTTCCTGCTAGTTCCGCGCCCGCGCCCTGAGCGAGTGGCTAGCACGCCGCCCGCCCTTGCGACCGGCCCCGCACGCCAGCCCGTCACCCTCACCGCACACCCCGGCCGCACTTCGCTGCGCCTTCGACCTTAAGGAGCCACCCATGGATCCCGTCCTCGCCGAGCTCTACACCAACATCTCCTCCGCGCCCCTGCTCATCGCCGGCTACGCCCTCATCTGGGTCATCCTGCTCGTTTTCGTCATCAGCCTCTTCGCGCGCATCAAGAAGTCGCAGAAGGACATCGACGCCCTCCAGGAGGCCATCGAGCGCCGCGAGAAGAAGGACGCCGCCAAAGAGTAGGCGTCTCACGCGCACGAGCATTTCTCCGTTCGTCGGTCAAGACGCCTTCTCGGAAGAATGCGCGAACTCCACATATGCTACACTTCGAGGGGCGCGGCAACAGCTGCGCCCTTCTTCGTGTATGTACAAAGGAGCTCGCCATGGTTTTCACCACGCGTTCGTCCCTGTCCCGCCTCGCCGCCGGCATGCTCGTCCCGCTCGCGCTCGCAGGCACCTGCCTGGCCGTGCCCGCCCTGGCCGCCAGCGCCTCCACCTCGGCGACGGCTACCGAGGCCAGCGCCGAGGCTGCCGCCACCGAAACCGCGGTAGCCGAGGGCACCGTCCTTGCTGCGGGCGGCGTCCAGCTCACCGTCCCCGGTGAGTGGTCCTCCATGGACCTGGGTGACTCCATGAAGGTCGCCACCTCTGAGGACGGCAACATGTATGCGTGCATCGTCGTCCTCGACGCCCAGACGGCGGCCGACTCCGGCTATGTCGCAGACGATACTACCAAGTACCAGGAGTTTTTCGATACCGACGCCAAGGCCTATGCCGACGTCGTGGGTGGCAGCGTCGTCTCGTCCTCCGGGGGCACCTTCGACGACGGCTCCGTCGCCTACCTGTACGTCATCGACGGCACCGCCAACACCGAGTCTCCCACAGTCACAGCCATGGCGTACATTCCCCAGGCCGACGGCTCCCTGACGGAGATCACCGTGGCGGCCGACCCCACCGCCGAAGGGGTCACCGACACCCTGGAGGGCATCCTCAAGTCGATTGACCAGGCCGACACCTCCGCCCAGGCCGCTTCCACCGACGCGGCGGTCTCCCAGGTCGAACTCGGCCAGACCGTCGAGGCGGGCGGCCTTGTGCTCAGCGTGCCCTCCGACATGGTGGTGGAGGATGAGGACGCCGACACGGGTGAGGTCGACCTCATGAGCGAGGACGGGCTGATGTTCGTCTCGGTCATCCCGGACATCTTCGAGGGCGAGACGCTGACCGACACCGACGACTTGAAGGACGTCGTCGATAGCATCGCCACAGCCCTGGGCGGCGAGGTGCTGGACAGCACGGTCGTCAACGCCAACGGCGTGACCACGAGGCTCTATGCCCTCATCCTTGAGGCCGAGGACGTGAAGCTGCTCGGCTCCCTGGGCTTCACCGAGCTGGCCGATGGCACCACGACCTGCGTCATGGGCGTGTGCGCGAGCGACTACGAGGCCAACGGCAACGTGCTCGACGCCATCTACGGCAGCATCGCCCTGGCCAAGTAAGTCAGCGTTGTCCCGTCCCTGGGGTGGATGGGGTAGAATGAGGGTTCCGTTATCGGCGGGACGGCCGCGCGGCCGCCCCGCCTTTTCCGTACAGGGGGCGGTTTACGTTGCTTAAGGACTTCAAGTTTCCCGAAAGGCTCGGTCGCGAGGAGTACCGCACCCGCCGCGAGGAGCTTTCCCAGCGCCTCGTGACGCTTCAGCAGCAGGCCATACGCGCGAACATGGGCACGCTCGTCATCTTCGAAGGCTGGGGCGCGGCCGGTAAGGGCAGCCGCATCTCCGACCTCGTGGTGGGCCTCGACCCGCGCGCCTACTCCGTCCACACCATGAACGATCCGGTGGGCTATGAGAACCTCCAGCCGTTCATGACGCGCTACTGGAGCCGTCTGGGGCCGCGCGGCACCATGACCATCTTCGACCTGTCGTACTACGACGAGCTCTCGCGCAGCTACGTCGAGGACGTTCGCCTGCAGGGCGACCCCAAGCTCGACCCGGAGCGCCGTCTGGCCATCTCGCGCCGCGCCGAGGAGCGCATCCGCGAGCACCTCAAGAGCGTGGCCGCCTTCGAGCGTCAGCTCAGCGCCGACGGCTGGCTCATCGTGCGCTTCTTCCTGCACATCGACCGCGAGATGCAGGCGGCCCGCCTCACCAACCTTCTGAGCGACGAGGCCAGCTCTTGGAAGGTGGACCAGTCCGACATCAAGCAGCTCCAGCACTACAAGGAGTACCGCGACGTCTACGACCGCTGGCTGGGGCTTACGGGCGACGAGAGCTGGACCATCGTCCCCTCCGAGCACAAGCGCAACGCCAACATCTGCATCATGCAGGCCCTGGCCGACCAGATGGACGCCGCCCTGCGTGCCCGGGGTGTGGACACCTCCCAGCCCATTCCTGCAGGCGATGAGAAGCCCGCCGCCCCGCAGGCGCCCGATGCCGATGCCGAGAAGGCCGAGCCCCTCACCGAGAAGCAGCGCCAGCGCGCCGAGCTCGCCGCCGCCAAGAAGCGCGTGGGCAGCGCCGCCAAGCTCAAGTCGCGCTTCGAGCTGGTGCAGGTCAAGTCGCTCGAGGAGGCGCGCGCCAAGAAGCATGTCATGAGAAGCGACGAGGAGTACCGCGAGGAGCTGGAGAAGCAGCAGGCGCGCCTCTCCGAGCTGTCGCTGCAGATGTTCCGCCACAAGCTGCCGCTCATCGTGGCCTACGAGGGCTGGGACGCGGCTGGCAAGGGCGGCAACATCAAGCGCCTCACTGCCGCCATGGACGCGCGCGACTACCGTGTTAACCCCATCGGCCCCGCGTCCAAAGACGAGCTCGCCCGCCCCTTCCTGTGGCGCTTCTGGACGAAGGTGCCCCGCGCGGGCCACGCCGCCATCTTCGACCGCACCTGGTACGGCCGCGTCCTCGTGGAGCGCGTCGAGGGCTTTGCGACCCAGGACGAGTGGAGGCGCGCCTTCGACGAGATCAACGAGTTCGAGGACGACCTGCGCATCTGGGGCGCGGTGCTCGTGAAGTTCTGGATCGACGTCTCGCCCGAGGAGCAGCTCCGCCGCTTTGAGGACCGTCAGAACGACCCGGCCAAGCACTGGAAGATCACGGCCGACGACTGGCGCAACCGCGAGAAGAACGACCTGTACTACCAGTGCGTCGACGACATGCTCCGCCTGACCTCCACGCCCTACGCGCCCTGGCACGTCATCCCCTCCGATGACAAGCGCTACGCGCGCGTGAAGGCCCTCAAGGTGGTGAACGACGCGCTCGAGGCCCGCCTGTAGGGTTGTAGGGAATCGTTGGATTGGCACGCGCCCCCTTGCAAAACGGGCGTGTTTGCCTGATAATCCCCAAACGCTGTCCCCATCGTCTAGCGGCCTAGGACGTCGCCCTTTCAAGGCGAAGATCGCGGGTTCGAACCCCGCTGGGGGCACCATAGGACTCATTAGCCCGCCTGGCACACCCTGCCAGGCGGGTTTTTTTGTTGCGGAACCTGCGCTTTCTGCCGGCCTTCAGGGCGATGCCCTTGTTGTGCGATATCGGCGCGGCGCGCTTTCGCAGGCGTGCATTGGGGGATGATGGTATCAGGTCAAAACTGCCGTCTGCCGTGCGCAGTCCCGCGCGGCGCGAAAGGGGATCCCATGCTCATGTCACTGTCACGCCGGGAGGCCATCAC
>CAVJGP010000180.1:0-4485 GCA_963648855.1 Alistipes onderdonkii | reverse complement strand
CGAAGGTCAGGTCGTTGCAGAGCACCCATAGGGGAACCTCGCCGTACTCGGCCACGTAATGCGCGACAAAGGGACGAGTCGTGGGGCTGAGCACGAGTTTCTTGTTCAAAGTCCCCATTAGTTTAACCATGCTGTTTGAATGGAGCGATGCCCTGTTTCCCTTGAAGGTTTTGGGCGTCAGCATGTCTTTCGCGGTGCAGAATGACGCGCGGTCCAAGTAGTCAGAGCAATTTCGATGGCTTTCGCAGAAGGCGTAGACTGTTACGGTTTTCAGCGCTGCCTCTGCCCGAATTAAGTAGCTGAACGTAATCTGGCGGAGCTCGCGGTCGAATTCGAACAGGCTCAGAACCCATTCGAACCTGGTGCCTTGCGCATAGACGTCTTCGGCGCTCGACTGCATGGCCTCTTTGTCGAGGAAGGGGTTCTTGTAGCCATTGATTATCGCGTAGTAGTTCTCGCGAAGGAGTACTGCGGGGGCCTTGGCGTCGACATGCATACCTCTTGATTCGAGGATGGCAATCTGCTCGTCGATGGTCTTGAACTCCTTCAACGTGCCCCCTATAAGTCAAAGGGCCGCTGTCTCCAGCGACCCTCCTTTGTCCCTGCCTCACGTAGAGTCCACAAGGACTGTTTCACTATCTGCATTGTAAACCATGCGTGTGCTATGCAACGTGGCGATTCGGTGAAAATCAAGGAGCCGGGTTGTCAAATTTTGTGCACTGCATTTTATATTTCTGCATCTCTCCTGAAGGCAAGTTTTTGACGCTTGCCCTGTAATCGCGGACACAATCACGAACGCGGCAAGTCCGGCCCGGCCGCGCTCTCCACTCTGCGTGTGCCCTTCAGACATACGAATAACGTATATCCAGATAGACCATATAGGCATTTAACATAACGGCCGCAGACACCTATATTCGGACGGGAACAGCAAGCCTGCAGTGACGACGCGCGGTGTTGTCTGACGCATTTTCTCGGGACGCGCGCCCCGCACGCCCTGTTTCAACAAAGATGCGGAGGAGCCCAGACGGAGGAGCCACACATGAGTCAGTCCTACGTAACCCTGAACGATGGAAACCAGATTCCCCAGTTTGGCCTGGGCGTCTATATGATTGCGGGCGATGAGGCCACCCGCGAGGCTTGCCTGGCGGCTTTGGAGATGGGTTACCGCCACATCGACACTGCCCATGCCTACCAGAACGAGCGCGGCGTTGGGCAGGCCGTGCGGGAAAGCGGGATTCCGCGCGAGGAGGTCTGGATTACCAGCAAGCTCTGGCCGAGCGAGTACGGCGAGGGCAAGACGATGGAGGGTATCGACAAGATGCTGGTCCGCCTCGACGTCGACCACCTTGACCTGCTGCTTTTGCACCAGCAGTTCGGCGACTACCTCGGTGCGTGGCGCGACATGGAGAAGGCTGTGGCGCAGGGCAAGGTGCGCTCCATCGGACTTTCCAACTTCGAGTCGGACAGGTTGGAAGAAGTCCTGGCGGCTGCCAATATCAAGCCCGCCGTCTTGCAGGTGGAGTGCCACCCGTACTACCAGCAGGCCGCGCTGAAGAAGCGCATCGAGCCCTTCGGCACGAAAACCGAGTCCTGGTATCCGCTGGGCCATGCGGACGCGGGCCTGCTCGGCGAGCCGCTGTTTGCGCAGCTGGGGCAGAAGTATGGGAAGAGCAGCGCGCAAGTCATCCTGCGCTGGCATATCCAGGAGGGCAACATCGTCTTCCCCAAGACCACGAACCCCCAGCATATGAGGGACAACCTCGACATCTTCGACTTCCAGCTGGCGTGCGACGAGATGGCACAGATCCGCAAGCTGGACAGGGGCCAGCGCTTCTTCACCATGACCCTTGCCGAGCAGGAGGCTCACCTGGGCCGCTTTGTTCCGGCTGATTAATCGAGACGGGTGCCGCCCGTTGTGGGATGCAGGCGTCTTGGCCGACGGATGCATGCCTGGGCGCGGGGACGGCAATCTGCTTGTTGATAGGCCGCGCGACGGTTTTCCGGCAAGTGGTTCGGCCTTTTACATGCGCCAGTGAGCAAGGCCTGATTCTTCGGCATGGTGCGACATGCGGTTTCCGATTGATTTTCCGCCTTGGGCCATGGGCTATAATTCGCTCCGCTGTTTTCGATGCCTTCCGGACGGGATTGTCTTCATGGAGCTGAGAACGTTGCGCTACTTCCTCGCCGTGGCGCGCGAGGAGAACATGACCGAGGCGGCCAACGTGCTGCACGTGACGCAGCCCACGCTCTCGCGCCAGATCGCCGACTTGGAGCGCGAGCTGGGCGTGGAGCTGTTCGAGCGCACGAACCGCTCGTGCGTGCTCACGGGCGACGGTATGCGCCTGCGTCAGCGCGCCGAGGAGATACTCTCGCTGGTAGATCAGACGGCCTCCGAGCTGGCCGACCAGGACCTGGGCCTCACGGGCGTCATCCGCATCGGCGCGGGCGAGACACAGGCCATGCGCGTGGTGCTCCAGACGTTCGCCGAGCTGCATCGCGATCACCCCGGCGTCACGGTTGAGCTCTACACCGGTAACGCCGACGCGGTGCAGGAGCGCCTGGAGCGCGGGCTTCTCGACTTCGGCCTGCTCATCGAGCCTGTCAACCTGGAGCGTTACGAGTGGCTGCGCATGCCTGGGGCCGACCGCGTGGGTGTGGCCGTGGCGGCGGCGGGGGAGTGGGGCGCCTGCGAGGCCGTGACGCCCGACATGCTCGCGCGGATGCCGCTGCTGCTCAGCTCGCGCTCGTCGAACAGGTCGGTTGACCTGGAAGCTTGGTCGGTCGGCACCTTGACGCCGGACAATCTTAACGTGGTGGGGCGCTTCGACCTTCTGGGCAACGCCGCCCACCTCGTGCGCACGGGCGCGGCCTGCGCCATGGGCATCGACCATCTGCTACAGCTCGACGCCTGCGACCTGCGCTTCGTGCCGCTCGACCCGCCGCTGGAGATCGCGTCGTTTCTCGTGTGGAAGAAGTACCGCCTGCGCAGCCGTGCCTGCGAGGAGTTCCTCGCGCGCCTGGGCAGGGCGTGCGCGCCGGCGTAGCGAGCGACGGCGACCTTCCGCCCTTGGTGAGGCGTTTGCCCAGGTAGTCGCGTCGGCGTAGCGGCCCCCCTTGCGCCTACCTTCCCGCCATCCCCTCGCGAAGGAGCCTCGCGCAGCACGCGGCCAGCTCTTCGGGGGACTCGCGGGCGCCCTGCTCGAGCCACTGCACGAGCACGTTGAGGAGCGCCCCCGAGGCAAAGTAGAGCCCGAAGCGCTCCACCGAGGCGGCGGGCATGTCGCCCAGGCGCTCCTCGAGATAGCCGTCCATCATGCGCTGCAGGGTGGTGGCGAAGCCCGCCCTCACGAGTGCCAGCACGTTTTCGCGTTCGGCAAGCATGCGGCGCAGGGAGTGCGTGAAGCGCTCCACGAGGGCGCGGCTCTCGAGGATGTCGGGCGAGCTTGCCTCCAGGGGCTTGCCTGCTCCCGCCTGTGCGCCGCCAGCCAGCAGGCTCTCGTGCAAGCCGTCGATGTACGCCTCGATGACCTGCTCCTTTGATTCGAAGTTGCGATAGTAGGACATCCGGGCCACACCTGCCCGGGCCACGATGTCGGTGACGCTGATTTCCGAGAAGCGCTTCTCCTGCAAGAGGGCGAGGAGCGCCTCGACGATCGCCCGCCTCGTCGCGTCGTTGCGCGCGGCGTTTCCCTTGGTTGCCTGTGTCTGCCCTTGCTCCGGCGTGCCCTTCTCGCCCATACGCTCCCTCGCTGTTGCATATCTGCCCGTTTTGCCTCATCGCTGAGATGGTTTGTCTCATCGCATGCTGATACAGTATGTCACATCGCAGAACAAACCGCAACCTCGCGAAAGGAACGACGATGGCCAAGACGACCCCGGTCCGTCTGATGGACCAGCCGCAAGACTACGAGCGCATGGGCACCAAGCCCGGCGTCATCGAGCCTTGGGAGGACGCGCGCCGCGACGACGACACGGCCGGCCACTACGAGTGGTGGTACTTCGACTTCATCTTCGACGACGGCTCCAAGGCCGTCATCCACTTCAACACCAAGGACAACACCACCATCGCCAAGGACGGCACGCTGCCCTCCGTGGTGGTGAAGATCACGAGCCCCGACGGGCGCGAGTTCAAGGACAACGTGATTCTCGACGCCAAGGACGCCTCCATGAGCCGCGAGCGCTGCGACGTGCGCTTTGGGCCGCACACGCTGCGCGGCGACTTCAAGAAGTACACGCTGCACGTGGAGCGCACGGCCGGCGAGAACGGCAGCGACGGCGCGGGCGGGCGCGGCGAGGCCTCGCCGGTGGGCGTGGACCTGGTGCTCACGAGCACGTCCAAGCCTTGGCGCCCCGGCGCGGGCGGCTTTGCATTTGGCGAGGACGGCGCGGGCTACTTCACCTGGCTGTGCGCCGTGCCTCGCGGGCAGGTGAGCGGCACGCTGTACTACGACGGGGCCGAGCACGCGGTGAGCGGCGCGGGCTACC
>CAVJGP010000179.1:0-4568 GCA_963648855.1 Alistipes onderdonkii | reverse complement strand
GCCCCGCCACCGACAGGCACCACGTGGTCTTCCGCTCGGCGGGGGGCGGCGACGGGCCGCTCCTCTCCCTCTGCCGGGAGTGCCACGAGCTGGCCCACCAGAGGCGGCTCCACTTCCGGTGGGTGGACGGGAGTTGGCAGTATGGCCGTGGGCCGTGCGACAACGAGGGCGGATATGACGTCTCTCTCGCCCGTGGAGGCCACTGGGAGCTGCTTTACACCCGTGCCCCTACCAAGTACCCGGAGGCGATGAAATCGCGCCTCTGGCGCCGTCTGAGGCACCCCAGAAAGGATTTGCCCTGTTGACGGCTTTTCCGGGCAATGAGCCGACAGGGGGCGCGAAAACGCTTAAAGCGCATAAAACAATCAACCGAAAGGAGGCGGCTTTGAAGACGCGGAGGATCCCATACTCCGGCACCGAGCCGTTCATCAACCACGAGGGGGACGCGGGCAGCGACCTGAGGGCCAGGCTTGACGCCCCCCTCACCATCGAGCCGGGCCAGATCGCCATGGTCGACCTCGACTTCCGGGTGGCCATCCCCGAGGGATGCGTCGGCCTTGAGTTCCCGAGGTCCGGCCTCGGGACCAAGGGCATCACGTTGGCCAACTGCGTCGGGGTCATCGACTCCGGCTATCGAGGGCCGGTCAAGGCGGGCCTGATAAACCTCTCGAAGGAGCCGTTCACCGTCAACGACGGGGACCGGGTATGCCAGCTGGTCATCACGGAGTACGTCGCGCCCGAGTGGGTGCGGGAGACACAGCTCGGCGAGACCGAGCGCGGGGAGAGCGGCTACGGCAGCTCTGGATTGGAGTAGTCATGGACGAGAGAAGCTTTGAAGAGGGCAGGATCCTTTTCCCCGAGCCGCCCGTCAGGGTCGACCGGGAGAACTCCTGGCACCACCTCGGCGACGAGAGCGAGGAGCCGGGCATCATCCGGACCGGCCTTGGCGGCTATGCGCTCTGCGGACCGTTCAGCGGCGAGTGCCGTCTCAGCGAGTGCGAGTTCGAGGACGAGCCGGATGATGACTTCGATGACGAGCTTGACGATGACTTCGACGGCAGGCCCAGCTATGCCGACGGTCCCGTCAAGGAGGCGGTCGACAGCTTCTGGGCACACCTTGCTGAGAGGCTTGAGGTCATCTGCGGCGCGGCCCCCAAGAAGGTCATCTTCTCCGGCCCGGCGACAATCGCCATCTGGCCGAGCGGCGACAAGGTGGTCGCCAAGTGCTCGGGCAACGACGAGTACGACCGCGAGAAGGGCCTGATGATGTGCCTGCTCAAGAAGGCCTACGGCAGCAAGGCGGTGGATATCCTTGAAGAGTGGGTCTAAGGCTGCGGAGTTCCTGGCGACCGTCGCCGTGGTGCTCGTGTTCCTCGCTGTCCTCGCCGCACTCCTGAGCACGGTAGCCGTCCCGCTGTACTTCCTCGTGACGCTCGCGCTGGACGCGCTCTACGTGGAGTACAACGCCCTGCTGCTCTTCGCGGCGTGCTACGTGCTGTCGGCGATCCTCTGCGTCAAAGCGATGGGCAGGAGCTAGGTGCTGCGGCGAGGTGAGATAAGCCCGTCCCTCGCGCTGTTCCGCTCCGCCGCGCGGGCGTCTTTCAGGCTTGAGGCCGAGAAGGCCGGTCTGAGGCGTCGTGACGCGGAGGCCATCGAGAGAGCCTCCGGTTACGAGCGGGTCCTTGACAGGGCGTGGTCGCTGGTCCCCCGCATCGAGGAGGCCAGCGGCCCGCTCGCCGCCGACATAATCGTCGAGCATTGGCTGCTCGGGGTCGCCTGGCTGGACGTCTCCGTGACGCACGGGATAAGCCCGGACAGGTGCAAGAAGCTGGCGCTGGAAGCGGTGAAGGGACTGGACGGATGACATTCGGCATCGAGTGGACGCAAGAGGAGATCGACGCGCTGAGGGAGCACTACCCGGAGCACGGCGCGAGGTGGGACGAGTGGAGAAGGATTCTCCCTGGGCGTACCGAGAGGACCATAACCAAGATGGCCTCGAAGCACGGCATCCGTCACAGGCGTTGGTGGACCGAGGAGGAGGACGAGGTGCTGCGCCTGCACTACCCAAGCAAGCCGAAGGGCTGGCCGGGGTGGAAGCGCCTCCTGCCGGGCAAGACCCGCAAGCAGATGAACAACCGCGCGGCGCTTCTCGGCATCAAGTGCCCGAGGGGCGAGGGGTGGACCGACGCCCAGAGGCGCGACCTCGTCCTATCCGTCAACGGCGTGGCGACGAGGACTGGCCACACGTTCCTCGGCTGCGTCAAGGAGCTGAACAACCTGAGGAAGGGCTATGAGGTCAGACAAGCATAAGTACATGCTCGACGCCGACTCGCTGAGATACGCGACGAGGAGGGCCGGGTTCACCGGAGGGCGCTTCATCCGCGACCTCTCGGACGCGAGCGGCGTCGACTACAAGATCCTGAAAACGTACCTGAACGGGACCGCGAAGCAGCCCAACGCGAGCTTCATCATGCAGCTCGCCGAGACGCTGGATTGCGAGCCGTGGGACCTGATGAAGGAGAGGTAATGGCGAAGACGATAGTGCATCTCGACGACAGGTACCGACTGAGGGCCTACGACAAGCGCAACTGGGTGCTTGAAGAGTACCGCGAGGCGGACCCGAGCCACAAGCACCATACCAAGGACGCGAGCGCGAAGTGGCGATCGTGCGACACGTACTTCCAGAGCATCGGCTCCGCGCTGAGATGGGTCATCGAGCACAAGCTGCTCGATGACGGCGGCGAGTACGAGCTGCTGGGCGTTATCGAGCGCGTCGAGGAGATCGCCGACGGACTGGGCGCGGAGGTGGTCGCGTGAGCAACGTTCCGAGGCGCTACCGGGGAGACGGCGAGGTGACGTGCATCCGGGCCATGGCCTCCATGGCGGAGGGCGTCCACCTCGGGATGGAGGCCATGTGGTGGTGGGCGTGCGCGCTCAAGTACCTGTGGCGGTGGCCCTGGAAGGGTGGCTTGGCAGACCTGGCGAAGGCCAAGGACTGCGTCGAGAGGCTGATGGCGATGGACCCCGACGTGGAGCCTTACCAGCTCGTGGCGGAGTTCGAGGTCATGAATGGAGACGAAGATGAAGGCTAAGGCTGCAGCGGCCGTCGTGCTGGCGCTTACGCTGGCGCTCGCCGGGTGCGCCAATGACGTTGGCTATACGAAACAGGAGTCCGAGGACTCCGCCGACGCGAAGCTGGCCCGCCTCTGGGGCTACCAGAGCGACAACACGATCGCGTGGGTGAGCGGCTCCATCGGCGGGCTCGACTCCGGCATCCTAATCGACCAGGAGACCGGCGTCGAGTACCTGATCGTGCGCTACAGGGGCACGACCGTCGACAGCAGCGGCGGCATGGGCGGCGTGTCCGTGACGCCGCTGTTCAACGCGGATGGCACGCCTTATAAGGCGGTGGAGTAGATGGCGACGATCAAACACCCTGATACATACGTGTGCGACCTCTGCGGCAAAGAACTGAGCGCGTCCATGTCGATCACCGTCCCGGTGAAGTGGACAACTGAGCAGAACGAGGGCAGGTCATGCAAGCCGTACATCGTGGCGGATGCCCTGGACCTCTGTGACGAGTGCCTTGAGCGCGTCACCGCGATAGAGGCGAGCGGTTGTATGGGGCACAGCAAGTTCCGGCTCATCAACAAGGCGGTGGAGTAGATGGACAACAACGCCGTAAGGGCCACTACTGATGACGGCTGGTCCGTCACGCTCGCTCTGGTCGAGTCAGGCTACGGCGGCGACGAGAGCGTGTCTGTATGGGTCGAGGCCCCGGACGGGCTGAGGTTCCACACGCACGCCTACCCGGAGGACGTTGAGGTTTCCAGGGAAAGCGCCATAAGACAGCTGGGGCTGGCTCGACTGCTCATGAGCCACGTGTAATGCAACGAGAAGGAGAAGCGATGAACGAGCGTGACGAGATCCTGACGGAGGCCGCAGGCGAGCTTTACAAGAAGCTTGAGGACAAGGGCCTCAAGGCGGTGTCGATGGAGGCGGTGTTCGACGCCCTCGGCATCGACTACACGGGGCCGTACCTGCTGCCGGAGGACGTGAAGGCGCTGGCCGACCTGCTCATGCCGCCGACGTGCCGCATGGAGTACGACGAGGGCAGCTCCGGCGACGAGTACTACCCCACAGAGGTCTACAGATGCTCGGAGTGCGGCGAGACGGTCTTCAGCGACAAGGACAAGCGCGACGCGGCCGAGAGGCTGAGGGCCAAGCACCGCGAGCGCAGCATGTGCGGCGACTTCGAGCCGCAGTGCGTCGAGCTTCAGAAGGCCATGGACCTGGATGATCTGGTGGAGTGCCTGCCCAAGCGGAAGGGAGGCCTGTTACGTCTGCTCGCCGACCTCATCGAGCCGGATAAATGCACCTGGATTGCCGACGAGAACGGCGTCTACCATACAACCTGCGGACAGGCACACGTGTTCGGGTTCGGCGGGGTGAGCGAGAACGACTACCGCCACTGCCCCTATTGCGGTGGGCTGATTGTTGAAGGGGCGTACTTATGAGCGGGTTTAACCTGCCCGACGGCTGCTCTCCCGGCGATCCGCACGCGCCGT
>CAVJGP010000178.1:0-4654 GCA_963648855.1 Alistipes onderdonkii | reverse complement strand
CCGACGTGTACTGGAGTACTCTAGGCCCCGCAGAACGCAGCGCATCAGGTTCCGCAACCTACGCGTTCTCCTCGACGGCGTAGAGGCCGGCGATGTAGCCAGCGGTCTGCACCTTGCCCAGGCCGTGGGTGTGCATGCCGCCTGCGCACTCACCGGCGGCGTACAGGCCGGGGATGGGCTCGCCCAGCACGGTGAGCACCTGGCGATGCGCGTTGGTGCGCAGGCCGGTCAGAGTGTCGTGGGGCACGGGCGTGGACCAGGCGGCGTAGAAGGGGCCGGTCTCAATCTTCTTGGTCATGAGGTCGTCGGGCTTGCCGAAGTCCTCGTCGGTGCCCTTGTCCACGAGCTCGTTGTAGCGCGTGACGGTGTCCACGAGGGTCTGCGGGTCCATGGGGTAGTCCTCGTAGTACTTGTTCACGATGTTCTGGGCCAGCTCCTCCAGGGTGTCGCCGGAGAAGAAGTAGCCGTTCTCGGTGTCGACGTCGGGGTAGGCGCAGTTGAAGCCCTCGGAGGCGGCGTAGTCGGCGTCGAAGATGGTCCACAGGGGGCCGCCCACGCGACGGGCCTTGTCGGTGCCCTCATCGAGGATGACGGAGCCGAAGCACGCGGCGAAGTAGTCCCACATGCCGTCGCCGTCGGAGTAGAAGCCGTTCTGGGCCTCCTCGTTGTAGAAGCGCTTGCCCTGCATGGTCACCTGGATGGCGCCGTCGAAGTTGTACAGGTACAGGCCCTTGGCGCCGGCGAACTCCCACACGGGCGAGTTCTCGTCCCAGCGCAGGTTCTTGTAGCCGTAGCGGCAGCCGGCGCCGATGGCAGCGGCGAAGGGCCACTTGCACTGCACGGTCCAGTTGGCCGTGGCACCCAGGCCTGCGCCGATGGCCATGCCTGCGATCTCGCCGGAGGCGTCGGCGGCGCTGAAGGGCTCGCCGGCCACGCCGTCGTACTCCTGCGTCCAGCGCGGGTCGAACATGGTGCGGTACTCGACGTTGCTCATGCCGCCGCCAGTGCACAGGATGACGGCCTTGTTGGCCTTGAAGGTGAGCTCCTCAGACTCGTCCTGGATGGACTCGTCGTAGTGCAGGCCCTTGAGCTGCGTGCCGTCCTTGAGGAAGCGGGGGGTGTGGCTGGCGCGAACGCCGATGACGCGGCCGTCCTCGTCCTGGATGAGGGAGTCCATGTGGCGGTCGTACATGAAGTCGACGCCCTCGGCCAGGGCGGTCTCCTCGAAGGGGCGCGTGACGCTGATGCCGTTGAGGTCGCCGGACTCGCAGGTCTTGCCGTTGGTGAGGTTGACGTATCCGCCTGCGTCGGCCGGGGCCTTGCGAGCGACGGTCTCGCAGTCGGTGCCGCCCTCCTCCATGTAGGTCTTGTACATGGTGGGCTCGGTGTCCACCATCTTCATGCCCTTCTCGAGCATCCACTCGAAGCACTCGACGGAGCGGTTGGCGTACTCGCGCACGATCTCGCGGTCGTTGAAGCGGGAGTCCAGCGGGACGGGGTTGGTGTGGTCGAGGTAGACCTGCTCGGGGGTGTCCTCGATGCCCCACTTCTGCTGCCAGGAGTTGCCGCCGCCGGAGTGCGTGAGGCCGTGGGAGAGGGCCGCGTGGCCGCCCATCTCGAAGTTGGCGTCGATCACGATGACGCTCGCGCCCTCCTCGTGGGCCTTCAGGGCCGCGAGCAGACCGGCTCCGCCGGCGCCGCACACGACGATGTCGTACTCATAGTCCCACGTTTCGGGGGCGTCGTTCTCGGAGGCCTTCGCGACCATCGCCTTGAGGCTGCCGGTGGAGGCGGCTGCCGCAGTGGCTGCACCCACGCCTGCCATTGCCAGGCCGCTGACGAAGTTCCTGCGAGTGGTGCTCGTGCTCATAGTGCCCTCCTTGTTGTTGCGGCCCGCCGCACCGCCCCTTTGCGATGCATGTGCGGGCCTGTTTCAAACAGCTGCCGTTGCGCTGTGGCCGCGTCGGGCGATGGGGTGCGTGCCCTGCCCGTGCGGTGCGTGGCGCTTTGACGGTTCGCATAGTGGCCTCAGGGGTGGATTTGCGGCACCCACTGCAGGTTGGGTTTGCTGAAATACCTGGTAGATGCCTGTCAACTCGGGATACGCCGCGCTGGGCACCCACCGAGGGCGGGGCTGCGGCGGGCGGCGTGCCGCGTGGCGGGGAACCCTCCATCGATTCGCCATACGTCAACCCCGGCAGGTGGTGGGTATGCGCAAAATCGGCCCACCCTACCGCTGGGGGGTGCCCCAAATATGCTATTTGCACTATACAAACGACCATTTGTGTGCGATAAAAGCCCAGTCGAGAACTAGGCTTTAGGGGGATGGGGAAACATGGGCGAGCAGGTATGCAACCGAGCGGCTGAGGCTGCCGACTCTTCCCGCCCCACTGTCTCCAACCTCCGCGAGATCTTCGGCGGTCGCAATTTCCTGCTCGTCATTGGCCTTGCGCTCTCCTTCACCTCCACCTGGCTCATCAACACGGCGGTCTACCCCCTGACCGACCCCTTCGCTCCGCAGACGCAGTTTGTGGCGCCCCTCGTCGGCGCGCTCGTCGCCCTGGGCTTCGCTTTTGCCTGCCAGCACCACCCGAGGCTCTTTTCCTCGCGGGCCACGATGGTGACGACGCTCGTCGTGACGGAGTGCATGTCGGCGCTCTTCTACGTGTCGGCCCTGTGGGTGCTGCCGGCGCTTGCCCTCGTCGCGGGCGTGGTGCGCTGGATCACGTGCATCCTGCGCGACATCGTGCTAGGCTTCGCCCTCATCGACCTGTCGGCGAGCACCTGCGTGGGGGTGCTTGTGAGCGGCTATGCCCTGCGCTACGTGCTGGGAAGCGTGCTGAGCTCCTTGTCGCTCGAGGTGCAGATGGTGGCCTTCATGCTGTGCTTCCCGGTGGGCCTGGTGCTGCTGTGGACGTTTGCGCGCCCGGCCTTCGAGCGCCTCAACGCCGGCAGCACCCCCGCCGAGCTCTCCATTACCAACCCGCTGTCGTTTCTGCCGCTCACGAGCCGGATGTTCGCGATCGTCATCCTCTTCCACGCGGCGCTGGGCTTCTCGGTCACGTTTGGAGGCAAGAGCGCCGCGGCCTTCCCCGGCACGCTCATCGCCCTTGCGTTCTTCTTGGGCCTGCTCGTGGTCACCCTCGTGCGCGGGGTGCGCTCCATCGACTGGCTCTACGGGGTGGCCTACCTGTTCGCCCTGGCCGGCGTGCTGCTCGTGCCCGCTCTGAGCATGGGCGAGGGCGACCTCACCGGCCTGTGCAGCATCGCCTGCGAGGTGAGCGCGTCGCTCTTTGCGCTCGTGCTGTGGTACATGGTGGCGCGCATCGGCGCGCGCAGCCTGGCGGGCGCCCTGCCGGTGATGTGCATGGTGCGCTCGGCCCGAGGGGCGGGCTTGGCCCTGGGCCTCATCAGCGGCGCGGCGGCCACCGAGCTGGGCGACATCGACGGCATGTGGATCGCGCTCTTCGTCGCCGCGATGGCCTTTGTGTTCGCGGCCTACAACTTCATGTTCACGCGCTCGTTCAGCTTCGACGACACCGTGCGCGGCGTCCATCCGCTTGACGAGCCTCAGGCGGCGTCTGAGGCGGTGGAGCAGGCGGAGGGCACCCGCCTTGAGGACGCCTGTGCCACCCTGGCCGCCGAATGCAAGCTCACCGCCCGCGAGTCGGAGGTGCTGGCGCTGCTCGCGCGCGGCCGCAACGCCGCCTACATCCAAGACGAGCTGCGCCTGACGCGCAACACCGTGAAGTCCTATGTGGCCGACGTCTATCGCAAGATGGGTGTGCACTCCCATCAGGAGCTCATCGACCTCGTGGAGGCCGGCAGCAGGGGGTAGCGGGGAAGGGGCGCCGCCAAGGCGAGCGCGCGGGCCCGCGCTGCTGGGGGAGCAGGGCGGTGGGCCGATGGCAGGGGGTAGTGGGAAAGGCAACAAAGGAAGAGCGACAAAGCGGCGCTCCGGGCTGCCTGGAGATGCCAGGAGGCTCGGAGCGCCGCTGGTGGAGCTGGGTTTGACGGGGGGACTATCAGACAATTGTGGTGGGCCGGCCGCCAAAACGAAAGGCGCGCCCCGCTGGATTGGACCGCGGGACGCGCCTTATTTGTGCCGCTAAGCGGCGAGGGCGACAATTGCGTCGAAGGAGGCCGGCTCGGGGGAGTCGGCGGCGGCTTCGGCGTCGGTGGGCGTGTCGGCCTCAGTTGCAACATCCGGCTCACCGGCGCTGGCCGACTCGGCGGGCGACACGGTGGTGCCTGTGTCGCCGGCTTGGTCGGGCTCGCCGACTGTGGCGTCGGCTGCATCGCCAGGCTGGTCGGGCTCGCCGGATTCTACCGTGTCGAATGTTGCGTCGGCGTCGGCGGTGTCGCCGGGCGCCGCAGCCTGGTCGGTCGAGTCGCTGGCCGCGTCGGCCTGCGTGTCGCTTGCGCCCTGCGTGCCGCCTGCCTGCTCAACCTTCTCGCCTGCGCCCTCGAGGTCGGCGGCGAGGCCGGTCGTGCCGCGCCAGGAAGCCAGCTCAGCCAGCGCGTCGACCGTCAGCGGGCAGCCGTGCAGGTCGAGCTCCTCCAGCGCGGGCAGGGCCGTGACATCGAGCGAGGCCACCCGCGTGCCCGAGAGGTCGAGGTGGCGCAGGCAGTCCAGGCCGCCCAGCGCCTCGTC
>CAVJGP010000177.1:0-4692 GCA_963648855.1 Alistipes onderdonkii | reverse complement strand
CCTTCATGGGCGTGCCGTGGAGCGGTGGGGTTTGGGCTATCATGGCTCAACGCTACGAGGGGAGGGGCTTGCGCCGCCTTCCCGGGAGAGGAGAAGTGCATGTCGCTGCATATCGTCGAGGAGGCGCAGCGCTGTCTGGGCTGCAAGAAGCCGCACTGTGTCATGGCCTGCCCCATCGGCACGCCGATTCCGCAGGTCATCGGCCTGTTCAAGGAGCGCCGCATCGACGAGGCGGGACGCATGCTCTTCCAGAACAACCCGCTCACCTACGCCTGCTCGCTCGTGTGCAACCACGGGGCGCAGTGCCAGGGCGGCTGTGTGCTGGGGCGCAAGGGCACGCCCGTGCACTTCTGTCAGATCGAGGCCTACGTGTCCGACGCGTTCCTCGACCGCGCCCAGCCGGAGAAGCCCGCGCCCTGTGGCAAGAAGGTCGCCGTCATCGGCAGCGGGCCGGCGGGCATCACGGCGGCGTTCGGCCTGGCCCAGGCCGGCTGCGACGTCACGGTGTTCGAGCAGCGCTCCGAGGTAGGCGGCATCATGCGTTACGGCATCCCCGACTTCCGCCTGCCCAAGAGCGGCATCGCCCGCTACCGCACGGCGCTGGAGGGCCTCGGCGTCAAGATCCGCCCCAACACGGCCATCGGCGAGGCGCTTCTCATGGAGGACCTCTTCCGCGATGGCTACGACGCCGTCTTCATCGGTACGGGCACCTGGCGCGCCAAGACGCTCGGCATCCCCGGCGAGACGCGCGGCAACGTCCATTTCGGCCTCGACTATCTCGTGAGCCCGGAGTCCTACGAGATTGGCCGCGACGTGGCCGTCATCGGCGTGGGCAACACCGCCATGGACGTGGCCCGCACGGCCTTCCGCCACGGCGCGCGCAGCGTCACGCTCTACGCGCGCTCCAAGCACGTCTCGGCCAGCTCCGACGAGGTGGAGTTTGCCCAGCTCGACGGTGCCGTCATCGTCTACGGCAAGGCTGTGGCCGAGATTAACGAGATGGGCCCCGCTTTCCGCACGGCCATCTTCGACGAGGACGACAAGGTGGTGGGCTACGAGGAGGGCCTCGACCAGGTGCATTGCGACACGGTGATCATCGCCGCCTCGCAGAAGCCCCTGAGCAAGATAGTCTCCACCACGCAGGGCCTTGAGTGCGACGAGCGCGGCCTTCTGAGCTGCGACGACGACGGGCGCACGAGCCTGGCCGGCGTCTTTGCCGCCGGCGACGTGGTGACCGGCCCCAAGACCGTCGTGCACACCGTGGCCGCCACCCGGCGCGCCGTCGCCGCCATGCTCGCCTACATGGGCGTGGGGCAGGACGGCGCCGCGCAGGACGGCAGTGCGCACGAGGGCGATGGTATACTCTAGCGCGATGTCAGGCCGCGCCGGCGCAAAGGAGCTTGTCATGCCGCTGCCCAAAGAGGGGACACCTTGCACCGCCCAGGATTACTGGAACCTTCCCGAGGGCACGCGTGCCGAGCTCATCGACGGCGTCTTGTACGACATGGCGCCTCCCAGCAGGGTGCACCAGGACATAACGGGCGGCTTCGTCCAGGCCTTCCGAAACCACATCGATGCGCACGGCGGGCGCTGCCGGGTGTATGCGGCCCCGTTCGCGGTGGATTTGAACGCCGACGGCAAGACGTGGCTGGAGCCCGACGTGGTGCTCGTCTGCGACCCGAAAAAGCTGACCGACAGGGGCTGCGAGGGCGCACCCGACCTCGTGGTGGAGGTGGCATCGCCCTCAAGCATGCGCATGGACTACATCACCAAGCTGGGACGATACGAACGCGCCGGCGTGCGCGAGTATTGGATCGTCGACCCCTCGAAGCAAGCCACCGTCGTGTACTCCTTCGAGCCGGGCAGCAAGTCGGTCGTGCAGATGTACCCGTTCACTGCCGAGGTCCCCGTGGGCATCTACGGGGGCGACGTGACGATTCAGGTCGCTCGGTTTTTGCAGTAAGGTTTGACGCCCGAACAAGCGAGGGGGCGCACGAGGGAGGAGCCGCGCTTTAGTCTGGGAGAAATCGAGCGGGTTCAGTCGTCGCTCGCAGAATCGGTTGCAAACGAAAGGGGCCGACCTGCCCGCGTGATACGGGAGGGTCGGCCCCTCGGTGTTTGACGTCTGGCACCTGCGCGGGCTGCTCGGCTCAGCCCTCTACCAGCGCCTTCTTTCCCCTTACGCCAGCTCGGCGTCGATGGTGCCGGCCATGATGTAGCCGAAGGTCATCGCGGCGTCGAAGCCCATCTTGTAGTTGCAGCCGTCCTTCTCCTCCACCGAGCCGCACACGTCGCCTGCGGCGTACAGGCCGGGGATGGCCGAGCCGTCGGCGGCGCTCAGCACGTGGGTGGCGGTGTCGATGGCCAGGCCGCCCGTGGTGAGGTAGAACGTGGGCATGACGGAGATGGCGTAGACGCCCGTGCGCGTGTCGATGAAGGGCACGACCTTGCGGCCCCACTCGTCGGGTTCGCCGGTGAGGGAGACCTCGTTGTTCTTCTCGATCGTGGCGGCCAGGTTGGGCAGGTTGAGCGCCTCGGCGGCCTCCTCAACCGTGTCGAAGTGCTGCACCAGGCCACGGTCGAACACGGCGGCGTAGGTGTCGAAGGCCCAGGTGTCGTTCTTCTTGGTGGTGACGGCGGCCGACTCGTCGAAGATGTGGTAGAACTTGCCGCCGTTGGCCTCGTCGAGCAGCGCGGCGGCCTGCATGCCGTGGTTGTTCGAGGTGATGTTGCCGAACTGGTCGCCGTTGGCGTTCACCATGATGCCGGGCGTGGTCTGGTAGAGGAACGCCAGCTCGAAGAAGGAGCCGTCGGAGCCGTCGGTGGAGAGGAACGCGCCCAGGTCGCGGTCCATGCACTCCACGTAGCCGCCTGCGGCCACGCCCATCTCGATGCCCTCGCCCGTGGAGCACGGCGAGCAGTTGAAGGTGTAGCCGGCGTACTTGGGACTGTACTGGGCGATCATGTCCTGGTTGGCGCCGTAGCCGCCGGTGGCGAGCACGACGGCGCTGCCGCTCACGGTGTAGGTGGAGCCGTCCTCGCCGGCGGCCTCGACGCCCGTGACGCGGCCGGTCTCGTCCTGCACGAGGGCCGTGGCCTTCAGGCCGTAGAAGATCTGGCCGCCCAGGGCGCCCGCGCGGTCGACGAGGAACTCCATGGCGTAGCCGCAGCCGCCCTCGTAGCAGCCGGGGGCCAGGTAGGGCGTGATGCCGTAGGCCTTGTTCACGCCCATGGTGTAGAAGCCCACGCCCATGCCGTGCAGCCAGTCCACCAGGGCGCCGGAGTTGTGGTACATCTCGGTCTGGAAGGGCATGGCGCCGTCGTGGGTGTCGTGGTCGGGGTTGATGTAGTTGGCGAGCAGGGCAAGCATGGCGTCCACGTTGTACAGGGGACTGTCGTCGTAGCGACCCTGGGCGTAGTTGGCCTGGAGCTGCGAGCCGGCCGCCGCCACGCCGCCGTAGGTCATGCCCATGGAGCCGCCGGGGATGTCCTGCTTCTCGATGATGGTGACCGAGCGGCCCTGCTCAAGCAGGCGGGCGGCGCAGATGAGGCCGGAGGTGCCGGCGCCCACGATGACGACGTCGCTGGCCTCGGGGATCTCGGGCGCCACGAACGCGGCGGCCGCGGGGGCGCAGAAGTCGGTGCTGGGGTCGCCGCCGGCGTCGGTGATGGCCTGGCGCACGGCGCTCTTGATGGCCATGGAGGTGAGGGTGGCGCCGCTCATGGTGTCGACCTCAACGCTCTGAGCCTCCACGATGCGCCCAGGCAGGGTGGCGCAGGGATAGGTTCCGATGCCCACGGTCTCGTCGTTGCGCAGCACGCGGCAGTTGGCGATGGCGCCGCCGGAGAAGGTGGTCTCCACGTAGATGTAGTTCTCATGCCCCAGCCAAGAGGTGACGTACTTGCCGTCCTGCACGCCGGAGGTCGCGGCGGGCGCCTCCTCGGCGGCCTGCTCCTCGGCGGGCGCGGCCTGGTCGGCCAGGGCGGGGGTGGCTGCGGCGAGCATGCTGGCGGCGGCGACGCCGGCGGTGGTCTTCACGAAGCTGCGGCGGTTCATTTCCATGACGGTCTCCCTTGGGTTGTGGCCGCGTGCCCCCTTGCACGTGCGGCCGGTTTGCTGTGCGCTGGCTCGGCAGAAGATGCCGGGCTGCGCTGGGTCAAGGTATGGCACGCGTGAGGGCGCGGCGCATCACCGATATTCGGTTAGCGAGGGAAAGGGGCTGGTAGATGAGGAGGCGGGTGGTGATGCGGGCACTCGGGGGTCGGCGCGACATCTCAGTGCTCAGACAGTTTTGGGAGGGCAAGGCGAGGTCTTGCCCTCCCAAAACTGTCTGAGATGACGTGCCGACCCTTGCGCGGCTCATGCGACTGTGTGGCGCGAGGGACAGGGCTCCATTTGCGGGGGTGTTTACGATGGCGCGCGATGCGGATATGGGGCGCGGGCGGGGCGAGTTCGGGCGGCCCTTCGGCCGAGGAACGCGAGGGGCGGGGTGCATCCGCGTGGCTTTTCCGCCGAGGGGCGCAAAGGCGGGGCGCGACCGGGCAATCTTTCGCGCGCTGGTATCGTCGTGCCCCCGTGCCCCCGTGCCGCTGTGCGTGCTTTCTGACTGCGAGGCAACATATTAGTGTCATGGGCGCCTCCAATCGGCCCGCCCTCCCATTTTGTCGCCCCGCCCATGTGCCGCCGTGCGG
>CAVJGP010000176.1:0-4759 GCA_963648855.1 Alistipes onderdonkii | reverse complement strand
ACTCGAGCGCCTGGCTGGCCGGCGAGATGCTCGACCCCGCCCGCAGCCCCGCCCTCAAACGGCTTTCCAAGGGCTGAACGCACGCTTATGTGGGCTGAACGCCCATCTCATCAGCGCATATCGCTCAATATATAGACGCATCGGCCCCGCCGAAGTACCTTATCCTCGCACATTGAAACGGGAACCACCTCAAACAAGGAAGGTGCAAGGCATATGGCAAACCTCAACGAGCAGGAACTCAACCAGGCCAACGGCGGAGCGGTGACCACCAAGTACTACTGCAAGCTGTGCGGCGGCGAGCTCAAGTGCAGCTATGTCGTTCGTCAGGCGGAGGTGTACGAGCGCTGGCAGTGCAGCAAGTGCAAGGACTGGGCGACCCCGGAGAACGCCATTCACGCCGCGGAAGGCGAGTTTTGAGCGAGCACTCAGCGAGCTTTCATCGCCAGTCGCGCCCGTACCCCAAGCGATGCGGGCGCGACTTGTTTTGGGCGGCGGCATCGAGCTCTGCCGTCGCTTTCAACCCATTTTCGGTTTGATAAAAGTCAGCGCCCTGCGTAGAAGACCGCGCGGGATACCGTACAATGCTGCATTTAGCCAGAGTATGCACACCAAGGGAGAATAGGCGTCGCATGAAAGTCCTGCTCGTAAACGGCAGCCCGCACAGAAAGGGCAACACGTCGGCCGTCCTGGCACAGGTGGCCAAGGCGCTCGAGGCTCAGGACGTCGCGTGCGAAACGTTCTGGCTGGGCACCAGGCCCATCAAAGACTGCATGGCCTGCGGCAAGTGCGAGCAGAGCGGGCGCTGCGCCATGACGCACGACGTGGTGAACAACTTTATCGACAAGGCCGCGCATGCCGACGGCTTCGTCTTCGGCATGCCGGTGTATTACTCCCACCCCGCAGGGCGCGCCCTCTCGGTCATCGGCCGCGCGTTCCGCGCGGGAAAGACGGCCTTCTCCCACAAGCCGGCCGCCACCGTGGTCGTGGCGCGCGGCAACGGCGCACCGCCGTCCGACGACATCTTTACCAGGCATTTCTTCACGAGCCAGATGCCCGTGGTGACCTCCGTGTATTGGAACAGCACCCAGGGCCGCTACCCCGGCGAGGCCTTCCGCGACGAGAACGGCCAGCTCGCCATGCTCGACCTGGCCGAGAACATGGCGTGGATGCTGCGCTGCGTCGAGGCAGGCCGCGTAGCCGGCATCGAGCCCCCGAAGCCGCGCAAGCCCCGGTAGCGGCGCACGGCGGGTGTGTCCCGCGCGGAGGCCCGCCGCGCAACCGCACGCCTGCCGCAATCCGCCGGGCCCGCCGCAAAACCGCACGCCTGCCGCGTCCCGCGCGGGGGCCCGCCGCCGCCCCAAAATCACGCGCCTCCCCGTGGCACCCCTGCGCCGCCGCGCCCCGCGCCTTCCGCGCAGGTACCAGGCTTATCGCCGATTTTGCATTCACCCTTTTCAACCAGCTTAAAACAACCTAAATGGGGACGTTTTGTGAGCCGTGCTCGCGTATACTGTCCCTCTGACTCAGCCTGAATGGGGGCTGGGGGACATGCCCGTATCGAGAGAAAGAAGGTTCCCATGTCTGCATCTACAGACTGGCAGCTCGCGCTGCCCCGACGCGGCGAGAGGAGGGTCTCTAAGTTCATCGCGGCTCTCTGCGCGCTGGCGACGGTCGTCCTGACCGCCCTGGCGCTTGCGGTCCCCGCGCCTGCCCTTGCCGAGGAGCCTTCCCTTCCCGGGGGTGTCGTCGTCGCCCACGACTCGGACAACACCAAGTACACCAACAGCTACGAGGCCTGGAACGCCGCCGTTGCCGGCAAGGTCGTCTACATGGACGCCGACTGGTACTGCAACAACTTCCTGAGCGTGTCCAAGGGCAAGAGCGTCACGCTCAAGATGTGCGGCTACAAGGTGCACCGCGAACTCAGCACCGATGAAGACAAAGGCTGCGTCTTCTGGGTCGACGAGGGCGCGACCCTCGAGCTCGACGGCTCCTCCTACGCCACCGAGTTCAAGGTCGCGTGCCTGGTGGACAAGGACCGCAAGGAAGAGAAGACCATCACCTCCGGCGGCCTCGTCACCGGCGGCCACAGCAACAGCACCGCCGGCGGCATCCAGATGGAGGCGGGCTCCACCGTCAAGCTCATCAACGTGGCTGTGGTGGGCAACAAGGCCTACAGCAACCACGGCGGCGGTGTGTACATGAACGGTGAGGGCTGCACGCTCGAGCTGGACGGCGCCCAGATCAGCTACAACGCCACGGCCAGCGACTCCTGGGGCAGCGGCGGCTACGGCGGCGGCGTGTACATGAACAACGCCAACGCCACCATCACCATGAGCAACAGCCACATCGACTACAACTGGGCCGAGGGCGGCGCCGGCGTGTACGCCGATGACAAGAACGCCCGCATCACGATGGAGAAGAACTCCACTATCAACGGCAACACCGACTTCGGCACGCGTTACGGCGGCGGTGCCATCTACTTCGATGAGGACAACTTCCATCTGATCAGCGAGGACCATACCGCAGCCATCTCGGGGAACACCGCGCAGAACAAGCATGGCGGCGCCATCGCCACGGGCGACGACACCAAGGGCGAGATCGTGGGCGTCACCTTCGAGGGCAACCAGGCCTCCAACAACCTGGCCGGCGCCATCTTTGCCGACTCCTCTGAGGTCAAGATCAGCTACTGCACGTTCTCGAAGAACACCGCCAAGACCGATGGCGGCGCACTCTACAGCGACGGCGGCGACAGCTCCGTAGAGAACTGCACCTTCGAGTACAACAGCTCCACCGGTCAGGGCGGCGCCATCTACTCCAACGAGTCGGGCTTCAAGATCACGTCGTGCAACTTCAAGGGCAACTCGTCCGGCTCGCACGGCGGTGCCCTGTATGCGAACGGCAAGAACTGCTACATCCTCAACAGCACCTTCACCAAGAACTCCGCCTCGGGCACCGCAGCCGACGGTGGCGCCATCTACCTCAACTCCAAGAACGTCGTGCTGGACGGCTGCACGGTCACCGGCAACCTGGCCGGGCGAGAGGGCGGCGGCGTCTTCGCCAACTGGAACGACAACACCTTCCTCAACAACGTCGTGCGCATCTACGGCAACACGCGCGAGGGCGGCTCTGCCGACGACCTGTTCCTCGACTCCACGCGCGCCCAGAACATCTGGGCCTACCTCGTGTGCGACACGTACAAGGTGACCGAGGGCTCCTGGGTCGGCGTCCGCACCAGCATCGTGAACGAGCGTCGCACGATTGCCACGAAGCTGAGCAAGGACGACTACATCCCGGGCACGTTCTTCCTCGACCAGCCCGACATCCTGCACCTGTGGTACTCGGAGTCCGACCAGACCCTCTACCACGAGAAGGTCGGCATCAGCTACGCGCTGACCGTCAACAACGAGGGCGAAGCCAAGTACGACCAGGGCACGTCCGTCATCGTGGACGCCAGGAAGTACCTCAGCGACGACGTCGCCTTCCTGAAGTGGAACTCCGAGAACAGCAAGGGCATCCCCGGCTACACGACGCTCGCGGAGCTGGTGGGCAGCGACAACCTGGACAACCCGGTGATTACCCTCACCATGCCCGGCAACGACGTGTCGCTGGCCGTCGACACCATCCAGCGCCTGAAGCAGGTCAAAATTTACATGGCCGCCCCCGTGCCCGGCCAGGAGCTGCCTGCAACGGCCGATGTCACAAGGGATGAGGGCTCCCATTGCACCGCAAACGTCACCTGGGCCAAGGTGACGAAGGACGGCACCGTCGAGGTGGCGCAGGGCAGCAAGGCCGAGTACGCCACGCAGTACATCGCCAAGGTCCAGGTCCTCGAGGACACGCAGAACGGCTGGGCCTTCGCCCTGGACATGACCGCGGACGACGCCCCGCTCTACGTGAGCGACGAGACCAGCCACACCTCCACCGCTGCCGTGGATGAGGAGACCGGCACCCTCACGGTGATCTCCGACGTGATGACCACCAAGACCAAGTCCGTCACCTCCGTGGACGCCCCCAAGGCGCTCACCGTCAAGGCTGGCGTGACCGGCACCGCCCTGGCGGCCGCCATGCCCACCAGTGTGACCGCCATCGCCGAGGACGACTCCCAGGTCACCCTGGGCCTGGACGTGGAGAACGTCGACTGGGCCACGTGCGTCGACGCGGACGGCTCGGCCATCCTCGACGAGAATGGCAACGTGCGCGCCCCCGCCGCCGGCGAGTCCGAGCACGCCTACGCCGTGAGCGTGGCCGTGACGACCGACGAGGAGCTCGACATCCCCGCCGAGCTCGCGACCGTCAGCGTCAGCATCACCGTGAAGAACGCCGACCCCACCGTCACCTTCGACGCCGCCAACGGCAGCGAGACGGCCAAGACCACGGCGACGGTCGAGTGGGGCAGCCCCGTGGCCAAGCCCGCCGACCCCGCCTGGGAGGGCCACGTCTTCCAGGGCTGGTACGCCGATGGCGCCGAGGCCTCCTACGACTTCACGGCCAACGTCACCGAGGACGTGACCCTCACCGCCCGCTGGGCGCTCGAGGAGTACACGGTGACCTTCGTCGCCAAGGGCGCCACGCCCGAGAAGCAGACGGTGAAGGTCAAGTGGGGCGAGCCCGCCAAGGGCCCGGCAACCGCCCCCGTGCGCGACTCCGCCAACCTCGCCGGCTGGCACGTCAAGGGCTCTAGCTCGTCCTACGACCTGACGACCCCCGTCACCTCCAGCCTCACGCTGGTGGCCGACTGGTCGCACACCGTGACCTT
>CAVJGP010000175.1:0-4935 GCA_963648855.1 Alistipes onderdonkii | reverse complement strand
TCTTCTGGATGCAAAAGTCGATTGACACAGCCCAGGAAAACGTCGACCGTCTCGAGGCACGCATCGCCGAACTCGAAGCACAGGCAGCAGCCGCCCGCGCCGACCAGTAACGGCACCTCGTCCGCAACCCCTCCGGCACGAGAGCCGCGCAAGGGCCGGCGCGGCTTCTCAGGCGCAGTTTTTTAGAGTGGGAAGGCACCGGCCTTCCCACTCTAAAACTGTTTGAGCACTGAGAATCCGCGCCGGCCCCGGGGTGCCCGCTACTCGCCCGCGCCCCTCGCCGTGCTCGGCCCCAGGACGCCCGCTCCCCTGCCTACTGCAGCTCGTACGTCACCGTGACGCTGGCCGAGATCTCCACCTCGCCCGGGTTCAGCGTGATGTCCTCCGAAGTCGTCTCAGCCGCAGCCTCGCTGCTTGCCATCATGACGCCGGCCGCGCTGTCCGCCACCGCCTTCTCGTAGCGGTATTCCTGGGAGTCGGTGCCCTCCTGCACGCTCAGCGCCTGGCCCACGCTCGCCCCGGCCGCGCCTGCCAGCACCTCGGCCTTCTGACGCGCGGCCTGCATAGCGCTCACCAGGGCGTTCTGATACTGCTCGTCATAAGTGCTCACATAGTAGCTAAGGCCGTTCACGCTCGTGTCGGACACGGCTGCGGCTGCGGTGAGGGCCGAGCTCGCCTGCTCCAGGGTGAGGTCCTTCACCGTCACGGTCACGTCTGCCTCGTAGCCCGTGATCTTCTGCGTGGAATCCGACCAGTCGTACACGGGGCTGATGCTCACCTGGCTCGAGGCCACGCTCTGGGCGTCGATTCCCAGGCTGCCCAGGGCTGCCGTGAGCTGGGAGAGCTCGCCTGCAGCGGCCTCGCGGGCCGCGTCGGCGGTGTCGGCCTGGGGACGGATGCTCAGCGCGAGCTCGGCCCTGTCGGGCTGGACCTTCACCGAGTCGGTCGCGTTGACGTTGACGCTGCGCTGGACGGCCTGGGCAGCGCTGGTATCCTCGCCCGCCTCGGCCGGCGCGGGCGTCTGTGAGATCAGGGCGGCAAGGCCCAGTATGACGGCCGCGCTACCTGCGGCTACGAACAGGCCGATAAGGATGTCCGCGACCCTGCGGCGCCTCTCGATGCTATTGCTCATTGCATACCTTCTTTCTGTCGGGATGTGTCGAACCTCACCGTATATGACGCCGTTTACCCCGTGCGCGTCACGGCGTAGCAAGGCCAGCTTGGTTTTCCCGCTCACCCCAAAACCTCAGCTCCCGCAATAGGCCAGACTCCCACCCACCTTGCGCGCCCCATCCGGTGGAAAGGGCAGCATGCATCCAACTTTTCGCGATGGGCGTACAGGTGGCCACAGGTGCTAACCAGGCAAGACAGCGGCTCGGTATCCGCGCGAGTTCAGGCAGGCATACGATCCCGTCTCCCCGCTGCCCGCCCGCAATCCGGCCCCTTCTCTCCACTCCCCGAACCATTTTCGCCATGTTGTCTTCACAACAGACGGGGTTCGGCACCATTTATATAGTTTTCGCAATGGTCTTTCAGGCCTGGTTCAGTGCGGCCGAAAGACCCCGGAAACTGTGGAGAGGGGAAACCATGCAAAGCACCAAGAAGATGCGCTTCACGGCCGTCGCAGGCACCTGCCTTGCCTGCATGATCGCCTTCGCCGGCATCACCGCAGCTAGCGCGGCTACCGACGAGCAGACCACCAGCACCGAGGGCCAGGCTCAGGAAGTCATCGCCGACGCCGCCTTCGAGTATGACCAGTACGGCGTCATCGATTCTTCCTACTGGGCCGACAAGTTCCCGCTCGAGTACAACTCCTACCTCAAGACCGCCATGGACGTGCCGCTTGAGTACGGCGAGTACATCGCCGAGGGCAACGTGGACACCACCTCCGTGGGCACCGAGCTTCTCGACGGCGACTACACCTCCGTCAAGGTCAACTTCCTCGACGAGGACCAGTACCCCGAGATCAAGACCCTCGGCAAGGGCTACGGCTACGCCAAGTATTACACCGAGCCGGGCGGCCACGCCTACTCGCTGTGGGTCGTCGCCAACAACGGCCGTCTGGGCGACCTGTCCGAGTCCAAGGGCAAGGTGTCCTGCTATGCCTGCAAGACGCCCCAGGTGCATTACGACGCCGCCAACTACGAGGGCGAGGGCAGCTACTGGACGCAGTCTATCCAGGATTACCAGGACGCCTTCACCGAGAATGTCTCGTGCGCCAACTGCCATGAGAACGAGGACCCCACCACCAACGCCGTGCTGCGTGAGGACTGGATCCGCGTCATGGGCGACGACCTCAACGAGGACACCGTGGTGAACGCCGTGTGCGGCCAGTGCCACTGCGACTACTCCATGGCCCCCACCGTTGAGGAGGGCTCCGACGCGCCCTTCGAGTCCGGCGAGCCCGTGAGCCCCTACTACGGCGGCACTGCCAGCATGAACGCCGAGGACGCCCTCGCCTTCTATGACGAGTACGGCTTCTCCGACTGGACCTACGCCTCCACCGGCGCCGAGATGCTCGCCGTGCGTCACGCCGAGTACGAGTTCAACTACGGCGCCAACCCCAGCCCGATGGCCGCCATGGGCTACAACTGCGCCGACTGCCACATGGGCACGGTCACCGATGAGGAGACCGGCGTGGAGTACACCAACCACGACATCGAGAGCCCGCTGGACAACGAGGAGCTGCTCGCCAGCTGCAACACCTGCCATGAGGACCTGACCAGCGAGGTCAAGGCCATCCAGGAGGACATCGACGGCCGCACCCATGAGCTGGGCCTGCGCGCCGAGCAGTTCGTGTTCAACTTCGAGGACAAGGTGGCCAAGGCCGACGCCGACGGCAACCTCGTGTTCGACATGGACACCGCCCTGGCCAACGGCCTCACCGAGGACCAGGTGACCCGCCTGCAGCAGATCCAGCGCTACGCCTGCTACTACTGGAACCTCGCCGCTGCCGAGAACTCCGAGGGCGCCCACAACCCCGACCTGTACAACGACCTGCTCGAGAAGGGCAACGCCCTGCTCGACGAGGCTGACGAGATCCTGGGCGTCTCCTCTGTGGTCGACGCGTAAAAGCGCCGAGAGAGCCCGGCGCGCGCACGTTGCGCGCTAGCCGATTGACGAGCGCGGGGCGTTTCCCCAAGAGGGAGGCGCCCCGCGCTTTTTTTGCGTGCGCACGCGGTCCCGGGGGCCGTGCAGGTCGCAGAGTCACCCTGGGCAGCTCGATTAACATACATTTCAGCAACTCAGACGCATGCGATTTCAACAAAACACCAGTTGGCACATTTTGCACACATTTGAAATGTATGTTAATCCAAGTCCCTAGAAGCTCCCGTGCACAACAATCTCCCCCAACAGCTTGCACTCAGCATGACGCGGGCTGGGGGCGCAGTCGTCGGCGGGATGACCGAGCATGAGCATGTCCACCAGGGTGTAATCGGCAGGCACGTTGAAGCGGGCACGCACGGCCTGCGGGTCGTAGGCGCCCACCCAGCAGCTGCCCAGGCCCAACGCGCAAGCGGCGTTGGCCATGTTGGTGAGCGCGATGGAGGCGTCGATGGTGCCGAAGTCGCCCGACTCGTTGCCGCCGCCCTTGGCCGAGGCCTTCGTGTCGAACGCGACGATGAGCACGGTGGGCGCGCCGTAACGGCACCGCGAGCACTCGTCCACCTTGGCGAGGCCCTCCGCGCCCTGCACCACGCAGATGCGCACGGGCTGGTTGTTGCAGGCACTCGGCGAGGTGCGCGCGGCCTCAAGAATCGCGGCGAGCTCCTCGTCGCTCAACTGCTTACTGGAAAACGAGCGGACGGAGTAACGAGAATTCAGCAGGTCAAGGTAGGAATTTGCGTCCATGGGGGAATCAGTCCTCTCTACTTTGCGGAAGCGTCGGCAGAAGACGCGCTGAAGTCCAGCTTGGAGAAGGGGGCAAGAGCGCAGTCGGAGTCCTCAATCGCCATGACATAACCGTCCTTGACGTCTACCTTGAGCGTCTCGCCATACTGCACCCTCTCAAGGCTGAGGTACTTGTACGACGCCGCCTTGTCGGCGTCCTCGTACAGCGTGACCTGCGTGCGAGCGTTCTTTTCCTGCGACAGGCACGTCACCACGTAGCTCCCGGCGTCGAAGTCAACGCCGACGGTGTACTGCCCAGCCGTGACATACGCCGCGTTCACACCGCGCGTCAGCTTCTCTTGGGCGATTCTCGCCTCAAGCGCCACCAGCTCGTCATCGCTGAGAATCGAAAGGTCAACGGCGGCCGCAGTACCCTCGGCCGGCTGCTCGGCGGCCTCATCGGCAATCGCAGGCAACGCGCCCCACGCGGCCATGCCAGACACCATCGCGCCCACAAGCCCCGCCTGCACAAGGTGACGACGCGACATCGAAGGATTTTCCTGATAAGACATGGTGCCAGGCCTTTCTCTCGGTTTGGTAAGCTTCCGCGGCCATCGTACACCCCGGCGCACGGCGGCTATGCGACCGGGGCCGCAGCCGCGCACCCGGGCCCCGACTCTTCACAACAAAGAGCGCGGCCCCGCAAGACAATACGGGACCGCGCTCACTCGTGTATATGGCCAGCGCCCCCAGCGCCGGTTTCAACCCGCGCCGCAGGCCCTACAGCGAGCCGCTCACCTCCAGAAGGCGCTGGGAGACGCGCCCCACAACCTCAAGGTAGTAGCTGAGGTCGGCCGCAGAAAGCGTGGACTGGTCGACGGCGTCGATCTTGTCGATCCACTCCACCTCCTGCTGCATGAGCGTGGTGTAGTCGCCGAGCATTGCAGACAGGGCCGCCACATCACCGGAGTTGGACGTGTCCGTATAGGTCTTCATGAAGTCGCAATAGCTGTTCATGAAGGCCTCGTAACCGTCCATGAGCTCCTTGAACTCCGGCGTCACCTCGCCGGAGTCGGACGCAGCGGCCTGGTCAGGGGATGCATC
>CAVJGP010000174.1:0-4977 GCA_963648855.1 Alistipes onderdonkii | reverse complement strand
CCCCGACGAGAGGATGCGCGAGCGCTTCGCCTACGCCGTGGCCGTGTACGGCGCCACGGGCGAGGCCGTGCCCCTCGCGGCGCTGGAAGGCAGGTAGCCATGGCCGACGACATGAACGTGGCCTGCTTCACCGGCAGGCTGACGGGCGAGCCCGACCTGCGCGCCACGCGGTCGGGCACTTCGCTGCTGAGGTTCTCCATAGCGGTCAACCGCTCGCACAAGGAGCCCGACGGCCGGTGGGACGAGGTGGCCGACTACGTGGACTGCGTGGTGGCGGGCCCCCGGGCCGACGCCCTGGCCCGCTGCATGGCCAAGGGCCAGAAGGTGGCCGTCATGGGCCCCATGCGGCTCAACCGCTGGACGGGCAAGGACGGCCAGGCGCGCAGCAGGCTTGAGCTCCTCTGCTCGTCGGTCGTGCTGCCCGACAGGCAGGCCCGGGGAGGCGAGGTCGCCGGGGCGTCGCTGGCCTACGGGGATGCGACGAGGCCGCAGGTCGCCCCCGCGCGGCCCGTGCCGCACGGCCGCGAGGCCCCCGACTGGAGCCCGGCGCTGCAGGCCGGAGTGGACGCCTCCATGGCGGCGGGCGCGCCTGCGGCCACCATGGCCGACGACGGCATACCGTTCTAGGGAGGGCGCATGCAGATCATGGACTCGCTGGCCGAGGGCATGCTCAAGATGCCGCCCGAGCAGTGCAAGCGCGCCCTGGCGGCGCTCTACGAGTTCCAGCAGACGGGAGAGGCCCCCGACCTCTCCGACGACTGGGCGCTCGACGCGTGGTGGGCCAGCGTCGCCCCCGTGGTGCAGAACTCGCGCGACATAAGCGAGCGCCGTGCGGCTGCGGGGGCGCGGGGCGGCAGGCCGCGAAAGCAAGACGGCGCTGGCGAAAAGCAAACGCAGGCGGATGGGGAGCAAGCGCCTATGGGCGAAAAGCAAGCGGGAAGCAACGGAAAGCAAACCGAAAGCAAACGAAAGCAAGCGGAAAGCAACGAAAAGCAAACGAAAGCGGAAGAGGAAGAGGAAGAGGAAGAGGAGAAAGAGCATAAGGGCCGCGCGTGCGCGGGTGCGCCCGACCTCGACCCTTTGGGCGAGCCCGGCCCGTCGCGGGGCTACCGGCACCCAACGCCCGCAGAGGTGGAGGCCTTCGTGGCCGCGGGCGGCGGGCACCCCGTGAGCGGGGAGGACTTCTGCGCCTGGTACGACGACCACGGCTGGCCGCCGCGCGGCTGGCAGGGCACCGCGATGAGCTGGAGCCGCCGCGAGCGAGACAGGGCGGCGCGGGGCCACGCCGCCGGCGCCCTGTCGCGGGGCCGGGCGACCCCCGACGCCTCGCAGTTCGCGGCCTACGGCGGGCATGCGGTGAGCGCCGCCGAGATCTTCGGGGAGGAGGCCGCCGATGCCGCGGGCATGTGACGCCGCGGGCCGCAGGCCGCCCATGGCGGGGTACGACCCCGAGGCCGACAGGGCGCGCCGGGAGCGCCGCGAGCGGGAGGACTTGGAAGCCGTGGCCAGGCTGGCCCGGCAGACGGCCCTGTCCCGCGCCGGCGTGGCGGGCTTCTCCGACGACGCGCGGGGCTTGGCGGCGTGGCGCGAGCTTGCCGGGGGCGCCCCGGGCTTCTTCCTCTTCGGCCCTCCCGGCACGGGCAAGACGTCGCTGGCCATGGGCGCGGCCAAGGCCTGCGTGCTGGCCGGCGCCACGGCCCGCGTGGTGAGCGAGCCCAACCTGCTCGCCGAGCTGCGCGACGCCGCCACGGCGCGGGGCGGCGAGGAGGGCTACCAGATGGGCCGCCTGTGCCGCCTGGGCCTCCTGTGCCTGGACGACATGGGCAAGGGCGAGGTGTCGCCCCGGATGTTCGCCCGGCTCTTCGCCGTGGTGGACTCGCGCACGAGGGCTGGCAGGCCGCTCGTCTGCACGTCGAACTACTCCCCCGCCGAGCTGGCCGCGCGTTACGCGGCGGCGGTGGGGCCGAAAGACGCCGCCCCCATGGCCAGCAGGCTCGCCGCCCTGCGCGCCGTGGAGGCGGGCGGCAGGGACATGAGGCTGGGAGGCGACGGGTGACGGCGCGGGAGACGGGCGCGCCCGAGAGGCCCGGCGGGGCGGGGGCCGGGGCCGCGCCGAGCGTGTGGCTGAACGCGCAGGGCGTCTGGGAGTGCAGGCCGTACCTGGGCACCGACAGGGCCACGGGGAGGAGGATCCGCCCGCACAAGACCTTCCCGGAGGCCTCGTGCGAGGAGGAGGCGCGGGGGATGGCCGCCGGGTGGGTGTCCACGGTGGCCCCGGTGCGCGCCGGCGTGGCGCGCTCGCTGTCCTCCATGCTCGCCGACTGGCTGCGCGGCCTGGAGGACACGGGGGCGCGCGGCAACACCGTGGCCGCCTACCGGGCCGCGTCCGCGCGCGTGTCGTCGGTGCTGGGCGAGGTGCCGTTCGACCGGGTGAGCCCCGCCGACGCCGACGGGTGCCTGCGCGCCCTCATGGCGGGGGGCTCGCCCTCGGGGGTGCGGTACTCGGCGCGCACCGCGGCGCAGACCAGGGCCGCGATGTCGAGCGCCTACGGGCACTGGGCGTCTCTGGGCCTGGTGGCGTCCAACCCCTTCGCGATGGCCCCCGCCCCTCCCGGCGCGGGGACGTCGCCCGGCGCGGCGGTGGACGAGTGGGGCTTCTCCCGCCTGCAGGCGGCCCTGCTCGACGCCATGGCCGACGGGTCGTGCGAGCCCGCACGGCGCCGGCGGCGGGTGCTGGCCACGGCCGCGTGGCTCGCCCTGGTCACGGGCATGCGCTGCGGCGAGGTGTGCGGCCTCGCCGACGGGGACGTGTCGGCGCGCCACATGCGCGTGCACGTGGGCTGCACCGCCGTGGAGCGCCCGCGCCTGCACCGCCAGGCCGCGCCCAAGAGCTCCGCGGGCCTGCGCAACGTTGCCCTCGTGGCCGACGACCTGGCCCGCGTCGACGAGTACGTGCGGTGGCGCTCCTCGTGGATCCGGGGCGAGCCGCAGGCCCTCCTGTGCACCGGGGACGGGCGGATGCTGCGGCCCTCCGCCGTGAGCCGGGCCTTCACCGGGGCCAGGCGCTCGCTGGGGCTGCCCCCGCAGGTGACGTTCCACAGCCTCAGGCACACGTTCGCCACCTACCTCCTCGAGGAGGGGGCCAACGTGAGGACGGTGCAGGAGATGCTGGGCCACTCCGACGTGCGCACCACGCTGGCCCTGTACGCCCACGTGCTGCCCGGGCGCGACCGCGACGCGGCCGAGCGCGCGGCGGCCATCAGGGCGCAGATGGCGTGTGTCCCGGATGTGTCCGCAGGCGGGCTCGGGCAGGGGGCGAAAGCCCAGGGAGAGACGGGAGACGGCGGGCCTCCCGCAAATAACAACTGATTATCTGCAAGCGGACTGGAGAGGGGTTCTGGGTGATAGCAAGAAAGCGATGTGTGAGCGCGGCCGTCGACTTCGCCGCCCTCGGCACGGCGTGCGTCTCGGCGGCGGTCGGGTGCTTCGCCGGGGCCGGGTGGGGGTGGCTCGCGGAGGGCCTGTCGCTGCTCGCCCTGGCGGGCATGTGCCTCGTGGCGGGGGCGGGCGCCGATGAGTAGCCGGGCGCACGAGGCGATGCGCGAGTCGCGCGCGGCCATGGGCGAGGCGGCGTGCTCCTTCATCGAGCTGCGCCGCGCGCTGGGCGGCCCGCAGGGCGAGGCGGGGGCCGCGCTCGACGCCATGGCCCGCTCCATCCGGCGCGCCACCTCGGCGCTGGGCATGGGAGTGGCTCTCACCGACGACTACGGCGACGCCCCCGAGGACGCCGACGAGCGGGCCGAGCGGTACTCCGCCGTGCTCGAGGAGGCGTGGTAGCGTGGGCGCGGGGGGCCTGCTCGCCGCCTCCCGGCTCGCCGGCGAGGGGAGGTTCGTGTTCGAGGTGAGGGTGACCCGGGCCGACGGGTCGCGGGTCGCGATACCGGCCAAGCCCGCCCCGGCCGCCCCGGCCGCCAAGGGGCAGTGCGTCAAGAGCGCGCCGAGAGGCATGCCGGTAGTGCGCGACGACGGGAGGCGGTACGGCTCGCTCTCGTCGGCGCTGCGCGCGGCGGGCTACGCGTCGACCGGGGGCCGCGCCGCGCACGACAGGATCGGCGCGGGCAAGGCGTGGCGCGACGGCCACGTGTACGGCTGGGCGCGGGGGGAGGCGGCCGGTGCCGGGGAGGGCTGACGGCGCGCGGCCGTCCCCCGCGCGGGAGCTGTTCGAGGGCGTGTCCAGGGCGGTGAAGTCACGCGCCCGCGCCGAGCTGCTGCTCGCGTACGGGCCCGCGTCGGGCTCGAAGGGCAGCGCGTGCGGCCCGGCCGACCCGGTGCAGGCGCGCTTCGAGAGCGACGAGGCGGCCAGGGCCGCGCTGGAGGCGGCCGAGCGCACGATAGGCGAGGGCATGCGCGTCGTGGAGGGCCTGCGGCGGGTGTACTCCCGCAAGGCCGACGTGCTCGAGCTGCGTTACGTGCGCCTCATGGGGTGGGGGCAGGCGGGCGAGGCCCTGGGCGTGGACCCCCGCACCGCCCGGCGCTGGGCCGACCTCATGCTCGACTGGGTCGACCTCGTGGGCCCCGCCCGCGCCGCCATGGGCGTGGGCGTCGCACAAGGGTGAGCGTGTGGCTGTGACCTCCTAGCTGCGCCTTCACAGTCCCTCCATGGGACGGGGTTGCAAAATGTCCCACGCGCTGCTAAAAATCGCTATGGTTTTTATCAGTGTGTCACGTCAACGGAGGGCCCGTCGGATTCGAACACCGGCGGGCCCTCTTCGTGTCCAAGGCCGTCCTTCGGGGCGGCCTTTCGCGTTCAGGGGGGCGAATGGTCACACGAGCCCAGATGGTTGAGATGGCCGCGCGGCACGACACGCAGATGGCCGCCGCGTTCCGCAGGGCCCTGGGCATGCCCGCTGGGGGCCGCCACAGGGGCCGCAAGCGCCGGCGCACCCGCCGAGGCGCCCGCCCGCACCCCGAGTGGCG
>CAVJGP010000173.1:0-5044 GCA_963648855.1 Alistipes onderdonkii | reverse complement strand
GGGCTCCCGAGGGGTTCCAGACACCCCTCCGTGCTCAAACAGTCCTCGCTGCGAAAAAGGGCCCGTACGGGCCCTTTTTCTTGCTGCGGAACTGCGCGCGGAGGGGAGTCTGGAACCCCAGCGCCGCTGTGGCGTTCTCGCTGGGGGCTTAAGGGCGAGGAAAAGGGCGAAAGGGTGGGAGGGCTTTGGTGTACTCCGGTACGCTACGGCTCCACGCCATGTGCGCCAGCGCCTGCTTTTAAGTGGGCTTCGAAGATGCTCCAGGTCTTCCTGCGCTTTGATGTCTCCAAGCGGGGAGGTCTTCGGGCCTTCTCTTTTAGTGAATCGTGCCTGTTTCCTTGAGTCGCGCCAGCTCCTCGTCGGTCAGCTGCACGACGCGGGTCACGGTGAGGCGGGCGCCTTCCACCTCGAAGTGGATGTCGTAGCGCTCCAGCGTCACCCAGAAGTCGCGGCCCTGCGAGGTCACGCGGGCGTGGGCGGGGCGGGGGTCCTGCGCGAGCACCTGGAAGGCGCCCTTGTGCAGGTGGGCGGGCAGCTGGGCGAGCAGCTCGGGTGCGAAGTCCACCTCAAGCTCGTGCCACTCGTCGGCCTCCACCCAGCCGTGGCCGGCCTCGGGCTTGGAGTCGGAGAAGGGCAGGTAGGGCTTGATGTCGTAGACGGGCGAGCCGTCCATCATGTCGGCCCCCACCACGAAGAGCTTGGGGCCGCGCGTGCCGTCGGCGTACTCGGCGTCGGGCTCCACGCGGGCAAGCTTCACGCAAGAGAGCGCCAGGTCGTTGGGGCGAAAGCTCGAGCGCGTGGCGAACACGCCCATGCGCCGCGTGCCGCCCAGGCGCGGTGGGCGCACGGTGGGCGTCCACTTGCCGCCGCGATGGTTCTGCGAGAAGTCCCAGATGAGCCACACGTAGTCGAACGTCTCCAGGCCGCGCACCGCGTCGGCGTCGCGGAACTCCGGCTCGAACTCCACGACCCCCTCCAGGGCGTCCACCAGGCCGGGCTGGCGCGGGACACCGAACTTCACGGGGTAGGGCGTGCGGATATGGGCGACGGGGCGGATGAGGTGGGCCCCTTCGGGCAGCGTTTCGTGCATGATGCTCCAAGCGACGTGCGGGTTGCGGGCGGGGGCGTGCGGGCGAGGGCGGTGCGGGGGCTGCCTTCGCCGATGGATTGGCGGAGGCGTGCGGGCGGTTGGCGCCGAAGGCCGGCGTGGGCGGGCCCGGCGCGTGCTGCCGGTACCGACGGGCCGGTGCGCGGCGGCGGTCTGCCGGTGGCCGTTGGCGTCCTGCCGACTGGGCGGGCAGGCCGCCCGATTCGACGAACCGGCTGGATTGGCGTCCGGCGTCTGGTTGCTCGCCAATGGCCGCCGACTGGGCACGCGCTGCCCCCCAAAGCCGCCATTGTAGCGGTGACGTGGGCGTTCGTTGTCCAACGGTAGACAAATGCGGCGCTTGCCCTCAAAGTGGCCTTCGCCCGCCTTAAAATGGGGAGCCCGCAAATCCACCCGGGCGCGCTCGCGCGTCCGCCACGCAAGGAGGCACCCGTGCCCGGCATCAGCATTCAGGAGATCGGCGAGACCCTCAACATGGTGGCCTCGCAGAACCTCGACGTGCGCACCATCACCATGGGCATCAACACCATGAGCTGCGCCGACGAGGACATCGACGTCATGTCTCGCAAGCTCTACGAGCGCCTGACGCACGCCGCCGAGCGCCTCGTGCCCGTGGCCAACCAGCTCGAGCGCGAGTACGGCATCCCGATCGTGAACAAGCGCATCTCCGTGACGCCCATGGCCCAGATCGCCGCCGCCACGCGCGCCAAGAACCTCACCCCGCTGGCCCAGGCCATGGATCGCGCGGCCGAGGCTGTGGGCGTGGACTTCGCGGGCGGCTTCAGCGCGCTTGTGCAGAAGGGTATCGGCGACGCCGACATGCGCCTCATCGACTCCATCCCCGAGGCGCTCGCCACCACCAAGCACGTGTGCTCCAGCGTCAACGTGGCCAGCCTGCGCGCCGGCATCAACATGGACGCCGTGCTCAAGATGGCCCAGACCGTGAAGGCCGCCGCCGAGGCCACGGTGGACGACCACTGCTACGGCGCGGCCAAGATCGTGGTGTTCTCCAACATGGTGGAGGACTCGCCCTTCATGGCCGGCGCGGTGCACGGCTCGGGCGAGGGCGACGAGGTTATCAACGTGGGCGTCTCCGGCCCCGGCGTGATGGCCGCCGCCCTCAAGCAGCTCCCCAAGACCGCCGACATGCAGACCGTGGCCGAGAAGATCAAGGCCACCTCGTTCAAGATCACGCGCGTCGGCGAGCTCATGGCCCGCGAGGCGTCGCGCCGTCTGGGCGTGCAGATGGGCATCGTGGACCTCTCGCTGGCCCCCACCCCCGCCGTGGGCGACTCGGTGGCCGACATCCTGCAGATCATCGGCGTGGGCACCTGCGGCGGCCCCGGCACCACGGCGGCCCTGGCCATGCTCAACGACTCGGTGAAGAAGGGCGGCGTCATGGCCACCTCCTCCATCGGCGGCCTGTCGGGCGCGTTCATCCCCGTGTCCGAGGACGCCGGCATGATCGCGGCCGTTGAGGCGGGCGCGCTCAGCCTGGAGAAGCTCGAGGCCATGACCTGCGTGTGCTCGGTGGGCATCGACATGGTGGCCGTGCCGGGCGACACGAGCGTGGAGACCATCGCTGGCCTCATCGCCGACGAGATGGCCATCGGCGTCATCAACAACAAGACGACCGCCGTGCGCGTCATCCCCGCCGTGGGCATGAAGGAGGGCGACACGCTGGAGTTCGGCGGCCTGTTCGGCAAGGCCCCCGTGCAGCCCATCAACCAGCACGCCGGCTATGTGTTCGCCCATCGCGGCGGCCGCATCCCCGCGCCCCTCAACTCGCTCAAGAACTAGCGTTTCCCCAGGCAGATGGCTCAGCTTAGGGTTCGCGGCATAGGAAGGCGCAAGCCCTCGAAGCGCACGCAGCTCACGGTGCTCGTCCTGTGCGCCCTGGCGCTCTTCGCCTTCGCGCGCCGCGACGACATCGCGGCCGTGGTGGATGCCCTCATGCAGGGCGCCACCGGCGTGCTTGTGCTGGGCGCGTGCTTCGAGCTGGGGCGCGTGTGCTTCCACGCGCTTGCCTACACGCGCTCGTTCAGGGTGGTGGGCGCTCAGGTGCCCCTCTCGCAGACCTTCCCCGCCTGGTTCAAGGCCGTCTTCATGAACACCGTGGTGCCCTCGGGCGGGGCGAGCGGGCTTGCCTGCATCGTGGAGGTGGCCCGCAGGCGCGGCGTGGCCACCGGCTCGGCCACCACGGCCACGCTCTTCACGCAGGCCTGCTTCTACCTGGCGATGTTCCTCGCCATCTTGCTGGGCTTCTGGTTCATGGCGCAGGCGGGCACCCTCACCGTGCGCGACGTGGCGGTGGGGTCGGTGGTGGGCTGCGCGGCCCTGGCCTTCGTGGCGCTGCTTGCCCTGGGGCACCTCGCCCCCGGCAAGCTCCAGCGCGCCCTGCGTGCGGTGGAGCGGCTCGTGGCGCGCGCCTGCTCCAAGCTGCCCTTCGTGAAGAAGGCGCCCGCCCCCTGGGCCGACAACCTCGTGCGTTCCTTCAGCGCGGCCTCCACCTCGCTCGTGCGCAACCCCGGCCGGAGCCTTACGGTGTACCTGTCCATGGTGGTGGCCATGGCCTTCGATGCCTTGGCCTTCGTGGCCTGCGGCTACGCCTTCGACGTGGTGGAGCTCGACGCGCTCTTCGCGGCCTACGTGACGGCCCTGGTGTTCAACAGTTTCAACGTGACGCCGGGAGGCGCGGGTATCGTGGAGGGCCTGGCGGCCGCCGTGCTCGCCGGCTACGGCTACCCGCTCACGCTGGCCCTGTCGGTGGTGCTGTGCTACCGCGCGTTCATGTACTGGATCCCGCTTCTGGTGGGCGGCGTGCTCATGCGCGCCTCGCGCGGGCCCGCTGCCGAGTCGGCCCAGGTGGAGCAGGACATGCGCCCGGCGCAGGGCTCGGGTGCCGAGGAGGGCCGGGGCGTGGCCGGCCGCATGCGCCTGCGCGACCGCGCGTGCAGCGAGACGGGTCTCACGTGCCTTGTGTGCGCGGGCCTCTTGCTCGCCAGCGCGGGCACGGCCCTGGGGAGCAGCCTCATGGGATCCGACCCCCTGCTGGCCGACCTCGTCTCCAACTTCGTGCTTGGCTGGGAACCCATCGACGAGGTGTGGATGCGCGCGTGCGCGGCGCTCGTGGTGCTGTGCGTGCCGGGCATCTTCCTGCGCGACGCGGCCAACTGGCTTGTGAGCATCGCCGCGCTCGTGGCGCTGGGCTTCTCCTGCCTGCTCGCCGCCCACGGCGCCTCGACCCTGGTGCTGTGCCTGGTGAGCCTGACGGCGCTCGTCGTGGGCAACCAGGTGTTCGCCCGCCATCCCTACCAGCTGTTTCTGTTGCGCCTGGCCGACAGGCTGGGGATGCGTGCGCGCAAGGGCAAGGCCCGCCCGAGGAAGTAGGACGGCCGGGCGAGAGCGGCAGGCACGCAAGGGGCGGGTTCGTCCGAAGAGGTAGGACGGCGGGGTGAAAGCGGCAGGTGTGCGGCCTCGCGCGGCTCGTGTCGGGGAGTCCAGGGTTGTCGCGTGGGGGTTTCGCACGGTCGCACATCCGAGGGGGCATGCGAGGGAGCGCATCCGAGTTTGTGGTGAATCCGTATGTGCGTGTGATTGCGCCTGGGTTGTGCTAAAGTTGCAACCCTGCCCGGGCGATTGGCGCAGCGGCTAGCGCAGGTGCCTTACACGCACAAGGTCGGGGGTTCGAATCCCTCATCGCCCACCACATATCCCATGGGGGTGTAGCTCAGTTGGGAGAGCACTTGACTGGCAGTCAAGGGGTCAGGGGTTCGAATCCCCTCATCTCCACCATTTCACGGGCGTTTGGCTCAGGGGTAGAGCACTTCCTTCACACGGAAGGGGTCGCAGGTTCAAATCCTGCAACGCCCACCACCTTCGGGGGTGTAGCTCAGTTGGGAGAGCACTTGACTGGCAGTCAAGGGGTCAGGGGTT
>CAVJGP010000172.1:0-5133 GCA_963648855.1 Alistipes onderdonkii | reverse complement strand
GCTCAGTGCCAGTGGCCCTTCACGGTCGACAAGAACCTCGGTGTGCGTTACGGTTATCAGAACCTCGTATGGGGCGAGAAAGCGGACGTTTTCCTCCTGTGCGGCGGCATCGGTTTGCCCTGCTCGGACTATGACGGAATCATCCAGGTGAACATGCTCGGCGATCGTTTTGTCAACGAGGACCTCGCTGCCGGCAGCAGCGGCGGTGCCGCCAACTACGGCGAGGGCATGTACAACTACTTCGCCGCAGCCATGGCCTCCACGCTCATCACCGATGAGAACGGCAAGCTCGCCCGTGTCGGCGGGCCCATCTGGGCCATCTTTGACTCCCAGACCGCTGAGTCGCGTGGCTGGGTTTGCGAATACCCCAATGTCGACGAGGAGAACGGCTACTTCTTCAAGGCCGATACCATCGAGGAGCTGGCTGAGAAGGTCGTCAACAAGTACTACGAGGGCTACGCCATGGACCCGGAGAAGCTGGCTACGGCGGTCGAGGCATACAACGCCTCCGTCGATTCTGGCACCGATGAGGCCTTCGGGCGTTCTGCCGAGTCCATGACGATGAAGATTGAGACCGGTCCGTTCTACGCCGCCTGGTCGACGCCCATTCCTCATGACACGCTTGCTGGCCTGCGCACTGACGCCCATCGCCAGGTGCTTAACACGGTGGGCGAGCCCATTCCCGGCCTGTTCGCCTGCGGCGAGTGTGCCGGCGGCCACCATACCCATGGCATGGGCAAGACTCAGACCGGCGCTTATATCGCAGCCATCTACGCGGCGGCTGCCGAGTAACGTCGAGTCGCACCAGAGTTCGTGAAAGCGAGCGCGGGCCGGGGTTTCCTGGCTCGCGCTTTTTGCTTGCCTTGATTGCGGTTGTGCTCTTGATGCCCCGATACCGCCGCGGAAAAGGGGTTCTCCTACCAAGCGTTATGTGATGCGGGGAAGCATTTGACTGAAATTCGGCCCACTTGGATAGATGAGGCGCCTTTCAACGAGCATTTTGCCGCGCCGGTGCACGTCAATGTGCCGGATTCGCCTCATTTGGGCGGCATGGACTGCCCGACGATGGTAGGAGAACCCCGATTCCGCGGCAACATCTCCCAGTTTTCTCGCACGCGCCTTGCTGGTTGCCGGCCTTCATCGCCGGCCGCTATCGCGATTGCCCTCCTGTGTGCCTGTACCTGCCCGCGATGCCAGAATTCCGTTTCGGGCCATCCCTAGCAACTCCCAAGGAAGAGAGTTCGCCCATGTCTAGCTGCCTTGGGCGCTTGCCCGACGAGGCTGAGATTACCCGCCCACGCGTGCGGTGCACTGTCGCGATTTGGCTCCTGTCGCAAATCGCTATTTTCAGGCTTGCTTGAACCCTGGCCTGAGCGACATCGCGCGCTGCGCTATACGATACGGGTGTGCATGGCGCGCCTGCCTCTAACAGAAATGGGCTGGCCCCGGAGTCGGTTTCCGGAGCCAGCCCCCTTGTGGTGCGGCTTGCTTGGTGGATTGGGATTGAGGCGCGGGGTATCGAGCCATCTAGTGGGAAGATCCGCGCCGGCGCCCGTCTACTCGCTCTTCGATGCGCTCGTGCTGCTCGCGGCTGCGGGCTTCTCGGCGGGCTTGCTTTCGGTTGCGCTCTCCGACTTGCTCTCGCCGCTGGCCTTGGACGCCTCGCCGGAGTCCTTGCCGGCGCCCGTGGCGGGTGTGCCGCCGGACTTGCCGCGCTGGTCGGTGTTGTAGAAGCCGCTGCCCTTGAGCACGATACCGCTTGCGGAGAACTCGCGCGAGGCAGCGGCCCCGCAGTCGGGGCACACGACCTGCGGATGCTCGCGCATGCCGTGGGAGACCTCGAACACCTTGCCGCACGACGTGCAGCGATAATCGTAGCGTGCCATTTGGATACCCTCTCATCTGCCTTCTCGCGCCCCACCTGGGCGCAGGCCTTCGTTTTTGCCGAAACTACTGTATCCAATACCGTTGGCAAAATAACGGTGGCGTCCCGTGTTCCATATGCTTTACGATACCTTGTTGCGCCTGATGGCGCTTCATATACGTCGGGAGCCGCGGCAGGCGGCTGAGAGGCAGGCCGAGGCGCGCCTGCGACCGAGACGACCGTGCCGGTAATGCGGCACGAGCAGAAAGGGGTTGTGCGCCCATGTTTGCCGACCGTATCCAAGCAGTCCGCAACACCGTCCCGCTTGTCCACAACATCACGAACTACGTCACGGTGCACGATGTGGCCAACGTCATCATCGCGGCCGGCGGCTCGCCCATCATGAGCGACGAGCCCGACGACGTGGAGGACATCACGTCTATCTGCGGGGCGCTCAACGTCAACATCGGCACCCTCAACGCGCAGTCCATCCGCGCCATGGTGCTGGCCAGCGCCCGTGCCGAGCAGCTGGGCCATCCCATCGTGCTCGACCCGGTGGGCGCCGGCGCCAGCAAGCTGCGCACCCAGACGGCCTCCACGCTGCTCTCCCAGCGCAAGATCGCCGTCGTGCGCGGCAACATGAGCGAGATCAAGGCCCTCGCCGCCGGCACCTCCACCACGCGCGGCGTCGACGTCGCGGCCGACGACGTGGTGACCCAGGACAACCTCGACGAGATGGTGCGCTTCGTGCGCCAGTTCAGCAAGGCGTCGGGCTCCATCGTGGCCGCGTCGGGCGTCATCGACCTCGTGAGCGACGCCGAGCACACCTACGTCATCTCCAACGGCCACAGGCTCATGGGCCAGATCACGGGGTCGGGCTGCATGCTCTCGGGCATCACCGCCGCCTATGTGGCCGCCAACCCCGGCAACGAGCTGGAGGCCGTGGCGGCCGCCTTCTGCATGTACGGCCTGGCCGGCAAGCTCGCGGCCGAGCGCGCCCTGGAGGAGGGCGTCGGCAACGCCACGTACTCCAACTACCTCATCGACGAGGTGTTCAAGATGGATGCCGAGACGGCGCAGCGCGGGGCCATCTATGACCTCATCTAATCCTGCCGCGCCTGCGCCTGCCGTCTGCGCCGATGCGGCGCGCCTTGTCCGCGCCCAGCGTGCGGGCTTTCCCGCCTCGCTTGCCCTCTACGTCGTCACCGACTCGCGCTGGCTTGGGGGCCGCAGGCTCGTCGACGTGGTGGAGCAGGCCATCGCGGGCGGCGTCACCTTCGTGCAGCTGCGCGAGAAGGACGTCACGCACGAGCGGCGCTGCGAGCTTGCCCGTGAGGTGCTTGCGGTGTGCCGCGCCCACGGCGTGCCCTTCGTGGTGAACGACGACGTTGAGTGCGCCCTCGAGGTGGGGGCCGATGGCGTGCACGTGGGCCAGTCCGATCTCGCTTGCGCCCAGGCGCGCGAGCTCCTGGGGCCCGACGCCATCATCGGCGTGAGCGCCGACACCCCCGAGCAGGCCTGCGCGGCCTTCGAGGCGGGCGCCGACTACCTGGGATGTGCCGTCTACGCCACGCCTACCAAGGGCAACGCCGAGCATGTGGGGCTTGCGGGTCTGGCTCAGGTGGTGCAGGCGACGCCCCTGCCCGCGGTGGCCATCGGCGGCATCAACCTGGGCAACGTCGCTGAGTTCGGCCCTGCTGGTGCGGCCGGCGTCGCGGTGGTGTCGGCGATTTTCGCCGCCGACGATCCCCGCCAGGCTTCTTGCGACCTCGCCCGCGCCGTTGGGGCGTGGCCCCACCACTGCGAGGCGTAAGGCGCAGGCGGGCGGCGCGCCGCCGTTCCGGGGGCCGCGCGGTTTCGGTGCTGTGTGGCGTGGGCATGTCGGGGATGCTCCGTGCCGCGTGGAGATGTGCCGCGCGGCGCGCCGTCGTCATGCCGCCGCACGCTGCGTATTGCCTGCTATCCCCACTCTCGCCATATCGTTCGTTTCTCCTGGCCCGCGCACGTCTCGCCACCTTGGCGCGGCCTGCGCGGGCCTTGTCTCATCTCTGGAGGCATCATGCAGCTCCCGTCCGTCCTCACCATCGCCGGCAGCGACTCCTCGGGAGGCGCGGGCATCCAGGCCGACCTCAAGACGATTGCCGCGCTGGGTCTCTACGGCCAGAGCGCCATCACGGCCCTCACCGCCCAGAACACCTGCGGGGTGCGCTCCATCCAGGAGGCCACGACGCAGTTCGTGTCCGACCAGATAGACGCCGTGTTCGAGGACATCGTGCCTGCGGCGGTGAAGATCGGCATGCTGTCGAGCGGCGAGATTGCCCGGGCTGTAGCCGAGGGCCTGCGTCGTCACGGGGCTGCCCACGTCGTGGTTGACCCGGTCATGGTGGCCACGAGCGGGGCCGCGCTCATGGAACAGGGGGCGGCGTCGAGCGTCGTGGCCGAGCTCTTCCCGCTCGCCCAGGTGGTGACGCCCAACATTCCCGAGGCCAGCGCGCTTTCGGGCATCGATGCGGGCGCCGAGGGCCTCGTCTCCATGGCGCAGGCGGCGCGCATCATCGCCCGTACCACGCCGGGGGCGGTCCTGGTGAAGGGCGGCCACCTGGCAGGGGAGGAGTGCGCCACTGACGTGCTTCTGCTGCCGGGGCAAGACGAGCCGATCGTCCTGCGGGGCGAGGCGGTGCAGACGCGCGGCACGCACGGCACGGGCTGCACGCTGTCGAGCGCCATCGCGTGTTTCCTGGCGCTTGGCCTCGAGGTGCCCGAGGCAGTGCGCCGCGCGAAGGCCTACCTCACCGCATGCCTGCGCGCCGGCCTTGAGCTGGGGAGGGGCAACGGCCCGCTCGACCATATGGCCCCCGTGCGCCGCCATATCGACGCTCTCGGACTTGCAGATGGGGGTTGTGCGTCCGCCGCTGCCTTCGAGGCGGCTACCGCGCTTGAAAGCGAGGGCGTCCCTGCTCCTGCCGTTATCTCGGGCGCCGTCCTCGGGGCGGACCCCGCCCCTGCCGCAATCTTGGGCACTGCCCCTGCTTCTGCTCCCGAGGCGGACCCCGGCCCTGCCGCCATCCTGGCCGCCGTTTCTGAATCCGTCGCGGCTTCCGTGCCTTCTGCCGTCTCCGTCCCCGATGTGGCCTGCGACCCAACGTCTCCCGTCGCTCTCGTCGTGGGCGGCTCTCCCGAGGCCCCTGCGCTGCCCCTTCTTCGCGCCCTCGCGCAGGGCAGCCGCCTCGTCGTGGCTTGCGACTCCGGGGCCGACGCCTGCATGCGCG
>CAVJGP010000171.1:0-5154 GCA_963648855.1 Alistipes onderdonkii | reverse complement strand
GCACGCTCGCCGACGGCACCGATGTCGCGCCCCTCCCCGACGCCGCCGCGCTCTCAGACCTCGACGCGGCCCTCGCCTCGGGCGACCCCATCGCGCAGGTGCAGGCGCTCGGCATCGTCACGGACCCCTCGCAGGTGGAGGGCTACGACCCGGCGGCCGACGAGGACCCCGCAGAGTACGAGGAGCTCGCCGCCTCAGACGACGGGGAAATCTCCGCGCAGTCCAGCGACAGCGTCCGCGTGGGCGACTGGTCGTACCACGAGTCCAAGGACGACAGCGGCGCCACGGTCTACGTCATCGACGGCTACTACGGCAGCGCCACCTCCGTCACCCTGCCCGCCACGCTCGGCGGCAAGCAGATGTACGGCGTGCTGTTCGGCAGCTCCGGTCTGCCCAAGACGGTGACGTCGGTCACCATCCCCGCCTCCATCAAGGAGATCTGTGCAAGCGCGTTCTACAACACAAAAGTAGCGAGCGTCACGTTCGCGGCAAACTCCCAACTCACCTCCATCGGGAGCTGTGCGTTTGCCGAGACACCCATCACCGAGCTCACCCTCCCCGCGCACGTGAAGACCCTCGGCTACGAGGCCTTCAACAACTCCAGCCTCACAAAGCTCACGCTAAGCACAGACCTCGAGCCCGTGGTATCCACAAAAACCGTCACCTCAGGCAAAGATACATTCAAGGTGACTACTCATATAAGCCCCCTCTGCGGCTGCACCAATGTCACAGTCGTAGTGCCCTCGGGCTGCAAGAACTACCGCGTGGAGGGCGGCGCCCTCCTCTCCAAGGACGGCACCATCCTCTACGCGCAGCTGTCCGACCTGGGCGGCGGCACGTACACGGTGCCGAGCAGCGTGAAGATCATCGGCTCGTACGCCATGCGCAACAACACCACGTTCTCCCAAATAGTCCTGCCGCAGGGCCTCACCACGATGGAGCAGTACTGCCTCTACGGCACGAGCATCACCAGCCTCGACATGCCCGACTCGGTGACGCACGTGCAGGGCTACATCTGCGGGTACTGCACGCGCCTGACCAGCGTGCGCATCAGCAACAACCTTGAGGAGCTGGGCGAGAAGGCGGGCTGGGAGTGCTTCTTCGGCTGCTCGAGCCTCACGAGCGTGACGCTGGGATCAAAGCTGCGCGTCATCGGCAACGCCTGCTTCAGCGAGACCAAGCTCGCGAGCGTCTACCTGCCGGCGAGCGTGGAGCAGCTCAACTACGGCGCGTTCGGCAACATCCCCACGCTCAAGAGCGTCACGGGCGGGTCGGGGCTGCGATACATCTACCGGCTGGCGTTCTACAACACGGGGCTCACGAGCTTCCCCTTCGGCAAGAACCTCAGGTTCGTGTCGAACGAGGCGTTCGAGAAATGCACGTTCACGCCGAAATACCCCTCGTACATGGATGAGCAGTCCGACGGCTACTACTCGAACGCCAGCGCCCTGGTCGTGCGCGGCGAGAAGAGCTACAGCCTCGCCTGGCAGGTGCTGACCCTCGTGAACCAGGAGCGCGCGAAGGAGGGCCTCTCCGCCCTCACCATGGACGCCGACCTGCTCGACGCGGCCATGCAGCGCGCCGCCGAGACGTCCATCTGCTTTGACCACACGCGTCCCACAGGATGGACCTGCTTCACCGCTTGCTCCAAGATGACGGCCGAGAACATCGCCTCGGGCAGCAGCACGGCACAAGCGGTGATGAACCAGTGGATGAACTCCCCGGGCCACCGCGCCAACATCCTCAAGTCCGGCATCAAGTCCATCGGCATCGGCTGCGTGAAGGTCAGCGGGCAGTACTTCTGGGTGCAGTGCTTCGGCACGAGTACGGCCACCACCACCTCGAAGCCTGCCGACGTGTCGAACACGCTCATGAAGGTGTACGTCACCGCCGACGGTCTAAAGGCTTTCGGCAGCAGCTTCGAGATTATCCCCGTCACAAGCGACGGGGCGAGCGTCATGAACGCAACCGCAGTGCTGAAGACGGGCACGCCCCAGCGCTACGCCCTCTGCACCTACCCCTGGGGTGACGGCAAGGGGGCGCTCACGCGCATCGACGACTCCTGCGTCAAGTGGTCGCTCTCCGGCACGGGCGCCAAGCTCGGCACCTCCACGCCGACGTTGACGGTCACGGGGGTCGGCACCTTCACGCTCACCGCCAGCGCGGGTGGCGGCGATGTGAAGCAGACTCTCACCAAAACCGTCCACACGGTAAGCTTCGACACCAACGGCGGCTCCAGCGTGGCAAGCCAGATAGTGGCCAGCGGGTCCACTCCGAACAAGCCCGCCAACCCCACCAAGTCTGGATACGGCTTCCTGGGCTGGTACAGCGACTCGGCGCTCACGAAGCCCTACTATTTCACCGACGTCGTCAAGTCCAACCTGACCGTCTATGCCAAGTGGTACCAGAAGAACACCGCCTCGTTCAAGGACGTTTCCCCGAGCGAGTGGTATGCCAGCTGGGTGACCCAGGCGGCCAAGATCGGGCTCATGCACGGCACGGAGGATGCGTACGGCAACTACACGGGCTACTTCGAGCCGGAGCGCGCCATCACGCGCGCCGAGGTGGCCACGGTGCTGTGGCGCATCTCGGGCAAGCCCGCCGCGTCCGCATGCCCCCTGCCCGACGTGTCCGGCCACTGGGCGCAGGCGGCAGTGTCGTGGTGCTACGCCAAAGGCATCGTGACCGGCTACAAGGACGGCCCCTACAAGGGCAAATTCATGCCCGACGCCCAGGTGAGCCGCCAGGAGCTTGCCACAATGGTGTACCGCTTCGCCAAGTACGCCCGCATCAAGACGGACAACCCGCCCACCTCGAACTTCTACTCCTGCGGCGACACGTGGGCCGTCCCCGACTGGTCGCGCGACGCCATGGTGTGGTGCGCGGCGGCCAACGTCATCACGGGCGTGCAGGGCGGCGGCGCGCCCATGCTGACCCCGGAGGGCGGCGCGACCCGCGCGATGGCGGCGAAGATCTTCGTGCGGACGCAAGAGCTCTACCTGGACAAGGCGGGGTACGCCGCAGGCGACACCGAGGCCGAGACAGACGCCGACGACGTGACGTTCGAGGACGCTCAGGCCCCGCAGGTGACGTACGGGCAGACCGAGCAGGGACTGGCGTACGTGCTGGTGCCCGAGGGCGCGGTTGATGCGCAGGGCAACGCGTACGTGTTCGGGCAGGCGTACGGCGAGCTGGGCGGGCGCTACGTGGGCGCCGGCGTGTACGTGACCGGCTACACGGGAAAGAGCGCCGAGCTGGCGCTGCCCGCGCAGATCGAAGGCGCCGACGTGGTGAGCGCGAACCTCTCCTGGAAGGGCGACGCCGAGGCCGGCACGCCCGACCCCGACGGGCGCACGAGGCTAGAGGGCCTGATGCTCGAGCGCGGCTGCAAGCTCGCGAGCCTGGACGCCTCGGGGAACTTGCTGGCGGGTCTGACGCTCGCGGGTGACGAGGCCCTGGGCGGGCTGGACTGCCTGCGCTACCTCGACCTCTCGGGCACGCAGGCGGCCTCGCTCGACGTTGCGGGCCTGCCCGCGCTGGAGGAGCTCGGGCTGCGCGGCTGCCCACTGGCGGCCGATGCCCTGGCCGAGCTGGCAGCCTGGCGCGGCACGACCGGGCTCGCCGCCGACCTGACGGGCGCTGGCGAGAAGGACGAGCAGGCGGGTGGCACGAGTAGTGCGGCTGCGACTGGCGGCGCGGGTGACGTGGGCACGGCTGGTGACGCGGGCGACCAGGCTGTGACGCCCGGCAGCGGGGCTGGCGCGGACGCGACCTTCGATGTGGTGGAGCCCAGCGCGGGCGACACCTCCGCCGACGAGCTGGCCGACGCGTCCGAGGGCGCGATTGACGGCGAGCCTGCGTCCGCAGACGCGGCCGACATCACCGAGACGCCCGCCGGCCCCGATAACGCCGACGGCCTGTCTGACCTCGCGTCCTTCGACGCAATCGCCGCCTAGCGGCATAGATCGGCACGATCAAGGCGCGCCCCGCGATTCCCTCGCAGGGCGCGCCTTTCGTCTTGGTGGCCATTCCACCACAAGGTATGCCTCACGATGCCCTCGCAGGGCACGCCTCTCATTGCGCAGACCAGCCCGTCGCAATTGTCTGAACATCACCCGTAAAAACCAGCCACGCCAACGGCGCCCCAGGACATCTGGCATCTCCAAGCAGCCCGGCGTGCCGCTTTGCCACTCTTCCTTTGCGCCTTTCATGTGCGCCCCCTTCCTCCCCGGACACCGGATTTTCTGCAAGCCGCTGACCTAAACGCTGCGGCGCTTCCCTCCATCCAATCTCCAAGGCGCAGGCCAAATGTCTATCATGTCGGCATATATGTCGGCCCGAGAGATTGGAGTCGTATGGTTCGAACACGCAGGTTAGAGCGCAGGCTGCGCCAGGCGCTCGCCGGGATAGCGCTCGCGGCGTTGCTGGCATGGGAGCCGCTCGGAATGGGCGCCTATGCGCCCGCGTACGCGGATGAGTCGGGGGCGCAGGCAGCCGCCGGCGTGAGCCTCTCAGCTGGGGGCAATTCCGCCAGCGTGGACGTCACGTTCGATGCCGTCTCGCCCGACGAGGTGTCGTTCGGCGCGGACGAGGGCGAGGCTGCCCTCATTGACGCAAGCGCGGACGCCCTGAGCGAGGGCGACTCGCCCCTTGCCGGCGAGGGCGCGGCCGCGGCCGACGAGAACGGCTCCCTCACCAGCACCAACGACGCACTTTCCTCGACCGCAGACGGCACTCTCCCCGCCGACGAAAGCACGCCCGCCGCGGCCACGGACAACTTGCTCACCTCCGCCGACGACGCCGTACCCCTCTCCGACGCCTCGGCCCCCGAGTCGCTCGTCATGATCGGCGACGCCGCTGCGCTCTCGGACCTCGACGCCGCCCTCGCCTCGGGCGACCCCATCGCCCAGGTGCAGGCGCTCGGCATCGCCACGGACCCCTCGCAGGTGGAGGGCTACGACCCCGCCGCCGACGGGGCGTTCGCCGACTACGACGAGTCCGTCTCCGACGACGAGGGCATCTCCGCGCAGTCCGACAGCAGCGTCCGTGTGGGCGACTGGTCCTACCACGAGTCAACGAGCGACGACGGCGACACGGTATACGTCATCGACGGCTACTACGGCAGCGCCACCTCCGTCACCCTGCCCGCCACGC
>CAVJGP010000170.1:0-5169 GCA_963648855.1 Alistipes onderdonkii | reverse complement strand
CTCGCAGATGCCGCCGAGCCAGATGAAGGTGAGGGCGATCACCGACGCCGCCGGCTGCAACCGCAGCACGTTCTACGAGTACTTCGAGAGCATCTACGACCTGCTCGACCAAGCCGAGGAGGAGTTGATCGAGCAGCTGCGCGCGTATCTGGAGGAGGTGGCGTCGAGCATGGGAGGCGCAGAGGCGGTGGAGAGGGCAGCCGCCCTGTACCGGGAGCACGGCGCCCAACTCGACGCCCTGCTGGGCCCCCACGGCGACCCCTCGTTCGCCATCCGCCTCAAAGAGCGGGTGAAACCCCTGGTCATGGAGAGGTTCGCCTTGGACTCCCGCGTCCCGGGCTCGGACATCCTCGCCGAGTGCCTCCTAGGCGCCATGACCTCGTCGGTGGCCTACTGGCACCGAGGCGGTATGCCCATCGGTGCCGACGAGCTCGCCCGGATTCTGCAAGCCGTCATGGTCCACGGCGCCACCTCCGCAGCGCAGGTGGCTTGCCATGCCGCAAAAGGACAGGGCGAGCGCACAACGAGTGAACAGGCAGGCATCCCAATCCCCTAGAACAGCGGGCCCATAATTATGGTATCCTCACGTTCAGCATCAGGCGTCCAGAACGTTCCGTTGGAGGAAGAGACATGCCAGTTTGCGTTCCCATCAAGGAGCTCAAGAACGGAACCGAGTTCGTGCGCACGGTGCGTGAGGCCGACGGCCCCGTCATCGTGACGCGCAACGGATACGAGGAGCTTGTCGTCATGACCCCGGAGCGCTACGAAGCCCTGCGGATGGAGGCGGCACGCGCCGACCTGTACCAGGCAATCGACAAGGGCGAGGCCGACATCGCCGCAGGCCGCACCGTTGAGGCGCGCGACCTCATCTCCCAGATTCGCCAGCGCCATGGCCTATAGCGTCCGTTTCTCTGCCGAGGCCGCCGCAGACGTGGAGTCGGCCGTCACTTACCTTGCCGAAGCGCTTCACTCGCCCAAGGCCGCAGACGATTTCCTGGCGGAGCTCGAGAGGCAGGTATCCCTTCTCGAAAGCCTGCCCCTCTCGTTCCCGGCGGTCGACGAGTCTCGCCTGCACGCGGCCGGCTACCGCAAGGCGCCCGTCCTGCGCTATCTGCTCATCTTTCGTGTGGAGGGGCAGTCGGTATATGTCGTGCGCCCCTTCCACCAAAGCCAGGACTACGCGCGGCTGCTGAAGGAGGGCGACATTGACCGCAAACCCCGGCGAAGCAGCTTTCGTGGATAAGATGGGCCAATTGCATGCAGAAAATCGGGCGCGACATGCGGGGTGAAATTAAGACAGGCAATCTACCTGGGGTTTTCTTGAGCGGCCTGTTTCGGGCGCTCTAAAGCTGCATGCAATTTGAGTATCTCATCCAAGTTTGGGGTCTGGGCGTGCTTTTCGGCGCACGCATGGCACAACAGGGCACCACACACGAAAGGGGTAGATTCTCCCATTGCTTTGTATACTCCGTATATTTCGTATATAGCAGCCCTTGCATGTAGAAAGACCCTCACACGCCCGTCAAAGGAGGCTGCCGTGTTTGCCAATCCGTTCTCGCCCGTCTTCGGCGGCAAGCCCGACGTGTTCTTCGGCCGCAAGGGCATCCTCACGCGCTTCGAGGCCGCCATGCTCGACAAGGGCAGCGAGGACCGGGCGCTCTTCATCACGGGCAATCGCGGCAGCGGCAAGACGGCGCTGCTCGAGCAGCTCTCGGCACAGGCGGGACGCGCGAGGCGCAAGGTCCTCGACGCGAGCGCCGAAAACGCAGTCGGCAGCCTGCTCAAGTAGCTCATCCCCTACGACAAGGTGACGCGCACGGTCAGCCCCGTGGTCGAGGTCGGCGTCTTGGGCTCGGGCGGCAAAATCGGCGGCGTCTCAAACTCGAAGACAACCCGCTTCGACGAGGACGACCTGACCCTGGCGCTCCTCGAGGCCTGCCAGGCCGAGCCGCACGGCATCTTCGTCTCCGTGGATGAGGTGCAGAAGATCTCGCAGCACGACATGTCGCTCATCTGCGACGCGTTCCAGATGGCCTCGCGCAAGGGGTTCGACGTCATGCTTGCCGTAGCGGGGCTGCCCTACGCATACGACGAGGTCATCCGCTATGAGGGCTGCACGTATATGCGCCGCGCCGTGCACGAGGAGCTGGGGCTGCTGACGCCCGCCGAGGTGCGCGACGCCTTCGAGGAGACGTTCGCCCGATGCCGCGGGCTCTCGGTGTCCGCCCAGGCGCTCGACGAGCTGATAAGCCGCAGCTACGGCCACCCCTATGTGATGCAGCTTCTGGGATATCACCTTATCGCTTGGGTCAACGGAAACATCGACGCGAAGCGCTACGAGGTCACGGAGCACGACGTGGCCGAGGCGGCGCCGCTCGCCATCGCCGCCTACGAGCGCCGGGCCCTCAAGCCGATGCTCGACGAGAGGGCCAACGAAGAGCGCCGCTATCTCGCGGCGATGTCGAAGGTGCTCGACGAGCAGCGCGAGGCAAAAACGGCCGACATTGCCCAGGAGCTGGGCAAAACGCCCCAACAGGTGAGCCGCGTTCGCCAGTCGCTCCTCAAGTGCGGCACCATCATCGCCACCGGCCGCGGCAAGGTGATGTTCAACGTTCCCTACCTGCGCGAATACATCGTCAAAGACCCCGCCCCCGACGCGAACGCCACCCTCGTGCGGCAGTGGAGGCTGTAGCGGCGGGGCGCCCTCGTAGCGAGACAGCCGCCGGTATCCGCCCTTGGCGTTTCCCCCACAAACGGGTCCAGGGTCCGCCATACCGCCACGCCCCGGTATGCGGCGCGATGCTCCCAGAGGACGCGCGCCCCGGCTAGAAGAGCAGTCCAGGAAATCAACGGGCTTCGACAGCTCCCGGAAGGTCGCAGGCCACGCCGGGCCCCGGCCGGCAACCCCGGGCAGGTGCAGAAACCCGCGGGTGCCAGGACGCGCGCGCCGGAGGGATCGTTGGTCTACGCATCCTCCTCCCCTGCCGCCTGGACGAGGGCGGGGACGATCTGGGCGTAGAAGGCTCCTACGAGCTGGGACAGCTCGATGGAGTTGCCGGCGTTGCCGCGATAGGCGAGAAGCGACGCGACGCCGCCTGTTACGAATTCGACGAGCATCTCCTGGCGGGGCGTCGGGGCGGAGGCGACGCCGAGGGCCAACGTCACGCGGCGACGCAGGATCTGGTGCATGCGCTGGGCGAACGTGCCCTGCGGGTTGAGCGCCATCAGGGTGCACAGGTGGTCGTACCTGCCCGAAAGCCGCGCGAGCTCCCGCTCGCTCAGCCCCTGCGCCCCCTGGCTCATGAGCACCTGGAACGCGTGCTCCAGGAGGTTCTCCGCGTCGAGCTCGTCAAGGTAGCGGCCCACCAGGTCGTCGAACGTGGCGAAGTGGTAATAGAACGTCGTCTTGTTGCAGCCGGCCGCGCTGTACACGGCGGCCACGGTTATCTCTGACATCGGCATGTGCGCCGCCATCTGCGCGAAGGCGTCGAGCATGCGCCTGTCCATGGGCGCGGCGCCTGCGTCCCTCCTCGGCCTTGCCATACTGCCCCCAAATGCTACCAAGCTGCGCAAAGCGACGTATTAACGTGCTGCTGAGCTGCCCTTACACTCTTTATACAACCAGAGTTGCATTTTAGGGAAAGGGGCACGTATGGGCAACGGCAACGGCTATGAGATTACCTTCACCGTGGGCGGCAAGGTGGTGAGCGAGGAGCGCATCCGCGCCATGGAGGCGCAGCGCTACCAGGTGGCGTTCAAGAAGATGGCAGACGCAGGGGCGACCCTGCTGCACCACGGCAGCGCGATATCCGTGCAGCAGGCCTGCCAGCTGCCTCTTGAGCAGGCGAAAGACGCCCTCGCCCAGACCAAGGAGGGCATCGGACGCGAAGGCATGCGCGAGCTGCTGCACGACAGCATCCGGCAAAGCGACGCCATGTGGCGCGACATCGCCCGCGAGTCGCCCGCACGCGCCAACTTGCAGCAAGGCATCGTGGAGGTACATGCCCGTGGCATCACGCTTCCCATGTTCATGCTGTTCAACCAAAGCATGTTGCGGGCAAACGAGCTGGCAGAACCCTCGCGCATCCACCCCGAGCACTACAGCTTTGAGGCCGGCGCGGGCGGCGCCCAGACCATCATCGAGACCTTCGGCATGTACGGCGAGCCGAGCTACCTGTACCTGGAGCCGGGCAAGGACGACTGGAGGCCCGTCGAGCCAGACGCCGACACCGTGATGTGCATGATGGGCAACACCTACCTGGCCAACGGTCATGTAGACACCAAGCTCGTAGGCTTTCACCAGTTCAAGCCCTGCGACGACGGCATCAAGGTGAAACTGGGCGTCTACCTGCCCCAAGCCGCGCCCAAGGAGATGCTCGAGGGCCACACCTGGCACCTGCTGGTAGAGTTCACCAACGCCCTGCACAACGCCGCCGCCCAGCGCCCCAACCCCCTGCAGCGCCTCGTGCTGAACGCCGCCGTCAAGCGGATGGCCAAGAAGGCTGGTAGGTAGGAGACGAGAGGACGGCCTGCGCAGGGCGGGGGCCATGGACGCGGCCCTCAACAGACCCAGGCGCGCCCCGCTCTTCGGCGTAATACGGCCGGCTTAGACCAGCCGCATTGATTCGGCACTACCCTACCTGGCACAACAAGGCACGGAAAATCTCGCTCAACGTTTGCATGCGTGGTATACATAACGACAAGCGCAAACGTCTAAGAGGGAGATTCGAAATGACCGTCTCATATGCGGTGCGCGTCGAAGAGGACATCCGCGACCAGGCGGCAGCCGTCGCCAAGAGCTACGGACTCGATTTGGCCAGTGCAACACGTGCATTTTGGGCCCAGATGGCCCGAACTCACGAGATCCCCCTGAGCTTCACCCGCGAGGAGCCCAGCGACGAGAGCTTGGAGGCCATAGCGCAGACGCGCGCCATGATGGCGTCGGGACAGCCCTCGCGCTTCAAGGATGCCGATGAGATGTTCGCCTCTTTGGGAATCTGATCATGCTGTGCCCGGAGTACACCAAGCCTTTTGAGAGGGATGTCAAGAAGCTGAAGCGCTCGCACAGAGACCTCGAGCCCCTGAAAACGGTGAAGACCTACATCAAGCGCATTTACGCCAAGCTCGGCGTGCACTCCCAGCAGGAACTCATAGACCTGGTGGAGAAGG
>CAVJGP010000169.1:0-5207 GCA_963648855.1 Alistipes onderdonkii | reverse complement strand
CTGCTCCCCCTGGGACGTGAGGTGGGACCCCGACCGCGCCGCCGAGCTTTTGGAGGCCGACCCGGGCGACGGAGACGGGCGCCCGTGGTGGTAGAGAGACGAGAAAAGGGCTGGTCGCAGGCGCGGCCAGCCCTTTTCTCGCTGCAATCCAGCATGCAGGCGCGCGGCGCATGGTCTACAATCGCACGCGGCCCGACGGCAGGCCGCGTGCTGGCAGCGCCACCATCCTTCAACGGGGGGAGGTGTCTGCCCATGGAACTCGCCACCGAAATCGTCAAGCTCGTCACCGCGTTGCTTGGCCTGCTCGCTGCCGTCTTCGCTCTCATGCCCAAAGCACGAGGGCGCACCGCGAAGGGCAAAAAGAAGAAGGGCCGCCGACGCTAGGTCGAACGGCCCTTCCCCTGATGTCTGCGTAACGGCGCTGCCCAGCTCCCCAGCGTGAGCTTTGCCGTCGGGTCCATCTTACCCCGTCCTACAGCGAAATGAAACTCTCCCACCGAGTCTCCCCTACATGGCTGCACCTTCCTTTTGGGGTCGGTGCCGCCCGCGTGCGGTCTGTCGCTGGCGGGTCGTGAGTCTATCAGAAAAGGGGCCTGGGCCCCCATTTTGGCCCTGGCGGCGGGCGCATCCGGAGCCGTCTCATCGGGGGTTTGCAGGCCCCTATCAAGGTACATATGCGGTAGATATCAATTTGCCGCCGAGAGGCCAAAAGTGTAAAATAATTCTATTGATAGTATAACGTCCCTAAGAAGGTTTCCCGGGTTTTAGGGCAGGCTAACTGTTACCATTTGACGTCACTTTTTGAAGGTGTGTGAGCGTGTCATTTGATGCTGTGATTCTTAGCTATGGTGGGGTCGAAGCCTCTGCCATGGATGTCTATACGGACATCTTTAAGCTTGGCTCAGGCTTCATTCAGCGCAGCGGGGATGGGACGGGCGAGCACAAGGCAAATCCACTTGTTATTGGTAGCTTCGGTGACAAGATGCGCAGGCGAATCCTGCTCGAGGACACCTTTGAAGAGACGCTTCGGGAGATGCAGACTGCCGATTGGGCAATCATCAACGGGCTGACCTACTGGGGCAAGGCAAATACCTCGGAGGCTCAAAGTAAGATGTGCGCCATGATCTTCGACTTGGACGGCGTGGACGACACCCACCTCAACGCCTTCCTCCACGGTGCTTTCGGCGACACCGGTGAGGGCAGGGGCCTCTACCCGGTGCCCCAGTACGTGACCCTCAGCGGGCACAACGTCCACCTCTACTACGTCTTCGAGGAGCCCCTGAGCCTCTACCCACACACGAAGGTGCAGCTCAAGGAGCTGAAATACGCGCTGACCGACCTGATGTGGAACTACTACACCTCGACGGAGTGGCAGCACGTCCAACACCAGGGCATCAACCAGGGCTTCAGGGTCATAGGCGGGCGCACGAAGGTCGGCACGGCCGTGCGCGCCTTCAGGCTTGACCCTCACCCGACCACGGTCGAGGAGTTGAATCTCTTCGTCGCCGAGGAGCACCGCGTCGATACCTCGAAGTTGTGGCGCGATACCAAGTTTACCCTCGACCAGGCGAAGGAGAAGTTTCCAGACTGGTACGAGCAAGTGGTCGTGGGCGGCGAGCCGAGGCGGCGCAGGCCCTGGCCCGTCAAGGAAGACCTGTACCTCTGGTGGCTTCGGAGGGTGCGCCAGCCGGGAGGGGCGAGCTTCCGCCACCGCTACTTCTGCCTGATGGCGCTCGCCGTCTTCGCGGTGAAGTGCGGCATCACCGACCGCGAGCGGGTGAGGGCCGACATGGAGTCGCTGATTCCCTACTTCAACCTCATCGACCCCGAGCACCCCTTCGGCGGCGACCGCGAGGTCGAATCGGCCCTTGAGTGTCTCGACCTGCGCTACGTCTCCTTCCCCAGGAGGGACTTGGAGCGCATCACGGCGGTGCCGATGCCGCCGAACAAGAGGAACGGTCGGCGGCAAGAGCTGCATCTCCGAATGGCTAGGTCGAATCTTGAGATGCTGAACGATGATGCGGGACATGCATTGCAGGGGCGTCCGAAGGGCAGCGGCACGAAGCGGGATGCCGTCCGCGAGTACGCCGCAGCGCACCCGGAGGCGAATCACTCGCAGATCGCCCGCGCCCTGGGCGTGTCCCGCCCGACCGTCATCAAGTGGCTCAAAGACGCCTGATGGGCGTGCTGGCGCACGGGGTTATAGACGGGGTTAGATCTCACATACGGCCCCGGGATTGATGTGCTACACGGTTAGGCCCCCCGAACTCGCCGGACCAGCAAGACCCAGAAGATGTAGCACATTCGGCCTTCGGCCTCATGCGCCACATCTTCTCGCCGGAAACGGGGGTTTCCGGCGTCTTGCCCGCGCGGGGGCGCGGGGAGGGGCCCTTTTGGGGGCCGTGGGGCTTTACGTCAGGCTCGTAAAGCCCCCTTGTGCGCTCACTACAGCAAGATAGGTAGTTTGTACTACAATCGGCGCTACGCGCCTCTTGCAGCACAAACTACGGGCAACTTGCTTCGCAAGCTTGCCCCATGGCGGCCGCCAGCCTCACTCCGTTCGTCCGAAGGCGGCGAAAACCCCTTGATGGCGCTCACTTCGTTCGACTTTTTGGGAGGGAGGCCGCCGTGGCGGCGAGGACCATCGTCTTCCAGGCGCGCCTCACCGACGAGGAGGCGGCCACCATGGACCGCCGCCGCGCGGAGCTCGGCGGGCAGGACGGGGCGCTCTCGCGCTCCGACTACATCCGCCTGCTGCTCGCGGCCGACGCGCAGCGCGGCCCCGACGAGCGGCCCCAGGCGTGCCCCGTGAACCCGCTCTTCTGGCACGCCGTGGTGGTGCAGATTCGCCGAATCGGCACCAACCTCAACCAGGCCGTCGCCAGCTACAGGCGCCTCACGCGCGAGGACGACCGCGCGACGCTCATCCTCGACAGCTCGCTCGTAAACTCCCTGCGCGTCGCCAGGGAGTCCCTCGCGTCCCTCGCCGAGGAGTGCGCGGGCGTCCACGAGCGGGCGGGCGTCAAGGTGTCGCACAGCTACGCACGCGCCCTCATGAGGCAGGCGGCGCAGGAGGCGGCGCGGAGGTGGTGCGCGTCCGACGGCGCGGGTGAGACGCCCCTGCCCGACTTCGCCGAGGCGGCGGCGGCCGCCAGGGAGGCGCAGGACGCGGCGAGCGCGGCCCTCGAAGCGATGAGTGCGCTGCGAGACGGCGCGTAGCGCAATCAACGGAAATGCCAAAAGGCGGCCTTTTGGGCCGCCTTGTAGTCCCCCTGGTCGAGCCTGCTCAGCTCCTTTGTCGCCTTCTGCTCCTCGGAGAGCAAAACGTCGCACGGCACACCCACTTCATGCCTGCCGAAGACGCCCCCGGGTTCGAGGTTTCGCCCTTTGAAACCTCGAACCCGGGGGCGTCGACCGAGGGGGTGCGGGGGGGCGGGTCCCCCCGCACTTCGCGAGCGCGGTGGGCCACCCCTGCGAAGTGCCGCCTTCCAAGGGTCGGGAGCAAGGTCAAACCCCCTATCAGATATAAGAAGGGGCGTTTTACAAAACACCTGGTAGATGGGCATTTTTTAGGTTCGGGAATGGTGAAGAATCATAATCCCCATTATGAAATTTCATCATTGCGCTTCTATTTTTACTAGAATTGTATATCATTAATTTTAGAATCTTTGTTACCTATTCTGGAATGAAAGTGACTGTGGCATGGCCGGAGAAATCACACTCAGCCCTCAGCAGCTCGACGCCTTCAAGGCCATCACGGCCCCCAGCTCAGACCCCATCATGACCTATTGCCGCCAAGACACACTTGTGCCGGTGGACACTGATGACGTTGCACCCGGCCAGGTAATCGCGGCCTACGCCGTGCACGAGTCCGGCAATGTCGAGCCGATTTTGGTCGTAGGCCGATGCGTGGATGCTGGAAGGCCGGGGGAGCATTGGTGGAAGCTTATGCTCTCAGACTTACTCGACGTGCTTGAGGACATGAGTGGCAAGCAGACCCAGTGCCTACGGCAGGTCTTGGACAAATTTGATCCTGACACGGGGATTATCTTGGCCACCCAGACAGAGCTTGCGAAAGAGTGCGGCGTTGCTATCCAGACGATGAACCGCGTGATGAAAATCCTGGTAAAGCATCAAATCATCGCCATGCGCGGGCCGGGGTGCTACGTCATCAACCCCGCCTTCATGAGCCAGGGCGGCGGGCGAAAGTACCAAAAGCTGCTGACGGTCTACACCGATGCGGCAAAGCCTAAACAGGCTGCGCTGGAGGGCGAGGCGGCGAATAAGAACGGCGACGGCGGCGACGAGGGGAGGCGCTGACCATGGCAGGGCAGGAGAGGCCCGAGAGGGACATGAGGACGGCGGTGCATGGGTGCGGCAGCCCCGCCGCGCCGCCTGCGCATCTGAAAGGCCAGGCAGGTGGGTTGTCAAGCCCCGCCCGGGCCTAAATGGGCCGCGCCCCCGCCCGGTTCATGGGTACGGCGGTTCTCAGGTGCGCCGGATACCCGGCACCCTCGGCACGCGAAGGCCCCCGGCGCGGCCGATATTGAATTCGAAAAAAATTTTTCATCGGCCCCTATACGCGCGCGTCCGTGTTCTCGTGCGCGCGCCATGCGCATGCCCGGGCGCGCGATGGCACGCCGCGACGCTTCTGAACAGGCTTTTTCTTGAAAGATTTTAGGCGCACACTGCGAGCCAGCCGCGCGGGCGGGCCGCGCGGGACGAGGCGAACGGAGGACGCCATGATCAGGGTGAGTGTGTGGGGGCAGCCCGACGAGGTGCAGGCCTGGTGCGACAAGGCGGAGGAGATGGGGGGCGTGACATGGCGCTCCGACGGGCACGAGGAGGGCAGGTACGTCCGGGTGCGGCTCGAGGTCGAAGGCGGGCCAGGCCCGGGGGCGGCGTCGCTCACCGAGGACGAGGCGCGGAGGTGGCTGTGGTCGCTGCCGCTCGCAGTCCGCGACTTCCACCGGAGGTACATCGCCCGGGATTGCTGGGGCGTCTGGGACCATTCGAGGTTCGTCGGCGACCTCAAGGAGGCGGCAGGGGAAAGCAGGAACCGCACTGCGCGGGAGTGGCTCGCCCTGGGCCTCGTGCCCATCGCGGAGGCCACGTGGGTGGGAATCGAGGAGTACGGATACCGACTGGACGGCTGCTCCCCCTGGGACGTGAGGTGGGACCCCGACCGCGCCGCCGAGCTTTTGGAG
>CAVJGP010000168.1:0-5217 GCA_963648855.1 Alistipes onderdonkii | reverse complement strand
ACCTCGTCGTACTCGTCGATGAGCCACTGGTTGCGGATGTAGCGTGCCGTCTTCTTGGGGTCTTCCGATGCGATGGCGCCGGCTTCCGCCTGCCGGCAGAGTGCGGCGAGTAGCACGAAGGTGGTGGTCACGCGCTGCTGTCCGTCGATGAGCACGCGACGCTCCATCGACGCCTTGGATACGATGCTGCCGAAGAAGTGGGACGGGCGTTCCTCGCGAACCACTTCTTCGAGGTCGTCGAAGAGGCGCTTGCACTGTTCGCGCTTCCAGTCGTAGTTGCGCTGGTACACGGGGATGACGAAGCGCGTGTCAGCGCCCGTCATCATCTTCACCAGCGGCTTGGCCTCGCCCCTCATCGTGTGTTCCTCCCCTGGTAGAGCCCTTGATGTTCCATGGCCCCTACCCCTCGATCTCTATCGGTTCGGCGTCGTCGGACGGGACAAGCTGGACGGTGTAGCCGAGCTCGGCGGCGGTCTGGCAGAGCGTTTCCACCTTCATCGTCTTCGACTTGAGGCGCTAGGCAGCCCCCATGTAAACCAACCGCTTGCGCTACGCCGCCGCTGTCCTTCCCCGTGCGGCCTTGCGGTCATCTTCCTCGTTCATGCGCTCGATGAGCCACATCTTTACGAGGGCCTGACGCGGCACGTCGTACTCCTCAGCGTAGGCATCCAGGCGCTCAAGCGCCTCACCAGCCATGTCGATACTCACACGCCTGCGGCCGTCCTGTCGGCCCACCCGACGAATCGTTCCCATGTCCATGAAGGGCGTCATGTCCTCGCCCTCATCGAACCTGCGCTCCAGCTCCTCAGCGGTGATTTCCTGCATAGACGTCAGCCTCCTTCTTCGTCGCCCTGCGCGCCGAGATGATGCGCACCGTCTCGTCCTCCTCGCCGCGATACGTCACGATCACCGACCACAACTCTGCGTGGGCAAATCCAATGACGAGCCACCGGGGCTCGTCCAGGTACCCCAAGCGAACATCCACGGCATAGGGGTCGTCCCACACAGCTTGCACGTCCTCAAAGTCGATACCGTGTTTGTGCAGATTCGAGGCGCTCTTGGCTGGGTCGTACTCGAACAGCATACAAGGCTCCTTTATATGCCGATACTGTGCCTATTATGCACACTTTACAATGCAAACTCAAGCATTGCGGGGCCCTACGCCGAACATGACGTAGACGTCGAGCGTGCCGTCATCGGTGCAGGAAGAAGTCGACCGCGTTCACGATCTCGATGCCGTCGACGTCCGAGGGGTAGGTGCCGTCGAGCACGACGACCACCTTCCTGTACTCGTCGCCGATCTTGCGCAGGGGCGCTAGCTCGCGGCGCAGGGTGTCCTCGTCGCGCATGTCCTCGGTCACCTGCACGTACACGCGCTCCCGGGGCCTGGTCGCCACGAAGTCGACCTCGCCCGCGCGCAAATGGCCCACCGTCACGTCGTAGCCATCGTATATCAGCTGGTTGTACACGAGGTTCTCCAGGACGCGCCCGCGGTCTGTGCCGCGGTACGAGTCCAGGTAGCTCCTCAGCCCCGAGTCGACGATGTAGTACTTGCCGCCCGTCTTGAGCAGCTCGCGCCCCTTGATGTCGAAGCGGGGGACGCGAGAGAACAGATAGGCCTCCACCAGGGTCGATATGTAGAAGTCCGCCGTCGCCCTGTTAGTGGTCGCCCCCTCGGCCTGCAACGCCCCGGCGATCTTGTTGACCGACGTCTCATTGCCGACGTTGTCTGCCAGGAAGGCGCAGATCCTCTCGAGCACCCCCCGGTCGCTGACGCCGCGCAGCGACCTGCGCTGGGCCCTCATCATGATGTCGCGCACGATGATCGTCTGGTAGATGCCGCGCATGTAGTCGCGGTGCGTCTCGGCATCGGGCTCGCGCAGCGCGAGATAGGGGAACCCCCCGTAGGTCTGGTATTGGTCGAAAAGGCTGCGCAGCGTGGCGAAGGACCCATCCTCGAACAGGGCCACGTCGGCGTTCTTGCTCCCCGCCGCGCCCCAAGACGCCCCGCGGAACTGGAGGTATTCCGAGAAGACGAGCGGGCGCAGGGCAATCTCGACATAGCGGCCCGAGATCAGGGTCGCGAGCTCGCTCGAGAGCAGGAAAGCGTTCGAGCCCGTCACGTAGATGTCGCAGCCTGCGTCGACGCGAAGCGAGTTGATCGCCTTCTCCCACCCGTCCACGTTCTGGAGCTCGTCGAAGAACAGGTAGGTCTTCCCGTCCGGCGCGATACGCTGCCTCACGCGCTCGTACAGGTCCCGGTAGTCCGCGACGTCGGCGAACTCCATGGACTCCATCTTGAACGTGACGAGCCGCGAGGCGGGGACGCCCTGCGCGGCCAGGTGCTCCCGCATCATCTCGAGCAGCGTGGACTTGCCGCAGCGCCGCACGCCGGTGATGACCTTGACGAGGTCGGTGTCCTGGAACGCAATGAGCCTGTCGAGGTACTTCTGCCTGACGATCATCGCCCCTCCCCTGGTCGGCCTTCGCGCAAGGATAGTCAAAACTTGTCGCTCGTGCAAGTTTTGACTATCGCATGAACAAAACTTGTCACGCTTGCAAGTTTTGTCTATCGAGCTGCCCCGCGGCGGAAAGTGGTGTCGAGTGCGCCGATTCTTCCTCGGGGTGAGAATTAGCTCTCCACCGGCAAAGGCATGCGCCGCGATACTGCGCGCCGTACCGTCAGACGCTACTGAACAACGGCGTCATCATCGCGCCAGAGCGCGGAGCGGTGCGCTTCAACATACCCTACCTGCGCGACTGCCTGCTCAAGGCGCAGCCCACCGACGAGAACGCCCGGCTCGTGAAGGCATGGGACGCACAGGCGGAGCACCTCGCTCATCAAAATCGTCACCAGCTCTCCGAAAAGGATCCGGCCATTGTCGCCCAAGCCATCAACGCAGAAGCGCACAAATGATTGATCCCCGCATGTCAAGAATACCGGGGAGTAGGCAGGACAAACCAGTAGAGGAGCACGCACGGCACCTGCCCAGCAACCAAACCGGCCCCGCTCCCTCCGGGAGAATCCCAGAGAGAGCGGGGCCGTCGTTGTTACCCTGTCTTGTCGCACGCCCGCCGTCCGCGACAGCGGGTTTCTCGGGCACCTGCTCGGCTACCTACTCCTCGCAGGCGTACTTGGCGGCGAGGCGTCCTGTGGTCACGGCGCGACCCAGGGAGAAGGCATCGACCTCCAGGTCGTAGTCGATGCCGCCGTAGAAGCCGCCGGCAGTGTTGCCGATGGCGTAGAGGCCCTCAATGATGCCGCCGTCCTCCTTGAGCACCTGCATCTTGGTGTTGACCATCAGGCCGCCCATGGTGACGTCCATGGGAGTGTAGGTGCGCGTCACGTAGAAGGGGGCGACCTCGATGGGCTTCAGGTCCTCGGCGGGCTTGCCGAAGTCCTCGTCCGCGCCGACGGCCACGAGCTCGTTGTAGCGGGCGACGGTCTCCACCAGGGCGTCGGCCGGGATGTCCATGGCCTCGGCGCATTCCTCCAGCGTGTCGGCCTTCACGGTGTAGCCCAGGTCGATGGCGGTTTCCACAGCCTCGTCCTTCACCGCGCCGCGCGGGTTGAGGAAGGCCTGACGCTGCTCGGAGAAGTTGGCGTCGTGCACGACATAGAACACGTCGCCGGGCTGCTCGCGCACGGTGTTGCACACCATGGCGTACTCCATGTGCTCGTTGGCAAAGCGCTTGCCGTCCTGGTTGACCCACAGGAACGGGTCGCTCTTGACCGGGGAGTCCGTGAGGTTGGTGCCGTCAATGCTGTTGTGGATGTGGGCCATCTTGGTATGCGGGAGCGTCTCGAGCTTGGCGCCCAGCCACACGCCCATCTTGATGCCGTCGCCGGTATTGTCGTTGGGCGAGTAGTAGTTGTGCGTGCCCACGACCCACGGGCACATCTCAGCGCACATCTCGTAGTCGCTGCCATAGTCGCCCGTGGCCAGGATGACGCCCTTGGTGGCGTTGAACTGGATGTAGCTGCCGTCCTCGGCCTTGCCGATGACACCGGTCACGCGGCCGCTCTCGTCGGTCACCAGGTCCACGCCGGGCGTGCTGAAATACACCTCGGCGCCCAGCTCCACGGCCTTGTCCAAGATGACGTTGGCCAGGTCGATGGCCTTGCCGGCAGAATTGGTGTGGCCGGTGACAAACGTGGTGTTGTCCCAGTCCATCATGTTCTTGCTGCCGGGCGTGCTGGGGGTCCAGGTGGTGTCCGTGGAGTCGGCGATCCACTCGAGCGTCTCGGCGCTCTCGGCGAAGATGACCTTGGCGTACTCGAACTGCGGGCGGTAGTTGTTGTACTTGAGGTGGTGCTGGAGGATGTCCATCGGGTCGATCTCGGGGTTGCCCGCCTCCTTCTGGAAGCGGTCGTTGATGGCGCCGAAGTTGCCGCCGTGCGTGAGGACGTAGGCGCTCTTCTGGAGCACGACGGTCCTCACGCCCTCCTGGGCGGCCTTGAGGGCGGAGCACACGCCGCCGATGCCCGCGCCCACCACCACGACGTCGGCGTCCACGGTCTGGGCGATGTCGGTGATGGCCTCGGGACGGGTGCGCCAAGACGTGGCCGGGGCTGCGGCCTCGTCGGCGACGGCGACGGCTGCGGCGGACATGCCCGCGACGGCTGCGGTGGCGACGGCTGCACCGGAAACGAACTGCCTGCGATCGAGCTGCATGGTAACGACCCCTTTTCACTTCATCGAACGTCTTTTGACGCAACGCAAACCGCACCTGCGAGCGCATCGTCAGGCGTCCGAACGGATATCGGGCGGCGCCTTGCCCCAACGTGCGCCAGACACCGCCGCTGAGCCACACGTTACGCCGCGCCGCTCCCAGCCCGGTCGCATGAAAGGGACGGGTTCATGCCCGCAGGAGGCGCACAGAAAGCTCGCATGCTACGGACGAGCTTCGCATCCAACAGACGAGTTGACAGCCTGAACTGGCTTTTTATCGGGAAGCCTAGTCGCACGAGTCATCGCGCAGGCCTTCGACCAGGTCGATGAGGTCCTGGCGGGAGTGGACCTCCAGCTTGCCGTACACGGCGCGCATGTGCGTGCGGACCGTGTTGATTGAGATGCCGAGCATGGCCGCGGTCTTCTCCAGGCTGTAGCCTCGCGCGACGTACGTCGCAGACTCCTCCTCACGCGCGGTGAGACCGTACGTCGCGGCAAGCCTCGCCATGGCGGCGGGCAGGGGGTCGGGCGGCGTGGGCACAGC
>CAVJGP010000167.1:0-5387 GCA_963648855.1 Alistipes onderdonkii | reverse complement strand
CTCCCCCACTTCCTCGCACGCCAGCACCTCGGCCACCCACATCCACTCGGACTGCGATTGGCGCAGGTAGGGGGCCTGGTGGGCGGGGCCGAAGAAGAAGCCGGTGCCGTAGGGGTGGTGCGACACCGTCTCCAGCTCGCCGGCCACCTCGGCTGCGCTCTCGCCGTCGAGCACGCGGCGGTAGGCCCCCGTGACGGTGGCCGCGTAGAACGCCCCGCGCCCGCGGCCCTCGAGCTTCACCGAGTCCACGCCCGCAGCCTCAAGCTCCCCCAGGTGCTCAAGCATGTTGAGGTCGCGCGAGCTGAAGAGGTAGGTCGCCCGCTCGTCCTCCTCCAGCGTGAACTCCTCGCCGGGCCGCGAGGGCTCCTCGAGCTTCCACTCCCAGCGGCAGGGCTGCGTGCAGTGGCCGCCGTTGGCGGGACGTCCGTTCAGGAAGTCGGAGATGATGCAGCGCCCCGAGTACGACATGCACATGCTGCCGTGCGCGAACACCTCAAGCTCCAGGGAGTCGGGCAGCTCGGCGTGCATGGCGGCGATGTCGGCCAGCGACATCTCGCGGGCGCACACCACGCGCTTGGCGCCCAGCTCGTGCCAGGCAAGCGCGGCGGCAGAGTTGCACACGCTCGCCTGCGTGCTTACGTGCAGCTCCACCCCGGGGGCATGGCGGCGGGCCAGCGAGAACGCCCCCATGTCGGAGACGATGAGCGCGTCCACCCCCGCCGCCTGCGCGGCCTCAAAGAAGCCCGGCAGCTCGCGCAAGTCGGCCTCGTGCATCACCGTGTTGCAGGCGAGGTGCACATGCACGCCGCGCTCGTGGGCGTAGGCGCACACCCAGGCCAGGTCGTCCACCTTGAAGTTGGAGGCGCGCCGGCGCATGCCGAAGCGCTCGCAGGCCAGGTACACCGCGTCGGCCCCGAAACGGATCGCGTACTCAAGCTGCTCTTTTCCACCTGCCGGCGCAAGAAGTTCCAAAGTATTCACTCCACCCAAAAACATGCGCAATCCGCACAAACCTGCACACACCATAACGATATCGTCACAGAACGGCTATTATGAACCACCGTGCGCGGCACAGAGCTCCTGTGACACCAGCCCACAAAAGGGCTGCTATCGAAAGGAAGGGAAATGGAGAAGCTCTTCAAGCTCAAGGAGAACGGCACCTCGGTACGCACCGAGATAGTCGCCGGCCTCACCACGTTCATGACGATGGCCTACATCATCGCCCTGAACCCGAACCTGCTCACCAGCTTCAGGGCCGGCGGCGACGAGCTGTGGAACGCGGTGTTCCTCGCCACGTGCCTGGCCTCGGGCATCGCCATGATTTGCATGGCCTTCTGGGCCAACAAGCCCTTCTGCCTGGCTCCCGGCATGGGCCTCAACAGCTTCTTCGCCCTGGTGGTGACCCAGATCGCGTCGTTCACGGGCGCAAGCTACGTCGCCTCGTTCCAGGCCGCGCTCGTCATCGTGCTCGCCGAGGGCATCGTCTTCTTGGTGCTCACGATATGCAACGTGCGCGAGAAGCTCGTGGACGCCATCCCCTACGGCGTGCGCACCGGCATCGCGCCCGCCATCGGCCTCATGCTGCTCAACATCGGCATCGGCTCCAACGCCGGCGTGTACGACTCCAACGGCAACTGCTACTACGTGATGCGCGACTTCTTCGGCTCGCTTTCGGCCACCACCGTGGCCACCAACATGGGCGACGCCTACCCCACGATGGTGCTCACCGTGGTCACCATGTTCCTGGGCCTCTTCATCATCGTGCTGCTCGCCAAGCGCGGCGTGCGCGCGGCCGTCATCCTCGGCATGCTCGCGGCCTCCGTCATCTACTGGGCCGGCGAGGCCATCTTCCTGGGCGTCGACCCCTTCGCGGGCCTGCAGGACGCCTCCTGGCTGCCCGCCTTCGGCGCCATGGCCGACCTCACGCTCTTCAAGTTCGACTTCGCCACGTTCGTCGAGATGGGCTGGTTCACCGCCATCACGCTCATCATCACCTTCTGCATGATCGACATGTTCGACACCATCGGCACCCTCGTGGGCACCGCCTCGCGCGCCGGCATGCTCGATGAGAACGGCAAGATGCCCCAGATGAAGGAGGCCATGCTCTCCGACGCCGTGGGCACCGTGGTGGGCGCCTGCACCGGCACCTCCACCGTCACCACCTTCGTCGAGTCCGCCTCGGGCGTCGAGGCCGGCGGCCGCACGGGCCTCACCTCGCTGACCTGCGGCATCCTGTTCCTGGCGTGCATGTTCATCGCGCCCATCGCCGCCATCATCCCCTCGGCGGCCACCTCGGCGGCCCTCATCTACGTGGGCGTCATCATGCTCTCGGGCCTCAAGAACATCGACCTGGACGACCTCGACCAGGTGGTGCCCGTGGCGCTCATGCTCATCGCCATGCCCGTCTCCGGCTCCATCGGCCACGCCATCGGCATCGGCCTCATCACCTTCACCGTGATGAACGTGTGCTCCGGCAAGGCCAGCAAGCAGTACATCCTGACCTACGTCATCGCCGCCATCTTCGTGGTGAAGTTCTTCCTGGTAGCGTAGGCTGTTTCAGAAGGCGAGCGGGCGCAGGTAAGCGCACCCGCGCACCCGCACGCCCGTCAGTTAACGCAAGGCGCCCCCGAACCCTCGGCTCGCATCTCGCGGCCAGGTTCGGGGGCGCCTTTTGTTTGCGCAGGGCAAGCGAGCTCGGTAGCTCGGCGACGAGACGGGCCCGTCTTCCTGAACAAGCAAGCCAGAAATGGGATCCGGCCGTCTCTTGCCGCTTGACAATATCCTGCCCATATTAAAAAGCCGGCTGACCAATAAAGCCAGCCGGTATGAATCGCGCGCAAGTCAGGCGGCGGCGGGAAGGTCATCCTCCCCGCCGCTTTTCGCTTGCGCCTCTAGAAGTGGTACCCGAAGGTGTCGCTCAGGAGCACGTCGAACTCGAAGCCGTTGTCGATGAAGTACTGGATGATGCGCGGCAGGGCCTCCACCGTGGTGTCCTTGGCGGCGGAGTCGTGCATGAGCACGCAGCAGGAGTTGTCGCCGTCGGCCTCGGAGATGGTGTAGTTCACGAGGTCGTCGGCCGCGTGGTCGGCGCCGTCGCCGCACGAGACGTTCCAGTCGAAATAGTGGTAGCCGTCGGTGTTCATCTGCTCGATGATTTGAGAGCGCACGGCGGTGTTGAAGTCGTTCACGCTGCCGCCGGGGAAGCGCACGAGCGTGGGCGCGAAGCCGATCTGCTCGGCGATGACGTCACCGCACTGGTGCAGGTCGGCCCAGTAGGCGTCGGCGCTGGCATAGACCTGCTCGTAGTCGTGGGAGTAGGTGTGGATGGCTACCTGGTTGCCCTGCGACCAGATGCCGGGCAGCTCCTCGAGGCTGCCGCAGGTGCCCTTCACGAACCACGTGGCCTTCACGCCGTAATCGTTGAGAATGCCCAGGATGCGCTGGGTGTTCGTGGAGGGGCCGTCGTCGAAGGTGAGGAAGCACACATGCCTGCCGGGAAGCTGGTCGTTGAGGCTGTTGCTCGTGGCCATGCGCTCCTCCTCGGTGCGCAGCACGCACGTGGCGCCGCTCGCGCTTACCTGCTTGTTGCCCTCCGCGGTGGTCGCCTGCGTCGTGGCGGCAGTCGAGCCGGCCGCCTGGGTGGCAGAGCTCGAGGCGGCGTTTGCCGCCGCGCCGTCGCCGATGATGGCCGTCTCCTGCGGCACGGCGTCGGCCACGACCGTCGCGCTCTGCGAGGCCTGCTCGCCGCAACCGGCGAGCGCCATGCCCACCGCGCCCAGGGCAAGCGTGCCCAGGGCCGCGCAGGCCTGGCGGCGGGTCAGTGCAGAAGGCCGGGCGGAGGCGCTCCCCTGGGCGGAGGTGGCGGTAGCTGAAATCTCGTTCGTCTTCATGGTTGCCGTGCATCTGCCTTTCTAGCTGCGATGATATCCGCACTCGTCAGAGACTATCCTCGATGGCCCTTAAATCCAAAGCGGGGCCGCGAACGCCATGCCCAGCACATAGCCGCACACCACGTCGCGCGGGTAGTGCAGGCCGCCCACCACGCGCGCGTAGGCCATGACGAGCGCCGCCGCGAGGATGAGCGCACCCATGGGGGCGCACCGGTAGAGCCAGCACGCCCCGATGACGGCGATGGAGTACACATGCCTGCTGGGAAACGACTTTCCGCGCGTGTCCTTGGGGATGAGCTGCCGTATGTCGCAGGCCTCGTAGGGCCGGGGCTCAGCAATCTGCACGCGCATCACGCTCACGACTGTGAAGCCCACCGCCGGCAGCAGGAGCGCCCGACGAAACGCCGTAGGGGCCGCTCCGCCCAGCCAATCGCAAGCGAGCAGCACGACAAGCGCCGGGTAGAGCGCGTAGCAGGCGTATTTGAGCGCCGCGCAGGCCGTGCCCAGAGCGCGCGCCCGCGATTCTTGCGCCTGCCACCAGGCGCTTACCCGGCCATGCCAGGCAGCATAGCCCTCGGGCGGGCGGCGCAGCGTATCGGTGATGGGCGATGCCAAGCCTTGCCAGCCCCCTCAAGCGTCGGCGTGATGCGCGTACAGGCGCGTTTCAGGCTTGTGAGTATACCTCAGGCATGTGTAGCCCACGCGTGGAGCCGGTGACGCGACGGTCATGAGGGCGACGAAGGGCGATGGGGGACGCGGGCTAGGGCGGGCACATCCCCTAGAACAAATCCGGAATCGGGGGCTCTTCCTGGCCGGCGGATTCAGCGAGGGCGGCGAGCTCGGCTTGCACGGTGTGCTCGGCGTTGGTGCCGATGACGCGCTCGGCGATCTGCTTCACGGCGTAGCGGCCGTTGCCCATGGCGACGGGATGGCCCACGCAGGTGAGCAGCTCGTAGTCGTTCATCGAATCGCCGAACGCCATGACCTCGTCGGGGCGGATGCCGCGATGCGCGAGGACCTGCCGCAGGCCCGTGGCCTTGGAGACGCCCCGCTGCATGACGTCAATCCAGCTGCGACCCGACGGCGCGAACACGAACGCGTCACCCAGCTCGCGCTCGAGCACGTAGGCCATGTCCATGACGTTGCCGGGCGTGTCGCAATAGACAGACGCCTTCACAATGCTCGTGTCGGGGTCGGGCACGTCGGCCACCTGCGTCGCCTGGCGCAAATCCTTGTCGGCCTCGAGCTCGTAATGGTCGGGGCTTTCGAGCAAGTAGCTGCGAGAGCGGTCGAACAAGGCCATATGCAGGCAATCGAACGCGTCGACAACCTTCTTCAGCCGCAGCAGCGCCATATAGGAAAAAACCTCGCGGTCCACAAGCTTGCCCGCCACCATGACCTGCGCGCCGTTGGACGCCACGAAGTCGATGCGGTCGGCCACAGGCGCGAGGAACTCGCGCAGGGTGTCGAGCCTGCGGCCCGACGACACCGCGAAGC
>CAVJGP010000166.1:0-5413 GCA_963648855.1 Alistipes onderdonkii | reverse complement strand
TGCCGGCCGGCGCCTCGCGCACGAGCTTCCAGCGGCGCATGGCCGAGTAGAACGCAAGCCGCAGCGTGCAGGCCAGGTCCTCCTCATGGTTGTAGGCGATGATGCTCGCGACGTCGGCATGCGCCTGCTCAACGCCTTGCGCCACGGCTTCGGCGTCGCCTGCCAGCAACGACTCCAGCAGCGCCTCCGACTCTGCGATGCTGCGCGCCGCCTCGCGCCAGCCGCTTCCCGACGTGGCGCTGGCGTACTCGCCCGCCACCTCGCGGTTGGGCACGAACACCTCGCGGCGAGGCTCGTCGTAGGCGAGGTAGCCCAGGTGCACCAGGAGCGTGAGCACGTCGTCGGCGCGGTTGAAGGCGGTCATGTCGTTGTCGTAGGTGCGCATGTCTATTTCGACGCGCCCGCCGCCCACGAGCTCAACCACCTTGCCGTGCAGGCCGTCCAGGTCCATGTCGATGTAGCGGCGCAGCGCCTCGAAGGTCTCGGTCTGCGTCCAGTAGCTGGTAAAACGCCCGTCCTTCATGCAGCGCACGACGGAGCGCGGGTTGTACACCTCGCCGACACCCTCCAGGCGGTAGCCGTCGTACCAGGCCTTGCACTCGCCGAAGTCGCGGCCCCACTGCCGGCACAGGCCCTCAACCTCCTCGGAGGTGAAGCCCATGTAAGGGGCCATCCAGGAGGGCTCGAGCATGCTGTACTCGTCGAACATGTTGAGCGCCGAGCGGCTGCCGTACTTCTTCACCGGCAGGATGCCCGTCACGTAGGCCAGCGCCACGTAGGGCTTGTCCTTGAGCCAGGCGCGCAGAAAGTCCAGGTAGCGGCGCTGGCCCTCGTGGTCGGCCACGGCCTCGCGCATCACGTAGTCCCACTCGTCGATGACGATGACGAACTGGTTGCCCGTTTGGGCGAAGATGTCGTCCATGCACTTGATGAGGCTGGTCTCATCGCGAAACGCCAGGTCGGGGTAGGCGCGTTTGAGCTCTGGCGCGACGTTTTGGTGCATCGAGGCAATCAGCGCCTCAACGTCGTGAGTCTCGCTCAAGAACTCCTGCATGTTTATCTTGACGACGTCGTAGCGGTTGCGGTGTTCGTCAAACGAAGGATGAGAGGCTATGGCCAGGCCTGCAAACTCCGTCGCCCCGTCCACGGTGCGGTCATAGTAGGCGCTCACCATGTTGGCCGCCATCGTCTTGCCGAAGCGCCGGGGCCGGCAGACGCAGAGGTACTCCTGTTCTGTATTGACCAGGCGGTTGAGCTGGGCAATCATGGCGCTCTTGTCGACATAGACGTGTGAGTTGCGACCCCTGCGCAGCATCGCCACGCCGGAATTGAGGTACACGCCCATGTATGCAACCCGCCTTTCGTCCAACCGTCGCGTGCCATGATACCCCACCGCCCGCCCCGCGCCCGGCCTGTGCCGCGCCTCATCTGGAACACCGCAAGGATTTGCGCGCAATCACCTGGCTGTTCGTCTGTGGCGCCAGGCCTGCATCGCGTGCCGGTCGGAACAACCCAAGGATTTGCACGCAATCACCTGGCCGTCCACCCCGCGTCCGGCTTCGCACCCGCCTTTCATTCGTCAGTTGAAACGCCTCTTGTTTTGCTTGATTCAAGCGGGGGTTGAAGCGATGCAATGTGGGTTTGCTTCTGTTATGAGTGTGCGCGGTGTAGCATGTGGGGCGGCAACTCCTCGCTCAACGGCGGCGACATGGCGGCCGTGGGCACGCCCCTGCAGAAGGAGGCCGGTGTCGAGGACAGCTTCGAGCTGATGGAAAACGACATGTACGTTGCCGGCAAGTACTACAACCACAAGGACAAGGTCGTCAAGCTCGTCGAGAACTCCGCCGCCGTCCAATGGCTCACCGACCTGGGCAATCCTGCCGCGCGGGCTTGGCTCGTTTGGCTGACGCTTTGGAGCCGCGGCGCCTCTAGTCCAGCTCCTCCACGGCGCAAGCGTGCGTCTTGCTCTTCGGGTCCCAGACTATGGCGACCGCGAGGGGCTTGATGGGCGATGCGGTGCCGAGCAGGCCGTCGGAGAAACGCGCCGTGTAGTTGCGTTGCCGAATCTGCCCGAGGGCCTCCTCGACCGTTCCTCCGGCTTTGAGCTCGACGATGAACGGCGTGGTGTCCAGGCGATGCGCTTCGCGGGGGATGAACGCCACGTCTGCTATGCCGTGCCCGCAGGGTTCCTCGCGGCGCACCTCGTAGCGGTCGCGTGCGGCGAGATATACCAGGTTGACGAGCGCGGCCAGGTCGCTCTCGTTTGCATAGCGCAGCAGGGGAATCTCCTGGTCGTGCGCGGCCTGGATGATCTGGCACATGGTGGCGGTGTCGCGGTGCAGCGTTGCGGCGAGCATCTCCTCGCTTCTCTGGGCAAGGCGCGCGACATAGCCCATGCTCTCCTTGCCCAAGACGCGCTCGAACTGGAGCATGAGCTCGTGGTTGGGGATGGACACGCAGCTGTCGTGATAGGTGAGGAAGCCGTAGACCACCATGGCCGAGAATATCTCGTCTTTCGTAGCCAGGCTCATCGACGAGGCGGCGTATCCAGCAAGCTTTACCGGGACCCTCTCGCCCGCAACGAGGCGCACGACGTCGTCGCGCACGGCCGCCACATCGTGCTGGATGTAATAGTAGATCTCGTCGTAGGGGCCAGAGTCGGTCCAGTAGGACTTGAGCGCGTCGTCGTTGAGCGCAAGCACCACCGAGCGCGGGTTGAACCTGCGCCCCCCGTCGTCGTTGAGATAGCCGTCATACCAATATGCCAGGCCCTCATAGGTGACGCGCGGGTTGGGAACATGCTCCTCGTGGGCCTTGCACAGGGCACGGACCTCATCCTCGGTGAAGCCGAAGAACTGCTCGAACTTGGGGTCGTCCGCCGCGCTGTACTCCACGAACATGTTGAGCTCCGAGCCCGTGGAGTGCTTGGCGATGGGCAGGATGCCCGTCATGTAGGCAAGCTCCACGTACGGCTTTCCCTTGAGGAGCTGCTTGAGGAACATGAGGAACGACTTCTGGTCGTCCTGCGTAAACAGGGGGTTGAAGAACATGGAGTCCCATTCGTCTATGACGAAGACGAAGGACTTGTCGAGCTGCAGGTTCAGCTCCTCGAGCGCCTGCGTGAGGCCGATGCCCTCGGGCAGGTTGGCCTCGGGCCAGGACGAGCGCAGGTCGGCGACCACGCCGGCGGTAAAGCTGTCGATGTAGTCTCGATACCCGCTGCACGTGTCGGGCAGCTGGCTGAAGTCCAGGTAGATGACGTCATGTGCGCCGAGATGCCGCATGGCGCTCGCGTCGTGCGAGACGGCCGTTCCGCCGAACAAAGGGGCCGCGTCGAGGCCGCGCGTCAAAAAGCAGGCGATGATGTTGGCGTTCACGGTTTTGCCGAAGCGCCGGGGCCGCGTGACGCACACGAAGCGGTTCTCCACGTTGATGAACGGCACGAGCACCGACAGGATGCCCGTCTTGTCCACCACGTAGGGGGAGTTGAGCAGGAATTGGAGCGCCTGCCTGGGCTGTTTCGGGTTGAGATAGCGCATGGGCCTGCCCCCTCGACGTGGAAAAGTATGCAGCATTGTAGCCGATGGGATGGGAGCGCGTCAGAGAGTCGCCTTTTGTGGAGGGGCTTTCGCTCATTAAACGCTTGGCTATCCCTACAGTCCAATCAGCTCAGGCCGCGTCACGGAACAGTTTGTCTAGGGTTTTGGGCCGGTGCTCTTTCCACTTGGTATCAGGTTGCTGTAATACTCCGTGCGCCCGGCCAGCACGTCGTCGTAGAAGCCCTGCTTCCAGTCGATGTAGTCGATGCTGGCCTGTACTTGCGCCAGCTGCTCTACGAGTCGGTCTCGCTTCTCGGCCAGCATGGCTTTGCGCTGGGGGATGGACGGCTCACCTTGCAGGCACAGGTCGAGGTAGGTACGCATCTCCTCGATGCTCAAGCCGCAGCGCTTGAGACAACCCAGGCTGCGGATCCACTCCACGTCGTGGGCGTCGAACACGCGGCGGTTGTTCTTGTCGCGCTTCACGTTGGGCACCAGGCCCTGGTTGCAATAGAACTTGAGCGTCTGGTAGGTCATGTCGAGCCGCCGGCAGACCTCCATCATCGTGTAAAGCCGCCCGTCCTGGGCCTCGCACGACGTCAGGCCCATGGTGAACCAGATGGAGCGCCACCCCCTCAACCAGAACACCGCCCTTCAGGAGTGGGAGGCCGCCTACGGCGTGCAGCCCGAGGCGTGGGCGCCGTTCGGCGAGGGGCGCGGCGGCCTGTTCACCAACCCCGTGCTTGCGGCCATTGGCGAGGCCCATGGCAAAACGGCCGCCCAGGTGATGCTGCGCTGGAACCTGCAGCGCGGCGTCGTGGTCATCCCCAAGTCGGTGCACAAGGAGCGCATGGAGCAGAACCTCGACGTGTTCGACTTCGAGCTCACGGCGCAGGAGATGGCCCAGATCGCCGCGCTCGACACGAAAACCTCGAGCTTCTTCTCCCACGCCGACCCCAAGATGGTGCAGTGGTTCGCCAAGATGGTGGAGGAGCGCAAGGCAAACCACGACCACACCAAGGACAAGAAGAACTGGTAGCGACGCGCCTATGCGGGCCTTGGTTGCGAGCCTGTGGGCAACCCGCGGTTGGGCGCGATAGCCGCGACAAGCGTAGCCCGTTGCAATCCGCCCGCCCACCAGAGAAGCCCGCCGACCTGTTGGCCGACGGGCTTCTTGTTATCGTGTGTCTATGCTCGCTGCCTGCCTGCGCGACTTACAGCTCGGCGTACATCTCCTTGAGCTTGAGCAGGTGGGCGTAGCGCTCCATGGCGGCGTTCTCGTTCTTGGCGAAGAGCTCCTCGGCTCGGCCCGGGAACTCGCGGGTCAGACGGCTGTAGCGGGCCTCGTTCATGAGGAACTCCTGGTAGCCGCCCGCAGGCTCCTTGGAGTCGAGGATGAACTTGCCGCCGGTCTGGGCCTGGGGGTTGAAGCGGAAGAGGTTCCAGTAGCCGCAGTCCACGGCGCGCTTCATCTCGGCCTGGCAGTTCACCATGCCGCCCTTGATGGAGTGCATCTCGCAGGGGCTGTAGCCGATGATGAGCGACGGGCCCGGGTAGGCCTCGGCCTCCTGGATGGCCTTGAGCGTCTGGGCGGGCTTGGCGCCCATGGCAACCTGCGCCACGTAGACGTAGCCGTAGCTGATGGCGATCTCAGCCAGGCTCTTCTTCTTGATGTCCTTGCCGGCGGCGGCGAACTGGGCCACCTGGCCGATGTTGGAGGCCTTGGAGGCCTGGCCGCCGGTGTTGGAGTACACCTCGGTGTCGAACACGAACACGTTCACGTCGCGGCCCGAGGCCAGCACGTGGTCGAGTCCGCCGTAGCCGATGTCGTAGGCCCAGCCGTCGCCGCCGAAGATCCAGAAGGACTTCTTGGT
>CAVJGP010000165.1:0-5490 GCA_963648855.1 Alistipes onderdonkii | reverse complement strand
CTTGAGAGCGTGCGCGGCGTCTACGAGAAGGACGGCTCCACGCTGCCGACGTACACCTTCAACAAGGCCGGCAGCGTCGGCCGCATCCGCGCCGTGCTGGCGCGCTAACCGGCATCAGGCGGCGCAGAGACACAACTCAGGCGGGGCGTCCTTCGGGGCGCCCCGCCTTTTTGCGTGTCCTTTGGGGTTATCTTTGGGGCTATATGTTGAAAACTTCCAAAATATGCAACAACATGTAACGACGTAATACGAGGTAATGAGAGGTAATTCAACATGATGCAACTAAAACGAATACTTTTCGTCTGCCATGGGAATATTTGCCGCTCACCCATGGCGGAGTTCGTGATGCGTGACCTGGCCATGAAGGCGGGGCGTGCCAACGAGTTCCGCATTGCCTCGGCCGCCACCACCGACGACGAGATCGGCAACCCCGTCCACCCCGGCACGAAGCGCGTGCTCGCGGCACACGATATCGCCTGCGTGGGCAAGACGGCGCGCCGCGTGAAGCGCGAGGAGTACAAGAGCTGGGACCTCTTCGTGGTGATGGACGACGAGAACGTCTCCCACCTCATGCGCGCCTTCCGCAACGACCCGGAGGGCAAGGTGCACAAGCTGCTGGAGTATTCCGAGGGCGGCGACGTCCACAGTGCGCGCGACGTGGCCGACCCTTGGTTTACGGGCGACTTCGAGGCTACCTGGGACGACGTGCTCGCCGGGTGCCAGGGGCTGATCGCGAGTTTCTAGCGTTCGAGTGTGGGGGGAGGCGGGCTTGCTGGGGCGCGGCCGACTCGCTGTTCACCCTATTAGAACTTGCGACAGGGTGAGGTAGCGGGTTTGTCTGGGGTGCGATCATTCCCGCTCGCACGGTCGAACCAGCCGGGGTACGGGGCGCTCTGTCGGGGTACGGCGGCACGCCCAAACACACGGCCGTTCGTATCGACGGCGCATCAATCTGGAGGCATGCATCTTGGAGCGCGACACCAGCAAGGACATCGTGATTCGCGGCGAGGCGAACGAGGCAGGCGAGGCGGGCGAGCGGCTTGAGGTCCGCATCGACCCCATGGGCGCGCAGCTCATGAGCGTCGCCCTGGGCGGGCGCGAGTACCTGTGGCAGGGCGACGAGCGCTGGTGGCCCCGCCGCGCCCCGATTCTCTTCCCCATCGTGGGCAGCCTGCGCCCCGGCACGCAAAGCGCCGCCGGCCCTGTCTGTATGGGCAGGCACGGCGTGGCCCGTACCAGGGAGTTTTGCATGGCGGAGGCGGGCGAGCACCGCGCGACCTTCGAGCTGCGCTCCGACGACGAGACCCGCGCGGCCTTCCCGTTCGACTTCTGCCTGCGCGTGACGTACGCGGTGGAGGGCGCCTCCACGCTGCGCCAGACCTTCGAGGTCGTCAACACGGGCGCGGCGCCGCTGCCCTTCACGCTGGGCGGCCATCCCGCGTTCAACGTGCCGCTGTGCGAAGGCGAGCGTTTCGAGGATTACGAGCTACGTTTCGCCTGCCCCTGGACGGCAAGCTCGCCCGCGATGGTCGAGGGCGGACTGTGGGATTTCTCCCGCCGTGTGCCCGTGCTTGAGGACGCCGACCGACTGCCGCTCAACCACCGCCTCTTCGACGTGGACACGCTCCTGCTCGAGGGCGTGCCGCAGTCGCGCGTGGAGCTCGCGGGGCCTGCCGGCCATGGCGTGCGCGTCGAGTTCGAGGGCTTCCCCTACCTGGGTCTCTGGTCGGCCGCAGGCGACGCGCCCTTCGTGGCCATCGAGCCCTGGCGCGGCTGCTCCACGGCCACAGACGAGGGCCCGCGCTTCGAGGACAAGCGTGCCACAACCCTCCTCGCCCCCGGCCAGTCCGACTCCTGCTCCTTCACCATGCAGGTCTTCTAGCGCCCGGACGCGCTTCGTCTACGCAGTCGCCGAATTGCGCGCTTGTCCGCGGGGTCTGCCCGCGCGGGGTGCGTCTGCCAGGCGCTCCTGGCGAATGCGAGATTCGATGCACGGAGTCGGCGGGTACTTGGATAATGCCCGGGCCGCGCCTGAGTTCGGACCTTCGAGCAAGGTCGAGCAGGCGTCGGCGACGCTCGTGTGCCCATGGGCGCCTTCGGCGGGCGAGGGGGTTACAATGGGGGAGTAGCAGAAAGCCGGCGGCGAGGAGGAGCCATGAAGTTCTACAACCCGATACAGAGGAACCTACGTCGCCAGGCGTTGCGCAAGAGGACAAAAGGGGAAAAGCGGTGGAGTCGTTCGTCCGTTTCGTCCTCTGGGGCTTCTTCATCCTGATTATTCTCAGCCCGATCCTCACAGCCCTGAAACGGTAGGGGCGCAAGGAAGTCCTAAAAAGCCCCTGCTGGGGCTTTTTTATGCACTGCGACAGAATGGGAGGGAGAGCCTGCAAGGGTTGTTCCCGGTTCCGACTCCTGCTCTTTCACCATGCAGGTCTTCTAGCGCCCGGTGCTGGCTCGCTCGCGCTTGCCGGAGACGGGGATCTGCTCGGCGAGGGCCATGAGCTCTTGGCGTGAGCCGACGCCTGTCTTGGTGTAGAGGTGGCGCAGGTGGGTCTTGGCGGTGTTCTCGGAGATGACCAGGCGCTGGGCGATGCGCGGGGTGGAGTAACCAAGAAGCACCAGCTCAAGCACGTCGAGTTCCCGGCGCGAAAGGTCGGGGTGCTGCTCGGCGATGATGCCGCAGCGCGTCTGCGCGATGTCGGACACGTCGTCGAACGACCCGCTGATGACGTGCATCACGCGCACGCGCCCGCTCATGACGGCAAGCACCACGATGACCAGGGTGCCCCACAGCAGCAGCACCGACACGAGCGCCGTCCCCATCGCGTCGCTGCCCAGCAGCGCGTGCACCGCATTGCCCACGAGCGTGCCCACGAGCACCGCGCCGGCGAATATGCCCAGCATCACGAGCGCCCGCCCGCATGAGTCGGGCCGCCCGTGCCCGGCATGCACCGTCTCGGCGATGTAGAGCAGCCCCAGCGCGTAGGCGAAAAACGTCGCCACCTTCACGAGCACAAAGCACCCCTGGCCGCCTGCCAGCAGCAGTGACACGGGCATCGCGGCCACGGCGGTGCCGGCCAGGATGACGAGGACAAACTTGAGGCGCGCCGCGTCGAGGAAGCGCGCGAGCAGGGCGAGCAGGACGAGGTTCGCAAGGCCGGCCACGTTCACGAGCCAAAACGTTCCCGTCGTCAAGGTCAGGTCTACGCGCGAGCCGATAAGCGTCAGCACGAAGAAGACGGCGAAGAAGCACACGGCGGTCACCGCGTTCTGGGCGCTGAAGAGGGGAGTGCGCTTGACGGCCTCGGCTTCGGGCCCGGTGCCCGGCCCACCCGTGCTTGCGTCGCCAGACTCGCCCTGCCCGTCTGCGCTCTCGTCGTGCTTGCTGACCCACATGGCTGCGGCGGCGAAGCCCTGGGCCAGCAGCGGCGTCACGGCGAGGGTGACGAGCGAGGCGAAGCGGCTGAAGGCGCCCAAGAGCGCCATGTAGGCGATGCTCGCCGCCACCGACAGCACCACGACGCGCCGGGTGGAGGCGTCGTCGAGGCGCACCGCGCCCGGCAGCCACGAGGCCCCGAGTAGCGCCGCGCCCAGGCCGGAGAGGGCCCCGCCGCCGATGGCGGCCCAGCAGGGGGCGCTGCCCGACACAACCGCTGCCGAGCCTGCTGCCATCGCGACAGCCCCGACGAAGCCCGCGACAAGGCACCTCTTCGCTCGTGTCGCTTTACCGAGAGCGCCCGACACTGCGCGGGAGCGCGCCGCAAGCCCGAGCGCGACGCATCCCACGCACGAGGCGGCGATGGAGGCCAGCCAGCTCAGGTCGTTGAAGAAGCCGGGACGTTCCGACAGGTCGGTGCCGTCCAGGCCCATCCCCAGCGGGAAAAGCGTCTCGAACCAGACGAAGAAGAACCCGACCGCGCAAGCGCTCAGAAGATCTGTCGCACTCGGTGCCTGTCTCGGCTTGTCTGCCATCCCTGATTCCCCCGTCCGTGCCTGCCTTTCCCGTCGCGCAAGTATGACATCCCCGCAACGCGGTTTTGTCGTCCCAGCCATCCGATTTTGCGCAATTGTATGGAACATGCAGGTCAGAGGCCTCATCATTTCAGAGTGATTTGCTGTTAGACGTCATTCACGCCTCTCAAGCGAGGACGGGCCACGGCCTGCGCCCTACCTTTTGCGCTGTCGCCGGACGCATCGCCCGGCCTTTGCGGGCCCGTGTGGGGCGGGCCTGCCATCCACGCAGAAAGGGATTGAACATGACTCACGCCAACACCATGAACCGCCGCTCCTTCATCTGCCGCGTCTCGCTGCTCGCCGGCCTTGCCGCCACGGGCGCCCTGGCCGGCCGCGCCTTCGCCGCCGAGGCCGCGAAGGACGCCGACTCCGCCGACGCTCAGGGCAGCGCCGACGCCGCCGACACCCAGGACGCCGACGTGCTGGGCGAGCTGCCCGACGGCACGCAGATCACGCGCAAGGGCCAGGACGTGCGCGCGCTTGTGGCGGGCGGCGCGAACATCGTGAGCCGCTCGGAGTACAACGTGTACACGCTCGAGAACGACGGCGTGGACAACTCCAACAAGACCACCGTCTACTACGACCTCGACGCCGACCAGATCGTGGACATCGAGTGCGAGGAGGTGCTCATGCCCAGCACCGGCGGCACGGGCGACTGGGCTCAGCCCGACGAGGAGACCGCCGCCAAGCTGGGCGACGACGTGCTGCAGGCCGGCGACTACACCTATGCCAAGTACTTCGAGCTGGGCGGCTCCACCTGGGAGGGCGTCGTGGCCGGCACCATGGTGGACTACTCGGGCAAGGTGGGCGGCGCCGAGGTCGACCTCGTGGAGTTCGTGGCCACCGAGGAGGGCGGTGCGTGGTACCACGGCGTGTACGCCGACGGCGCCAAGCTGCTCGACGCCGCAGGCGACGACGTGGCCGACGTGCAGATCCCGACGAAGGCCTCGGCCAACCACGGCGTGGACTTCTGGCCGAGCACCCGCAAGTTCCCCGGCAACGTCGAGCTCATCAAGGATTACCTCTACGAGAACGGCACCGAGGGCTACGACTACTTCACCTACGGTGAGCCGAGCGACACCATCTGCCAGAACGACGACGGCGAGTGGGTGGTCTGCGACGTGGTGACGGGCGCGACCCTCTCGAGCACCCCCGTCTACCTCAACATGGCCAAGCGCGCCGTGGAGGCCATCAAGGCCGGCGACTGCGACGTCGTGACCGTGGACGACGCCCCGAGCTTCGACGACGACGCGGACGAGGACGCCGCGCAGGAGAAGTCCGCGAAGTAGGAGCTGTCCGGCCCTCGCGCCACCTGCCTGCCACAGCCTGCCCGTCCCGCGAACATCGCGGCGAGCGTTCGGGCGGGCAGGCGGCGCGGGGTTGCCCTGGTCCGGACGGTCAGGTCTGGATAGCCAGGCCTGAGCCGCCGAGCCAGATCCGCCCGCCCTGGGCCTGTTGGATCTGGCCTCCCGCCCT
>CAVJGP010000164.1:1853-5569 GCA_963648855.1 Alistipes onderdonkii | reverse complement strand
GTCGAGCTCTGCGTTTCGGCCGACGCGGTGCAGCTTGACTATGCCTGGCTCGCCGAAGCTTCCCAGCAGATGGCGCAGGGCCTCTTCGACCCGGAGGCCGACTCCGCTACCGACACCTCGAGCGACGCGTCGGACGAGCAGGACGCATCTGCCCAGGCCCAGGCCGAGACCTACCGCCAGGCGCGCTCCGTGCTGGCCGACCAGCTGCGTGGCCTGGCTGAGGACCTTTCCGCTTTCGCCCGGGCGGCCCCCGTCAACCCCGACGCCGACATCGACCCCCAGGACTCCGGCAGCTCGGCTGCCGCAAAGTTTGTGGACACCCCGGCCGACGCCTGGTACGTGACGGGCGGCTACCTCGACTACGTGGTGCAGGCCGGCCTCATGAACGGCTACACCGACGGCTCGGGCAAGTTCGCCCCCGAGGTCACCATCACGCGCGAGCAGGTGGTTACCGTCCTGTACCGCTACTCCGGTGCCTCGTACTCCAGCGACGTCTCGCACTTCTCCGACGTCGCCACCGGCCAGTACTACACGGCCGCCGTGGAGTGGGCCTATCAGAACGGCGTCGTCACGGGCTACGACGGCACGGGCAAGTTCGGCGTGGGCGACCCCATCAAGCGCGAGGACTTCTGCACGATGCTCTACCGCTTCGCCAAGCGCTGCGGCGTGTCGGGCTCGTCCTCGGCGCTTTCGGGCTTTCCGGACACTTCCTCGGTGGACAGCTGGGCCAAGGACGGCGTTGCCTGGTGCGTGTCGAAGAGCGTCATCACCGGCGACGAGTCCTTCGCGCCCGCCCGCATCAACCCCCAGGGCAACACGAAGCGCTGCGAGGCCGCGAAGATGTTCACGGTCCTTGTGCGCGACGTGCTCAAGGGGGCCGCTTTCAACGAGGTGACCTGGGGCTTCGATGGCGTGAGCGCCTCCACCTCGTACATCCTGGGCTCTGGCACGGTCACGGTCGCCCCCAAGCTCACAGGCTCTGCCTCGGGGCTCACGTACGAGTACGGCTGGACCTCCTCCAACGGCGACTCGTGGACGAGCGGCGCCCAGAGCGCCTCCTCCTACACCCTGTACTTCGGCGGCACGGGAACGTTCACCGTCAGCGTGAAGGTGAGCGACTCGGCGGGCGTGAGCCACACGGGCACCTGCGTCGTGACCGTGTGGGACCTGAACGCCCAGGTTTCCTCTGACGGCGGCGCCAACTGGACGGCCAAGGCGGGCATTACCGGCGCCGCGAACACCTCGGGCTTCACCTACAAGTACACCTGGAAGTACGGCCAGGACGAGGCCAGCTCCACCACGCTGGGCTCGGAGTCCGGCGGGGCCTCCAAGACGGTGGCGCTCTCCGACCAGGGCTACTACATCTTCTACATCAAGGCGACCGACCCCGAGGGCCACACGACCTTCTCGCGCAAGACCTTCCTCTACGCCCCCTCGGGCAAGCTGGGCTGGCAGAACCCCAGCGACATGTACCAGGTGAGCTCCTACAACGTGGCCCCGCACAACTACAACCGCGGCGTGCTGTCGTACATGTCCACCTCGCGCATCTCGGCCGACGCCACGCGCTCCCAGGTGGTTGAGGCTTTCATCGCCCGCGCCTACGAGTACATGGGCACGAGCTACGTCTGGAACTACGCCTGCGCGCCGGGCGTGGGCGTGGATTGCGTGGGCCTCGTGATGCAGTGCATGTACGCGGTGGGCATGAACACGCTCACGAGCGAGGGCGCCTACGACTGCTTCTGCCCCATCTGCCATTGGGATTCGGGCTCCTCGGGCTGGCACAGCCACGACGCCAACAACCTGCGCCAGTACGGCAAGATCCACCACGTCTCCAAGACCGAGATGCAGCGCGGCGACCTCATCTTCTGGTACGGCCACGTGGCCATCTACCTGGGCGACGGTCAGATGATCCAGGCCCTGCCCGGCCAGGTGTACACCACGAGCATCTACAACTCCAGCTCGTACAACTACAACAGCATCATCGACGTGGGAAGGCTCTTCGCCTAGGGGCGCCTTCAGGGCTGGCAGACACGAGCGATTTGGCGAGGGGGCGGTCTCATGGCCGCCTCCTTCCGTATCGTGCGTGGGCGCTGTGATACGGGAGTTTCTTTTGTAGGCCCGCCGCAATCTCGCCGGACGGCGCGGGGCTTGCTGATAACGTACTGCAAATCTGTACCTGCCTATACGCGCGAAAGGCCCCAGCGTGTCGCGATTCACTGTCGTCATCCCCGTATACCGCAGCGAGGACTACCTCCCTGCCTGCCTGGACAGCCTCAAGGCGCAGACGTTTTCCGATTGGGACGCGGTCATCGTCCTGGACGGCAGCACCGACTCAAGCCCCCAGATAGCCAGGTCCTACGAGAAGGACGACCCGCGCTTCCATGTGGTGGAGCTGCCCTGCAACCAGGGCAGGCATGCGGCCCGCAAGGCGGGCGTGGCCCATGCCGCGGGCGAGTACGTGTGCTTTCTCGATTCCGACGACACCTTCGAGCCCGAGCTCTTTGCCAAGCTCGACGCCGCCCTGCTCGTCCACGGGGCTGAGGCCGTCCACTTCGGGATGACGCTCGTGGCCGAGGACGGCATGCCGCCCGAGCGCTCGCGCGCCTTTGAGTCCGTCGTCAACGCGCCTGACATCCCCCTTATGGGCCTGGCGCCACTCGTGCGCGCCTTCTGCCTGCGCGAAGGGGGCCGCGACTGGCGCCTGACGCAGCGCGCCTACAAGCGCGAGGTGCTCCAGCGGGCCTTCGTCTCCACCACCGACGTCAGGCTCGACGTGGCCGAGGACGTGTACGAGTACTTCTGCACCGCGTGCCTGCTCCAAAGCGAGATCACGTGCAACGACGCGCGGCTCATGTACCATCTCGGCCGCGGCATCTCGGGGGTGCGCCAGGCAAGCCCCGAGGAGCTCCTCTCCATCGCCCGGCACTACGGGTGCTCCATCGAGGCCATCCAGCAGTACGCTCAGGCCGACGGGCGCAGTGTCGTCCAGCGCGCGGCCTTCACGCTCAAGCTGCGCCTCTTCGAGGAGCTGGGCTCGGTGTGGGCCGACCGCTGCCCCAGGGACATCCGCATGGATGTGGCGCGCCAGTTCGCCCAGGTGGTGAGCCCCAGGGGCATGGCCGTGCAGCTCGCGCGCATCGCCCGCGACGAGGCATACGCCGCCTTCGTGGCAGACTGCGCGCCCGAGGAGCGCGACGTCTCCGGTCCCAAGGCGCTTCTCGACCTCGCCGAGGAGCTCTCGGGCCTGGACGACGACGACTCCTTCACCGAGGACTACGTGTCGTTCCTGCACGACGCGAGCCTGCACATCGGGGAGGTCGAGCAGGGCATCGTGCCGGAGTGGCGCCGTGTGCCCGAGCCGCAGCCCGAGCCCGAGCCTGCGCCGCCCCCGCAGCCCGTGCGCCGCAGCCTAGCCCGGCGCGCCTTGGGCAAGCTCGCGCGCACCCTGCGCCTGCGCTAGGGCGTCCTCGCGAGGGGCGCTTCGCCTGCGGCGCCGCTGGCCGAGAACGGTGGATTGCCTGCGCGACGTATGCGCCCCGCGCGTATACTGCCCCATCATCTCTGCCCAACCGTCATCGGAGGTACGCTGCCATGAGCGAGCACTATCGCATAGCCCTTGTGGGCCATGTCGCCTGCGAGCGGGGCAATGCCGCCTGGCCCGTCTATGAGCAGCTCAAGCTTGCCGGCCATGCCGTCGAGGTCATCGACCCGCGCGT
>CAVJGP010000164.1:0-1621 GCA_963648855.1 Alistipes onderdonkii | reverse complement strand
GGCCGCAAGATGCGCTCGCGCTACCCGGGGTCGTACGTCACGGCCGTGAGCTACGAGGCGGGGACCTGCCTTGCCCGTCACGGCGTGGTCTGCCTGCCCTTTTCTGACAAGGCGGGGTTTGTGGCATGCCTCAACGGCGCCGACGCCCTGGTGTTCATGGCGGGCATCATGGTGGACACCCCGTTCGAGGAGTTCCGCCCCGGCCCCGCCGGCGTCGTCCTGAACCCCGGCATCGACCTGGACGGCCAGGCCGCCGCCGCGCTTCTGGCCCGTGCCCAGGACGTGCCGTGCCTGTGCCTGGGCATCGGCGCGGGGCCCCTCTCGAACCCCGACACGCAGTCGCTCGTGCGCCTCGCGGCCCTTGCCGGCATGCGCTACCTGCCGCGCGACGAGCACACCTGCGAGCTGCTCGCGGCCTGCGGCGTTCCGCAGGACCAGGTGACGCCCAAGGCCGACCTGGCTTTCTCCGTCTGCAACGACGAGATCCTCGCGTCGGGTGCGGGCGCCGAAGTCGCGGCGCGGGGGCCCTACGCCGTCGTCTCGCTGCGCGAGCGCGACGACCTGCCGAGCATGAGGCTGTGCTCAGAGGCTTTCGTGCGCGGCGTGGCCCAAGGGCTTGACGCGCTCTGGGAGCGCTCGGGCACGCGTCCGGTCTTCGTGGACCTGGACCCGCGCGACGCTCGCATTCACGCCCAGGTGATGGGTGCCATGCGCCATGAGCAGGAGTGCGTGCACCTGGCCGGCCTGGGGATAGACGAGGTCCTCGGCGTCATCGCGCGCTGCCGCATGGCGGTGGCGATGCGCCTGCACGCCTCCATCGTGGCCAACGCGTTCGGCGTGCCTTCAATCGGCTTTGCCTACGAGGACAAGGTGGCCTCGTTCTACGCGCAGATGGGCGCAGAGGGCTCCTTGCTGCCTATGGACGCCTCCGAGGAGACGCTCGAGGCCCTCATCGGGGGCTTCGCCGACGACCTGCAGGTCCGCTCCGAGGCGCTTGCCGCACCCGTGCGCAGGGGTCGCGCCCTGGCCCAGGAGGCCTTCGACGAGCTATGGGCCACGATTGAGGGTCGTGAGCCGCAGGTGCGGCCCCAGCGCGTCTACTCGTGCTCCACGAGCGTCGAGCAGCGCGAGGCAGAGTCGCTCTCAGCTCAGCTGGCAGCGGAGCGAGACGAGCTGGCCCGTGTGCGCGCCGAGCTCGACCAGGCGTGGGACGAGGCCGGCCGCGCCCGCGAGGAGGTCGCGGCCATGCGCGCCTCGCACAGCTGGCGTATCGGCAACGCCCTCATGCGCCTGCCCGCCACCTTCAAGCGCCTTCTGGGGCGATAGACGGCAGGGCTCTTTGCTGCGCCGGGTCGTGCGGAATCGTGCCCTTGACGCAGGTCGACCTGGTCAACATCGCAAACCAACCTCAAGGAAGAAGCCCTATGATTCGCACCCTCTCGCGTCGTTCGTTTGCCGTCCTTTCCGCCGGGCTGGCATGCACCGCGCTGGCTCGCCGCGCCTTCGCAAGCGACCAGACTGCGGCCGCGCTCGCCGAGGCCCAGTCCGGCCGCGATGTCGCCGCCGCGCGTTTTGACGAGGCGGCCGCCCGATACCAACAGGCGTGCCTTGACCTTGAGGA
>CAVJGP010000163.1:0-5581 GCA_963648855.1 Alistipes onderdonkii | reverse complement strand
GGGCATGGTGTACTAGCAGATGTGCACGACAGGCCCCCTCAGCAGGCGCGACGCGCTGTCCCTGGGCGTCGCGGCTCTCGTGGGGGCCGCCTCGTCGGCCTTGTTGGGCGGCTGCGGCTCACAAGAGGCCGCGCAAGAGACGTCGCAGGAGGCCAACGAGGAGCCTGCCGCGCAGGGCGCGTACGACTGGGACCTGATGGGCTACGATGCCCACGGACGCATAGCCTTCTGCCCCAATGGCACGGTCGCCTCAAGCTGCGGGATAGACGTCAGCGACCACAACGGCGCCATCGACTGGGAGCAGGTCGCGCAAGACGGCGTGCAGTTCGCCTTCCTGCGCGCGGGCTATCGCGGCTACACCGAGGGCGGCATCTATTCCGACGAGCGCTTCGAGGAAAACCTTGCAGGCAGCACGGCGGCAGGGCTCGATGTGGGCGTCTACTTCTACTCGAGCGCCGTCGACGAGCAGGAGGCGCGCCAAGAGGCTGAGTTCGTGCTCAGCACGCTCTCAGGTCGCATGTCAGGCTGCCGCATAGCCTTCGACCAGGAAGTCTCCGAAGGCTCGCAGGGCCGGGCCGACAGGCTCACGCGCGAGCAGTACACGCGAAACGCCCTTGCCTTCTGCGAGGCCGTTGAGGCGGCGGGGTACGCGAGCCTCGTGTACTCGAACCGCAAGCATCTCGTCAAACTCGACCTTGACTCCCTGGGGTCGCGGCAGCTCTGGTACGCGGAATACGCCACGACGCACCCCAACACGCTCTACGAGTTCGCGGTGTGGCAGTACACGAACACCGGTACCGTCGCCGGCATCGAGGGGGCGGTGGACATGAACCTGTGGTTCCCCTCGGAGTACCTGCTCAAGGGCTAGGCTTTCAAGCACTTTCAAACAGTTCCGGACCCGATGAGAGAAGGCCGCCTGCCCCAGCGAGGGACAGGCGGCCTTCTTCGATAAAGGGCCTTATGCTGGGCGCGCCTTGAAGCGCGCGCTCCCCCTACTCGGCGGCCTTCTCCTCGGGGGCAGGCGTCGGCTCGGCGGCTGCGGGCGCGTCGGCGGCCTGGGCGGGCTGGGCCTGCTCAACGGCCTCGGGCGCGGCGGCAGCAGCGGCCTGGGCGGGCTCGCTCGGCGCGGCCGCGTCGGCCTGGCCGCAGGAGATTACCTTGAGCGGCACGACCTCGGTGGCGCTCACAGGCTGCAGGTGCACCTCGACCTCGAGGTCGTGCTCGGTGAGGTCGACCTCCTCGTTGAAGGCCTTGCGGCTGGGGGCCGTGACCTTGAGGTTGTACTTCTCCTTGCCCGCGCCGATCGTCGCGTGGCCGTCGGAGGCGGTGCTGGCGAACTGGGCCTTGCCGCTGCCGGCGATGGGCTTCAGCTCGCAGCGGGCGCTGCGCTGGGGCTTGCCGGTCTTGTCGTCGATGACCATGATCTTGAAGTTGCGCTCGGGGGGAACGCGGGCGACGAAGCTGAACTTGTGCGCGGCCTCCTCGTGCGGGGTGTCGAGGCCCTCGGGGATGAAGCGCGCCTCCCAGCGGTGCAGCTTGGCCTCGGTGGGGGCCACGGCGCTGAGCTTGTCCCACCACAGCGTCTCGCGGGGCGCCTCAGGCTCATGCAGCTTGCCCTCGCACACGACCTGGCCGTCGGCGTCGACAACCTGCACCTTCTGGCCCTTGAGGCTGCAGCCGCTCGAGCAGCTCACGCCCACGCACACCTCGATGGGCTGGCCCACCCACACGGGCGCCGTGACGCCCCAGGTGGACACGGCCACATGGTGGGGCTCGACGGAGAACTCCAGGAGCATGTCGCGCTCCTCGTGGGGGTTCTTGAACGCGGGACCGCCGTCCTCGGGCATGGGCAGCTCGCGAGGGGCGTAGTGCAGCACGTACTGGTACTTGCCGGGCTCGGCGGGCATGGTGAGCGGGATGGCCTCGCTCACGGCAAGCTCGCCTTCCTGGGTGGCGAAGCTCACCTGGGCCACGTCGTCGCCCAGAATGGTCGTGACCTCGATCTTGTCGCCCACCAGGTCGCAGCCGCTCTCGCACGTGGCAAACACCACGAGCGAGCACGTGTCGCCGACATAGAGCTTCTCGGGGACGCCGTCGATGTCAAAGAAGACCTCGTGACCCTCGCCGTCGAGCTTGGCGGGAATCTTCTCCTCCTTGAGGCCCTTGACGTCGACCTCGCCCTGCTTCACTTCTGCCATGGGGCTATCCTCCTCGGATGACGAGCGTGTGTAGACAAATCCAATGTGTGAAGGTTACCCCAAATCAGGGGCGATGTTGCCGCTCAGCAAAATCTCGTCCAAAGCATTCTCGTCCAGGACGGGCACACCGAGCTCTCGGGCGCGGTCGAGCTTGGAGCCGGCCGCCTCGCCCGCCACGACATAGGAGGTCTTCTTGCTGACCGACCCCGACACCTTGGCGCCGTACTCCTTGAGCGCCTGGGTGGCCTCCTCGCGCGTGTGGCGCGCAAGCGTGCCCGTGAGGACGAACGTGAGGCCCGCGAGCGTCTGGGGCTTCTCGCTGCGCTGGGCACCCTCGAAGCAGACGCCGGCCTTGCGAAGCCTGTCGATGACAGCGAGGTTGTCGGGGACGCGCAGAAAGTCGTGGACGCTCTGGGCGATCTGAGGGCCGATTCCCTCGATTTGCGAGATGTCCTCGACCGATGCGCGGGCAAGGGCGTCGATAGAGGGGAACTCGCGCACGAGAAGCTCCGCCACGGTCTTGCCGACATGGCGGATGCCCAGGCCGAAGAGGGCGCGCTCGTAGGGCTTCGCGCGCGACGCCTGGATGTTGGCGACCGCCTTCTGGGCCGTGGTGAAGCCCACGGGGATGAGGTCGCCGGCCTCGTGGCCCTTGCCCGCACGGGCATAGAAGCGCCCCGTGGGCAGCGACGCCAGCTGATCGACCGTCAGGTCGTAGAAGTCGGCCACATCGCGGACGAGGCCCGCCTCCAAAAGCGCGGCCACCATCTTCTCGCCCACCACCTCGATGTCCATGACGGGGCGGCTCACCCAGTGCAGAAGGCGCTCGGAGGCCTGTGCGGGGCAGTCGATGGAGACGCAGCGCCAAGCCACCTCGCCCTCCTCGTGCAGGACGGGGCTGCCGCACGAGGGACACGTCCGGGGCATCTCGAAGAGCGGGGCCTGCGCAGGACGCAGGCTCAAGACGGGACCCACCACCTCGGGGATGACGTCGCCGGCCTTGTGGACGATCACGGTGTCGCCCACGCGCACGTCCTTGCGGCGGATCTCGTCGATGTTGTGCAGCGTGGCGCGCGCGATGGTGGAGCCGGCCACCACGACGGGGTCGAACTCGGCGACGGGGGTCAGCACACCCGTGCGCCCCACCTGCACGGCGATGTTGCGAAGCACCGTCTGGCGCTGCTCGGGGGGAAACTTGAAGGCCGTGAAGAAACGCGGCGCCCTGGCGGTGAAGCCCAGCGTGCGCTGGTAGGCGAAGGAGTCCACCTTGACCACGACGCCGTCGATGTCGTAGGGAAGGTCGTCGCGCGCCTGAAGGGCCTCGGCGCAGAAGTCGTGGACCTGGGCGGCCCCTTCGCAGCGACGGACGTTCGGGTTGACGTTGAAGCCCGCCTCGCGCTCCCAGGCGAGGAAGTCCCACTGGCAGTCCACATCCATCGAGGACATGTCGGCGAGGGCGTACATGAAGGTGGCCAGATCGCGGCTCGCCGTGATCTTGGGGTCCTTCTGGCGAAGGGAGCCTGCGGCGGCGTTGCGCGGGTTGGCAAAGGGGGCGCGGCCCGCCTCGTCGTTCTGCTCGTTCAGGCGCACGAAGGAGCTCTTCGGCATGAAGACCTCGCCGCGCACCTCGATGGAGGAGGCACCACCCACATGTGCCAGCACCGCCTCGGGCAGATGCTGGGGGACGTCCTTGATGGTGGCCACGTTGAGCGTGACGTCCTCCCCCATCACGCCGTCGCCGCGCGTGGCGGCGCGCACGAGAATCCCGCGCTCGTAGGTGAGCGCGATGCCCAGGCCGTCGATCTTGAGCTCGCAGACATAGGTCGGCTGAAGACCCAGCTCACGCTCCACACGTTCAAGCCACTCGTCGAGCTCGTCCAAATTCATCACGTCGTCGATCGAGTACATGCGCGCGGCATGGGGCACGCTGTCGAACTGGCGGGCCACGTAGCCGCCCACGCGCTGCGTGTAGCTGGCCGGCGTCACGACCTGCGGGTAGCGGCGCTCGAGGTCGCGCAGCTCATGGACGAGCTCGTCGAAGGCCGCGTCGGTGATCTCGGGGTCGTCGAGGGCGTAGTAGCGATACGCGTGGTAATCGAGCAGGCGGTTGAGCTCAGAGGCGCGCGCGAAGGGGTCAAAGTCCGCTTCGAGGCCGCGCGAGCCGCCCATCCCGAGCGCCTCGGGCGTCGCGTCGCCCGCCTCGTCGAAGAGCGCTGGCGTGGTAGGGACCTGTGGGGTGACGGAATCCATCGGGATGCTCCTTCTCAGCGGGCAGGCGGGCAGGCAAGCCGGCCCAGCTTGGTTCATGTAGGCTGCGCCATGATACCGCTTCGCCAGCCAATCCCGGCAAATCCCCTAGATATCGACCGACTCCACGCCCTCGGCAAGCTGCTCGGCCAAGGCGCGGGCCCCCTTCGTGGAGAAGTAGTCCTTCTTGGCCATGGCGCGCACGATGGAATTGCGCACGCCGGAGAAGGGAACGCCCTCGCGGACGTAGAAGAAGATCTGGCCCTTTGCGCCGTAGGGCGTGATGGAGTCGAACATGACCTTGGGGTCCATGTCGTCGCGCAGGTTGTCACCGGCAGCCTGCTTCACCGTCTTCACGAGGTCCTCGGCCACGATGTCGGGGTCGTTGCCGAGTTCCATGGTGAACTCAAGCGTCGCCATGGACTCGCTCGAGGTGGGAAGGCACTGCACCGAGGTGGAGTTGAGCACGGAGTTGGGGATGACGATGCGGTCGCCCAGGCGGTTCTCTACGACGGTGTGGCGCATGGTGACGTCGACCACCGTGCCGGTGAGGCCCGCGATGGTGACATAGTCGCCCGGCTGCACCACGTTGCCCACCATGAGCATGACGCCGCCGAAGATGTTGGAGATGGTGTCCTTGAGGCCCAGGGAGATGACCACCGAGGTGACGCCCAGGGCGGTGATGAAAGCCGTGGGCTCGATGCCGAAGACCGGCTCGAGCACGAGCACGAGCGCGAACGTCCACACGATGACGCGCACGAAGTTCAAGATGATGGAGGCGTTGGGGATGCTGTCGAAGTTCTTGAGCACGCGGTGGATGAGCCGCACGAGCAGGCGCTGCACCAGGTACGCGATAACGCAGACGATGGCGAGGAAGGCGGCGCGCAGGGCGATCATCTCGGGGTACAGCCCGAAGAAAAGGATCGTGCCGTCGTCGGCGGTGGTCACGAACGAGAAGGTGTCGAGCAGCGCGTTGCCCAAGCCCTGCAGGAAGTTGCCCATTTGGCCTCCTAAACGAAAACAGGCGGAAAGCTTTCGCCTTCCGCCTGCTCAAACTTCGTGGTGGAGATGAGGGGATTCGAACCCCTGACCCCTTGACTGCCAGTCAAGTGCTCTCCCAACTGAGCTACACCCCC
>CAVJGP010000162.1:3446-5729 GCA_963648855.1 Alistipes onderdonkii | reverse complement strand
GGGCAACACGGCGCTCGTGTACTGGGGCCTCGGCAACTTTGTGGCCGCTCAGGGCGAGCTTGCCTGCCAGGTGGGCGGCCTGGCGACTATCGAGCTCGAGAAGACGACCGACGCCCAGGGCGATTCGACCGTGCGTGTCTCGGCGTTCGACCTCGTGCCCACCGTGTGCCACGTGGACACGTCGGGTGCCGCCGCAGTCTATCTCCTGAGCGACTACACCGACGACCTCGCTGCCCGGCACAACCTCTCCGACCCCGACGCCCCTCTCACGGTATTCGATTTCCGCGCCGCCTTCGAGGCCGGGATTACCGAAAATTGCGACGGATGGCACGGAAGGGGGAGAACGACGCCCCTGAAAACAAGTAACGCCGGGGTAGGGCCCCCGGCGCTCAACTAAAAACCGCGCCGCCCGCACCAGATTGCGGGCTTCGCTGGCACCAGTGTACCCCGCCTTGCGGCCGCTACGCAAGGGTCGCAAGGCGGGTTTTTCTGGAGGGTCGGAGGATCGAAGGCGATCGACCGAACGGCCGAAAGGAGGGGCACGGTGCTGGACGAGTCAGAGCAAATTCGCATGGCGACTATCGAGTTCGGCTCTCACATTGTCGAGGACGCATATAAGGCCGTCGGCCTTCCCTGGGCCTCGGTTACGCCCGAACTCTCCTATGACGAGCTGAAGGAACAGGCTATTGCCGAACGCCATCCAGATTTCGCCGTAGCCGATGCCGAGCGCGTCGGGGCTGACTGTCTTGTGACCAATGACCAGAACCTTCTCAAGCACAGCCCGGTTGCAACATTGTCTTGCGTCTATGCGCTCGCGTATCTGAAGACCCTGGGTGTGAACCTGTCTCGTGAACGAGGAACGGGCGAGCGCGTTGTGTGACACGCCCTAGACCCGGCGGCCAGCCTTCCTCCCCGGTTATAATCTCCCTCGTCTGGAACGCAACGAGGAGGTGCGATGTTTCAACCTGGGCCGCAAGACACCTATGTGCTCATGCGCAAGGACGTTGAGGTGTGCGCGTTCACGTACAACCTGCGCAGGCGCAGCGTTGCGAACCTCGCGCCCCTCAGCGACGCCGACGCGCCGTGGGGCGCGAGCACGGCCGAGGGTGGCCTCGACGCGACGCAGCTTGGGTGGTGGATCTCGTATCGGTACATCCCCACGAGCCGTCGGGGGCTCTCGTCATTGCTGCGTGGGGCCGGGTGTCCCGACCCCGCCTCGCTGCTCTTCAAGTCTCTCGCGCTTAACCTTTCCGATCAGTATTGGATTCGCCCGGAGGGTCTGCGGCTTTCCTGGGGCGACGTTAACTGTTTCGAGAACCCCTACGTAGACGGACGGCCCGACTGGACGGCTCAGGACGGCGTGCATGTGCGCATGGGGCCGGGAAGTGCCACCTCTGGACAGCTCCCGAAGCGTTGGGAGTGGCGAGAGGGGAAGAACTACCTGGTAAAAGGGGCATCATCAAGTGACGGCCATGAGCCCTGGGCGGAGTTCTTAACGTCGGAGCTGTGTCGCGCGCTGTTGCCGCAGGGTTCGTGGGTGCCTTACTCGGTCGAGGAGGACGCCGCGGGTCAGGCCGTCAGCGTGTGCGAGTGCTTTGCCGACGAGGAAACGGAGTTCGTCGCGCTCGACGACGTCATGCGGCACTTCGACGTGCCCGTGGAGGCCAACCTTCACGACCCGTACGTGGCCGCGCTTGAGGATCTTGGCATCCAGGGGGCCCGCGAGGCGGTCGATTGCGAGTTAGTCATCGACTTCCTCACGGCAAACGACGATCGCCACGAGTTCAACCTCGGCATCCTGCTCGACTCGGACTCGCGCCGTCCTTTGCGCGTCGCGCCCATATTCGACAATGGCCGGGGGTTCTATGGGGCCGCGCGTGCCGAAGGCCAGCTCACGGGCGGTCTTTTCCCCTACGACGCGCGCGTCTTCGACAACGGCGACGCGGGGCCGCTTGGTCTGGTGCGCGACTTCTCCTGGATCGACTTCGACGCCCTGCGCTCGTTCGCGCCGACAGTGGGGGAGATTTTGTCGCACGACCACCACCCAGCTTGGTTTGCCCCAGCAGCCCGGCGGCAGTACCTGCTGCGCGTGAACGCGCTGGAGCGAGCGGCGCTGGAGGCGGACGCCCGCGCGTGAAGGGCAAGGGGCGGCCGGGTATGTGCTTGGGGGATAGGCGCATGGCTTGCGACGACTCGCAAGGGCGGCGCACTCCAGTCGGGATGAATTCAGGACGAAAGAGGGGCTCGACATGGGAACACCGATGACGCCGGGGCAGACGTCGG
>CAVJGP010000162.1:0-3134 GCA_963648855.1 Alistipes onderdonkii | reverse complement strand
TTGCGGCGGCGCTGGTGGGCGGGTTCGGGTCGGCGTGGTGCTACTGTCGCTGGCTTGCTCTTTTCGCCCGGCTCGACCTGCGCGGCGCCATCGCGTGCATATGCGGTTCGGTCGCCCTTGCGAGCGTGCTTAAGCTGGTTTGCGGCCCCCTCGCAGGCTCTGCCCTCATCGTCGCGGGCGTCGTGCTCGCCCTTGCGGGCTTGCCCTGCATGCTTGCCTGCGAGCGCGCGTCCGCGCCGTGCCGTGCCGACGTCTCCGACGCCTCGAGTGCCCCGGGTGTCCCTAACACCCTCGCGCAAGGCCGCCCCGCGTGCTCCGCGCACCCCGAGTCCCCAGCCCCCTCGCATCCCGAAGGTCGCCTCTCGCTGGACGGTCATATGCGCGGGGAGCTTCTCGGCACGGTGGTCTGCATCATGGCGCTGAGCTTCGTCCTAGGTGTCGCCTACAACCTGGAAGGAGCAAACGAGTTCGGCGGCGGGCTTGTGCGCCTGCTCGGTTTTGTGCCCGAGGCCCTGGCTGCGGGGCTGCTCTGGGCATGGGTCTGCCGCAAGCGCCGTTCGCTCAGCGTCCCGGGCATCTTCTGCGTGCTTGTGTTGGTTATCTCCACGGGCCTCGTCGCGCTTGCCCTGCTCGGCAACGTCGCGAGCATGCCGATGTTCGTGCTGCTCAACATCGATCACAGCCTGCTCACCATGTTCCTGTGGGTACTGCTTGTGGACGTGGCCCAGCGCACCTCGGCCTCGCCTCTGTGCGTGGCGGCCGTGGGCTGGGGCTGTAGGTCGCTTCCCTTTGTGATGGGCGGCGTGGCGGAGGAGGCCCTGGGGCTCGGCCTTAGCCCGACGGTGGCCCTCGTGCTCGTGTACGTCTCGCTCGGCGTGCTCGCGGGATGCTTGCTCGGCGGGCGCGTCGGCATGGAGCGCATGCTCACTCGCCTTGTGCCTCGCGCCAACCCCGATGCCTCGCAGGCTGCGGATGGCACGGCGCCGGACAAGGTCGCCGACAACCTCGAGGACGCCTGCGATGAGGCCGCGCGGCGCTTCGGGCTCACTCCGCGCGAGAGGCAGATTCTCGGGCTGCTCTGCCGCGGGCGCTCGCGGCCCTACATCGCCGAGACGCTCTACCTCTCCGAGAACACGGTGCGCAACCACGCCAAGCACGTGTACGAGAAAATGGGCGTGCACGACCGCCAAAGCCTGTTATCCCTGGTAGGCGAGCTGCAAAAGGCGTAAGACCCGCTTCGGGCCAGGTGGGTTTCGGGCTGTTTTGGCCCGCCTGCGGGTCATGCCGGCAGGGCCGCGCGGTGCCAAAGTGCGCCTCAGACGTCGCAACCCGGAAGCCTCAGACGCCACGTCAGAACGTGTCGCACGCAAGCCTGTTCCTGAAGCTTGCATGCCCGCGCTGACGCGATCGCATCCATGGCACGGGGCGCGGCGCTACGCCGAGCACCGCCCAAACCCGGCCGAACGGCCCGGGGAAGGCGGCCCAATCAAGGAGGATTCCCATGCAGCACACCACCTCTCGCCGCAGCTTCGTCGCAGGCGCCGCCGGCCTCGCCGCCGCGTCCGCCCTCGCCGCAGCCCCCGCCCTCGCCGCCGAGGAGCAGTCCTGGGACGAGGAGGTCGAGCTCGTCGTCGTGGGCGGCGGCCTTGCCGGCTTCGCCGCTGCCGTCGCCGCTGTCAACGACTGCGGGGCCACGAGCGTCCTGCTCGCCGAGAAGGGCTCCATCCCCGGCGGCTGCAGCCCGTTCTCGGTGTGCCGCTGCGTCTACACCGACGACTACGACGGCTTCCTGACCTACATGGAGGAGCTTGAGGGCGGCCGCACGAACACCCCGAAGGACGTCCTCGAGGCCTTCGCCCAGGGCTCGGTCGAGGTGCTCGACTGGGTGAAGTCCCTCGGCGTGAACGTCGACGAGATGTCCATCGAGGCCCCGGGCACGCCCAGCCCCACCCAGCCCACCACCTACCCCGAGTACCCCGAGCTTGAGGGCGCTCAGTCCGTGGGCAACTTCCGCGTGGGCGCCGCCGAGGGCGCGCAGGGCCCCCGCTCGCTCTACCTCTTCCTGCAGCAGTGGGTGGATGAGCACGCCGACACCATCGAGTACCGCACCGAGTGCCCCGTCACCGAGCTCGTGCAGGACGAGACGGGCCGCGTGGCCGGCGTCGTGGCGAACGGCAAGCGCGTCCATGCCACGAAGGGCGTCGTGATGTGCTGCGGCGGCTTCGAGAACAACGTCACCATGCTTGAGGACACCTTCGGCATCCTCAACCTCAAGAGCGTCGCCGCCACGCTCAACACGGGCGACGGCCACAAGATGTGCACCAAGCTGGGTGCCGACTCCTGGCACATGAACGGCGCGGGCGGCTTCTGGTACTGCCACGTCGACGAGAACGACCTGCCCTGGTATTGCTTCTCCGGCAACATCGTGGTGGGCAAGAGCGGCCGCCGCTTCTACTACGACGGCCAGTCCGTGTCCGAGGGCTACCAGGAGGTGCCGATCGCCACTGCGGTGGGCGACCGCCACGGCCACCAGAACTTCGGCGGCGAGTTCACGCACCTGCCGCTGCCCGAGGCGTACAAGATCCTCGACGCCAACACCTACGCGTCGTTCGGCTTCAGCTCGCCCGCCGGCATGGCCTACGAGGGCGACCCCGTGGAGAACGGCGACGCCTTCATGGGCGAGACGGTGGAGGAGCTGGCCGAGGCCTGCGGCCTGCCCGCCGACGAGCTGGTGAAGAGCGTGGCCACCTGGAACTCCTTCTGCGAGGGCGGCGAGGACCTGGCCCAGTACCGTCCCTCCGACAGCATGGCCCCGCTCGACACCCCGCCCTTCTACGCCGTGAAGCTGACCCCCTGCTTCCTGAACACCGACGGCGGCCCGCGCCGCTCCGCCAAGGCCGAGATTCTCGACGTGGACGGCAACCCCATCGCCGGCCTGTACAGCGCCGGTGAGTTCGGCTCCATCCACAACTTCATGTATCAGGGCGGCACCAACGTCAGCGAGTGCGCCATCTTCGGCCGCATCGCCGCCAAGAGCGCCTTCGAGGCGTAAGCGCCCGGCGCGCAGGCGCGGAAACACGCAAGCAGCTCTGAGCACGCCCGCGCATCCACGCCGCCCCGCCCCTCCCGGCTTC
>CAVJGP010000161.1:0-5833 GCA_963648855.1 Alistipes onderdonkii | reverse complement strand
GGGCCGGGCTGGAGCACGCGTGGGGCTGAGGTCGGGCGGGTTGGCGGCGCGCGCAACCGGTCACGCCCCAGTGCGGGCGGGGGGATTAGGGACGCGTGCAGCTGACCATGCACGAACGAAGCCGCATGGATTGAGGACGCGTGCATGCGGCTATGCCTGAGCGCGGGCGTATGGTTTGGGGACGTGCACGCAACCGCCCATGCCCGAGCGCGGGCGCGCGCGAGTAAACGCGCGGGAGGGCGAGCCGCCGCCAGCATCCTGGTGCGACTCGCCCTCCCGGTTCGTGCTCGCTATGCGTTCTCTTGCCGTGCTTGCCTACAGGGGCAGGCGCGTCTGCTTGAGGTCCTTGATGAAGCTCGACACCCTGAAGGCACCCACGATGAGGATGATGCCGCGCACGATGGCCATGCAGCCCAGGTAGACGATGAGCAGCTCGGGCATCCAGATCATGAAGAAGCCCAGCACCACCGTGATCACGGCGCCCAGGACGTTGAGCACGCAGGCGCCGGTGCCCGTGAAGTCCTTCAGGCGCAGGGCGGAGGCGATGTCCATGAGGCCGCCCACGACGACCACCGTGCCTACGAGCCACGCGATGGCCACGCCGCCCACGGCGGGCTGCGCGAGGAAGACGATGCCGATGAGCGTGTCAACCACGCCGCTCAGAAGCGACCAGCCTCCCATGGGGATGAATGCGGCCAGGTCGAAGTACGTGGCGATGGCTGTGATGCCCGCGAGCAGGAAGCCCACGCCCACGGCGATGGACACGGCGAACATCGCGGGCTCGGGCCACACGAGGCAGGCCACGCCCAGAAGCGTGACGAGCACTCCCAGCCCCACGAACCACAACTTGTAATGGCGTGACTTGCGCTCCGGCTCGATGATGTACGCCTGAGTCTCTATGACGTCGGACATGGTCTGCCGTCCTTTCTCGCTGATAGGTGAGGCCCCGCTCGCCGGTGCCTTCAAGATGCACGCCTTATACCCCAGCTGTTGAATAATTCTCACCTATGGAGAAATTTGGGGGCCGGCAAGCAAGGATGCCCTCGGGCATCGTGTGGCAGCTAATGGGCCGGAGACGGCGATGGACGAGAGACGGCTGGTGGCGTTCTCGCCCAAGGACGCAGCGCCTTGCGCTCCTTACGCCCCCAACCACACCTTCACGACGGGGATCCAGCCGCTCGCCCACACCGCCACGATGAGGGCGGGCAGCACGTAGGACATGTAGATGCGCGTCCAGGCGGGGAACTTCAGGCCGTCGCCCTTGTCCACCTCGGCGAGGAACGCCTTCCAGCCCCAGCCGCGCTTGGTGGTGCAGAAGAAGATGAAGACGAGCGCGCCGATGGAGAGGATGTTGTTGGAGAGGATGAAGTCCTCAAGCGACTGGATGTCGCCGATGCCGGCCACCTGGAAGCCCGACCACAGGTTGTAGCCCAGCACGCAGGGCAGCGACAGCGCGAAGATGAGCACGCCGTTGACCAGGCAGGATTGCTTGCGCGAGACGCCCCACTCGTCGATGCTGAAGGCCATGATGTTCTCGAACACGGTGACGATGGTGGAGAGCGCCGCGAAGCTCATGAAGAGGAAGAAGAGCGTGGACCAGAGCTGTCCCAGGGGCATCTGCTGGAACACCGCAGGCAGCGTGATGAACACGAGGCCCGGTCCGCTGTCGGGCTCCACGCCGAAGGTGAAGCAGGTGGGGAAGATGATGAGGCCCGCCATGATGGCCACGAGGGTGTCGAGCACGGCGATGCGCACCGACTCGCCGGTGATGGAGCGCTCCGAGCTCATGTAGCTGCCGAAGATGCCCATCGAGCCCACGCCCACGCCGAGCGTGAAGAAGGCCTGGCCCATGGCGGCGAACACGGCCTCGCTCAGGAAGTCGGGGCCGGCCGCGAAGAGCCCGGCGAAGTCGGGGCGCAGGTAGAAGGAGAGGCCCTCGCCCGCCCCGGAGAGCGTGAGCGCGCGGACGACAAGCACCACGAGCAGCACGAACAGCAGCGACATGAGGCCCTTGCTCACGCGCTCGATGCCGCGCTTGAGGCCCAGGCTCGTGACGAGCACGCCAAAGACCACCACCACGGCCAGGTAGACCACCATCTCGCCGGGGTTGGCGAGCATGTCGTTGAAGACGGCCCCCACCTGCGAGGCGTCGATTCCCGCGAACACGCCGGTGGCGCTCTTCACCGTGTAGTCGAGCATCCAGCCGGCCACGGCGGCGTAGAACATCATGAGCAGGTAGCTGCCCGCAAGGCCCACCCACTTGGCCCAGTGCCATTTGGTGCCGCGGGGTTCGAGCACGTCGAAGCACCGTGCGATGCCCTTGCGGCTGCCCCGGCCCACGGTGAACTCGAAGATGAGGATGGGCAGCGAGAAGACAATGAGAAACACCAGGTAGAGTATGACGAAGGCCGAGCCCCCGTACTGTCCCACGATGTAGGGGAAACGCCAAATGTTGCCCAGTCCGATGGCGCAGCCGGCAGCGGCGAAGAGGAAGCCGATGCGCGAGCCGAACTGCTCGCGCGCCTGCGTGCCGGACGTCTCGGGGGCCTCGATGCTCGTCTTCATCTGCATGCTCCTGTCGTACGTCGGTCGTGTGCGGGGCCGCCCGGTGCGGCGGCAACCGTGTGACTATAGCATTAGAGGGGCGTGCGGGTGGGTGAGGGGCACGCAGCGCGAGTGAGTGCGCGTGGGGAGGCCGGCTATCAAAACAATCGATAGCAAAATTGCCCAAATTTCCCCTTGCGCGCCTATGGCCTATGGGCTTAGGATACGCGGCAGCATAGTCATCTGTTCAGGGCAAGGTGCAAATCCTTACTGGCGGTGATCGGGAGCAATCCCGCGAGCCCGCGAGCCCCAATAGGGGCAGGATCTGGTGAGAACCCAGGGCCAACGGTTACAGTCCGGATGGAAGAGCAGCGAATGACGTTTCGAGCGACGACGGGAGGGGTCTATCCTTTTCCGCCCTTGAACGCATTCCTTGAATCCAAGCAGCCCGTCGGCAGGTGGCCGGCGGGCTTTTTGTTTGCCCTGGAAGCCCGCCGACCCCATGCCCTCGGGCGGAAAAGGGTCGTGATGGCACGGTTTGAGTTGGGCGCGCAGGAGGGGACGGACGAGGCCTTCATGCGCCAGGCGCTTGCGCTGGCGGCGCGCGGCGTGGGCCACACCTCGCCGAACCCCCTGGTGGGAGCCGTGATCGTGCGCGATGGTCGCGTCATCGGGCAGGGCTGGCACGCCTGCTATGGGCAGGCGCACGCCGAGCGCAACGCGCTTGACGACTGCGCCCGTCGCGGCGAGGACCCGCGAGGCGCGTGCGTGTACGTGACGCTTGAGCCCTGCAGCCACCACGGCAAGCAGCCCCCGTGCGCCGACGCGCTCGTGCAGGCGGGCGTGGCCCGCGTGGTGGTGGGCTCGCGCGACCCCAACCCGCTCGTGAGCGGCCGGGGCGTCGAGCGTCTCCAGGCGGCGGGCATCGAGGTGGTCCAGGATTTCCTGCGCGACGAGTGCGATGCCATCAACCAGGTGTTTTTCCGCTACATCACAAGCGGGCGTCCCTACGTGGTGGCCAAGTGGGCCATGACGGCCGACGGGCGCATCGCCTGCGCCAACGGCGACGCGCGCTGGGTGAGCGGCCCTGAGTCGCGCCAGGACGCCCACGCGCTGCGCAACCGCCTCTCCGCCATACTCGTGGGCATCGGCACCGTGCGCGCCGACGACCCCCTGCTCACCTGCCGTCTTGAGGGCGGCCGCAACCCCCTGCGCGTGGTGTGTGACTCGCGTCTCTCCATCGACCCGGCGTGCGCCCTGGTGCGCTCGGCGTCGCGCGGCGAGGCGCCGCTTTTGGTGGCCTGCGTGGAGGGTGCGGCGCAGTCGTGCCCGGCAGACGGCACAAGCAAGCTTGAGGCGCTGCGTTCGAGCGGCGTCGAGGTGCTTGAGCTGCCCGCCGATGCCGAGGGGCACGTGAGCCTGCCCGCGCTCATGGAGGAGCTGGGCCAGCGCAAGGTGGACTCGGTGCTCGTCGAGGGCGGGGCGCACCTGCTCGCCAGCGCCTTCGAGGCCGGCCTGGTGGACGAGGCAGTGTGCTACGTGGCGCCCAAGGCGCTCTGCGAGGCCCAGGCGCTGAGCCCGGTGGCGGGCACCGAGAAGGCGCGCATGGGGGAGGCCCTGAGCTTCGGCGCCCCGCAGGTGGACGTGCTCGGCCGGGACGTGCGCCTGTGCTGGCGCGTGGGGGCGAGCGAGGCCGAGAGCGGCCTGCGCTGCGTGGCGTGCGGCCCCCTCTACCCGGGCGGCGGGCGCACCGCGGACGTGGCTGCGGGCAGCCTGCGTGGCGTGCCCGAGGGCCTCGCTGGGCAGGCATGCGCGGCTGGGATTGCAGGCGAGTCGGCCGAAGCGAACTCGGCCTGTGCTGAAGCTCTTCCAGTTATCGATTCTTCCGATAAAGGTGGTGAGTAGCGATGTTCACTGGCATCGTCGAAGAGGTGGGAACGGTCGTGTCCGTGCCGCAGGCGGGCCGCGCCGGGGCGCTCAAAATCGCAGCCACCAAGGTGCTTCGCGACGTCGAGCTGGGCGACTCCATCGCGGTGAACGGCGTCTGCCTCACCGTCACGGACTTCGGGGGCGGCGCCTTCAGTGCCGACGTGATGCCCGAGACGCTCTCGCGCTCCAGCCTGGGCAGCCTGCACACGGGCGGCAAGGTCAACCTCGAGCGCGCCATGCCTGTGCTCGGCAGGTTCGGCGGTCACATCGTGAGCGGCCACATCGACGGCACGGGCGTCGTCGCGAGCCGCGTGGCCGACCAGAACGCCGTGCGCGTGCGCATCCGCTGCCCCGAGCACATCGTGGCCCTCATCGTGGAGAAGGGCTCCATCGCCATCGACGGCATCAGCCTCACGGTGTCGGGCCTGTTCGACGACGGCTTCGAGGTCTCCGTCATCCCGCACACCGGCGGGCAGACCACCCTGCTCTCCAAGCGCGTGGGCGACGTGGTGAACCTCGAGAACGACGTGGTGGGCAAGTACGTGCAGCGCCTGCTCGGGCGTGCCCTGGGCCGCGAGGCCGCACCGGGGCAGGGCGGCGCAGGCGGGACTACCTCGCTTGAGGGGCCGGCCGGCTACGCCCAGGCACCCGGGGCCGACCCGCCCGCAGGGCTTACGCTCGAGAAGCTCATCGCAGGCGGCTTCTAAGGGCCTTCTCGCGACTAGCTCGGCGTAGTACCAGCTCAAAAGCACAATTCAAGCTTTCATGGCAGGGTGCCAAGGGGGCACCCCTAGCCCGACTCATATCCCTTTTCAGAAAGGACGCACATCATGGCAGACATCGAGATGAACACCATCGAAGAGGCGATCGCGGAGCTGCAGATGGGCCGCTGCATCATGGTGGTGGACGACCCCGACCGCGAGAACGAGGGCGACCTCATCTGCGCGGCCGAGTACGCCACCCAGGCCAACGTCAACCTTATGGCGTCGGTGGCGCGCGGCCTCATCTGCATGCCGATGAGCGCCCAGATTGCCCGCCGCCTCGGCCTGGACCCCATGGTGGCCAACAACACCGACAACCACGAGACCGCCTTCACCGTTTCCATCGACCACGTGGACACTACCACGGGCATCAGCGCCGCCGAGCGCGGCCTCACCGCGCGCAAGGCCGTGGACCCCACCTCCCGCCCCGAGGATTTCCGCAGGCCGGGGCACATGTTCCCCCTCATCGCCCGCCCCGGCGGCGTGCTTGAGCGCAACGGCCACACCGAGGCCACCGTGGACCTGCTGCGCCACGCCGGCATGGAGCAGTGCGGCCTGTGCTGCGAGATCATGCGCGAGGACGGCACCATGATGCGCAC
>CAVJGP010000160.1:3347-5999 GCA_963648855.1 Alistipes onderdonkii | reverse complement strand
CTCAGTGCTCAAACAGTTTTAGGAGAGGAAGGCAGGGGCCTTCCTCTCCTAAAAAACTGCGCCTGAGACACTGTGCCGGCCCTCGGGCGGCTCACGAGCTTGGGATGCGTGGGGGCAAGCGGCTCGGGGATACGCGAGCAGGGAGCAGAAAGCGAAGACCCCGCTGCTCCGAGGCCGTTGAGGGCCGGGCATCAGGGGCCTTGTAAGGCGTTCAGTAATTGTGTCCACGAGGATTCTGCGTGGCTTCCGAGTCCGGGATGCGCGAGGGAAGCAAGCGGCTCGGGGATACGCGAGACAAGCAGGAAAGAGAAGGCCCCCGCCGTTCCGAGGCTGTTGATGGGCCGGGGCGACGGGGGTCTTGCGGGGCGTTCCGGGAGAGGTGTCCAGGAGGCCCCGCATGGCTATGAGCTGGGGAGATGCTGCAGGAGCAGGCCCTCGTAGCGGGCACGTGCACGGGCGAGGGCTTGCTCGGCCTGGCGGGCGGGGGTCGCGATCTCGTCGCGGCCTGCGGCCCGGGCGTCCGTGGCGCGGGCGCCGCGCAGGTACCAGGAGCTGAGGGCGTCGTAGCGCAGGCGCTCGATTTCGCAGATACGGGCCAGCGTCGCGACGGACTCTTCAGCCTGCTGGAGGGTCTGGGCCACGTCGGTGCGCACTGCATCGCACAGGTAGAGGGCCTCCTTGGAGCCGGTCTGCGCCTCGGCCAGGTTGAGCAGGTAGGGACCCATGCCCTCCTCGATGTGGGCGTCCGCCTCGGTGAGGTCGCGCTCGGCCAGGCCTTGGGCGCGTGCGACCACCTTGCCGCTGCGGCCTGCGCGGATGGAGCGTAGGTAGGAGCTGTCGATTGCGCCGTCATTCGTGGACACCATGAGCTCGCGGCGCGCGTCTCGCCTGCCCATGAGCCAGGCGCGCAGCTTGCCGCGCACGCGGATGGAGCTCTGGTCGGTCAGTGCCGTGCTTGTCTTAGAGCTCATCGGAGTCCTCCTTCGCCTCGAGTCGTGCGATTGCGCGCTTCAACGACTCGCGCTTCAACGTGTAGGCGTCGAGCGCCTGGCGCATGCCGGCGCCAACCTCGGCCGAAAGGGCGCGCTCGTCCACCATCACGTCGCCTGGCCCGCGCTTGAGGTTGCGGTCGAGCTCGCGGGCGGCGTCGATGCGACGCTTGTAGCCCTCGGCCTCGTTGGGGGAGAGGCGGCCGTGGCGGTTTTCCTTCGCACGCTTGCGCGCCTCGGCCAAGACCTTGTCGATGTTGGGGGTTGCGACGGTCATGGGATGCGTCCTTTCTTGTGGTTGAGCTGGGGTGATGCGGAGAATATGGCCGGCGGTTGCGCGTGTGGCGCAGCGGGAGACGTGCGGGGGGTTCTCGCGCTACGCCTGCACGTTGCCGTGGATGACCACCACCACGCGGCGATTCTGCTCGGCGAGCGACTCCACGAGTGCGCCGGACTCGTCGGTGTCAGGCACGTGAGTCACGTACTCGTTGGAGCCCGTGCCCAGGCCCTGCGCGGTGAGGCGCGAGCCGTCGATGCCCGAGGCGCAGATCATGTCGGCCACGGTCTGGGCGCGTGCCTGCGATAGGGCCATCGGGTCGCCGCCCGGGGCGGAGGCGCAACAGCCGTAGATGGTGGCCGTGGCCTCGGGGTGCGCGGCGAGCGTCTGCACTGCCTGGGCAAGCGCGGCGCTTGCAGCCTGCTCGTCGGCGAGCGCGGCACTGTCGGGCACGAAGGTCACGCTTGCCTGGGTGAGCTCCACCACTTCGATGACGGGCTCCGGCTCGGCTTGCGTGGGGGTCTCTTCGGTGGGCGTCTCCTCTGCCTGCTCGGCAGCCGGCGGCGTGAAGTTCACGCTTATCTCGGGCAGCTCCACAACGCTCACCGCCTGCGAGCTCTGCGTCTCAATCCCGCTGCGAGGAGTCGTAACGAATTCAACCTGTGTGACGCCGCATGCACGGAGCACCTGCTCCCACAGGTCTTGGAGGTCTTTGAGCTGCGTGGCGTTGGGGCGGGCCTGGGCGCCTGCCGTGTTGCCGGCACCATAGACACGCACGACGTCGATGTCCGAGAGGTCGGGGAGGAGCGCCGCAAGCTGCTCCACGAGCTGGGCGTGCATCTCGGCGGAGGTGGCGCCCGAGCCGGTGGCGGCGCTCACCCAGTCGGGATGCGCGGCGAGGTCGAGCACGCCCGTGGTGGAGAGCAGCGACGAGAAGACGAGCGCCTCGTGAGTGCCCGGGGCCTGCGCCAGCGAGGAGGCGGCCACGCTCAGGGCCTCGAGCGGGTCGGTCTGGGACGTGCGTGCCTGGGCGGACTGGGCCTGGGCGATGAAGGCCTGCGCCACGGCCTGCGCCTGGGCGGCGCGCTGCTGGGCGTTGGTGGAGGCGGCGGCCGCGCTCTGCACGCCGCCCTCAAGGGCCGTCTTGGGGTCGCCGTCGGCAACCACAACGTCGATCCAGCCGCCCGAGGTGCTCGCCAGCTCCAACTCCTCTTCCACGAGCGTGTAGTCGGCCTGCTCCTGGTTGGCCACGGGCGACACCACGAGCGCCACCGAGCTCGCGCCGTCGGCCTCGCTCGAACACCCGGCGCAGCCCAGCGCGAGGGCTCCCGCGAGCAGGGATGCGAGCAGGCAGGCGAGGGCGGGGCGCAAGCGGGGTGTCGTGCG
>CAVJGP010000160.1:0-3007 GCA_963648855.1 Alistipes onderdonkii | reverse complement strand
GACGTCGACGTCAGTACTTGTACGTGAGTAGGTCGATCTCTGCCTTGGCGGCGGTGGCGGCCGCGTCGATCGGCGAGGTCGCGTCGCCCTCCTCAAGCCATTTCACCTGCTCGGTGAGGTAGCCGATCTTGTAGTTGCACTCGGCCAGCTCGGCCATGGCCTCGCGCTTGGGGTCGTGGCGCAGCCTGGTGAGGGCATGGGAGAGGGCCACGGTGGCGAGCATGCACAGCATGGTGATGAGGGCGAAGGCCGCCGCCGTGAGGGCAACCGTGTCGCCGCCCGTGGAGCTGATGGCCTGGCCCGCGATGCCCTCCGCCGCCACCGAGGCGCCGCTGCTCACCTGGCCGATGTAGCGCACCGCGCCCACGCCCACCGACACGGCGCAGGCCGTGAGGGGCAGCACGTACGACCAGGGCTTGCGGCAGCGCGCGCCGATGGCGGGCAACACGAGCACCACCACGGCCGCCACGATGGCGCTGAGCAGTGCCTCGATGCCGCTGACCAGGCCTTTTGCGCGCTCTGCCTCGCTTGCGAGGCCTGCGCCGGTTATGTTGCCGCCCAGCAGCAGCTCCATTGCGGAGTAGGTGAGGAAGAGGTCGGCCAGCTCGGCCACCACGATGGCGGCCACGCCGAGTTTGACATAGCCCGGCGTGCGTCCACGGATGCCGTCGCGCAGCGAGTCGGCCACGTCAACCCGGCGGATGCGCCCGCCCATGGCTAGCACTCCTTCTCAAAGGCGTACACGCTGGCCACATACTCGACGATCTCGGGATACATCTGCTCGTCAATCCAAACAAGGGTGGGTGCAAGGGCGGCCTCGATGCAGGGCACGCTCACCTCGTCGAGGTCGATGCGCAGCGTGAGCTCGCCGTCGAGGGCGTCGAGGCGCACGTCCACCATGCGCTCGTCGTCGCACTCGAACTGGAAGCGGCCGAAGCCCTCGCGCGCCTCAAGGGGAATCTGAACGCTCGGCGTGAGGCGCAGGTAGTCCTGGCCGCCCACCTCCACGGTAACGCCGCAGCTCAGGTGCGGCAAACGGTAGATGGCGTACACGGCGTCGTCGCCCGCGGGCAGGTACGTGGCCCCGGCGATAACGGCGCCGGCGAGCTTGGTCTGGTTGGTTTCGTTACGATACAGCATGAGGGTCTCCTTAGGGGTAGGCGGAAGATTTGGGTTTGGGTTGGTGTGGGCCGGGTGCTGTGCAGGCGCGTGCGCCGCTCCTAGTCGTCATCCTCGAGGGTCTTGAGGATGTCCCAGGCGTTGCGGCCGGCCGCGAGCTGCATGGGGATGCTTGCGTGGGCGTGGATGGTCGAGAGGGCCTTGCCCATGCAGTCGGCCAGGTCGTCGCCGGCGAGAAGGTCGAGGTCCTTGGGGTGGAAGTGGATCCAGCCCTCGTCGTCCACCATGAGGCCGGGCACGATGAAGGTGGCGTTCAGGCGGCGGAAGAGCTTGCGGGCGGCGGGGATGTCCTGAGGGCGCAGGCGCTGGTTGGCGTTGACGTCCAGGGTCGCCGTGCCGGCAGCCTCGTCCACCACGATGACGCCCTCGGCAAAGCCCGCGCCATGACGGTTGCCGCAGATGCGGAAGACGCCCTCCTTCTCCTCGTGGTAGCGCGGATGGGTCGCGTCGAGCTGGCGGCGGGCGATCTGGATGGGGGTCTCGCCCGTGGTGCCGCGCTCGGCGGTATCCCCAGACTCGATGCACTCGAAGAGGCCCTTGAGTTCGTCCAGGTAGTTCATGGCGGTTCCTTTCCTTGGTTGGATGCGGTGCGCCTCGGTGGCGCTTGTCGGTACCCATGATGGCCTGCGGGCCCGCTGCAAAATAGGGAGCAAAAAGGGGTGGGAATGGTGCACGCGAGGAGGTGGGCGAGGTGGGCGGTCTTGCCCGCCTGCGCCCACCCCGCCATCCGCGCCGTCCCCTAGAACCCCACTTTGCGCCCCTGCGCCGCGCCGCCGATGTCGGGCTGCTCGTAGGCGCGGCGCACGTCGATGGGGGCGATGCGGGGCTGGTCGCAGCGCATGGCGCACTCCATGGCCGCGCGGTCGAAGAGCCTGCGGACACTGCGCGCGTTGGCGAAGTCGCGCTTGCCGCGAAGGGCCTCCATGCATGCTGACACCTCCTGCGCCACCCCGTCTTCCAGCGCAAAGCCGTGCGCACGCGCGAAGCGCCTGAAGATGCGCACGAGCTCGGGGGTGGTGTAGTCGTCGAAAGCCACGCGCAGACCGAAGCGGTCGCGAAGGCCCGGGTTTGCGCCGAAGAGCTGCTCAATCTGGTCGGGGTAGCCGGCGATGACGCACACGAGGCGGTCGCGCTCGGACTCGAGCATCTCCACGAGCGTGTCGATGGCCTCCTGGCCGTAGCTGCCCCCTGCGAGCAGGGAGTACGCCTCGTCGATGAAGAGGACGCCTCCCAACGCGCGCTCCACCACGCGCCGCGTGCGCATGGGCGTCTGGCCCAGGTAGGGGGCGAGCAGGTCGGCGGCACTCGCGGCCACGAAGGTGCCCGACCCGTCCGTCACGCCCAGGGAGTCGAGGTGGGCCGACAGGCGGCGTGCCAGCTCGGTCTTGCCGGTGCCGGGGTTGCCCGTGAACACCATGTGCACGCACTCGATGGCGCCGCGCCCGTGCTTCGACACGACCGCGCCCACCTTGCGCAGCATCTCCTGCTGGCGCTCCAACCCCACCAGGCCCGCGAATGCATCCGCAGATCCTGCGTTGAGGGCCTTGTGCGGCTTGAGGTCGGCAGGCTTTGTCCGCTCGGGGCTCGTGTTGTCGTCGGCGAGCTTCACAAGCGCGCGCAGGGCGATGGGCCCCACCGTCTTCGTGTCGACGCGCCGGTATTCGCCCAGCTTGTAGGGGCAGACGTCCTCGATGAGGCCCTTCGGGTCGGCCGAGCCGCCCAGGGCTATGCTCCTCATGCCCACGCGCGCGAAGAACGGCAGGCGGTTCGAGCCGTCCGGCGCGCTCACCGCCTGCAGGCACTCCATGTGCACCCCGCTCGCCTGGAG
>CAVJGP010000159.1:0-6023 GCA_963648855.1 Alistipes onderdonkii | reverse complement strand
AACCCCTGACCCCTTGACTGCCAGTCAAGTGCTCTCCCAACTGAGCTACACCCCCGCGCTGCAGTGCACGAGTAGTAATAATACGCATCCAAAGCCTAAGTGCAAGTGTGACTTTGGAAAAGGCCGGACTTGTGAAGAGTTCTCCACAATTACTCAGCGTCGTACACCGGGGGCTCGTAGGCGTCGATGCCCTTGAAGACGTCGAGCGCCTCCTGCGGGTCGTAATCGGAGTAGGTCACCGCGCTGATGGCGCGCGTGAGGCGCACGGCCTCGTCGAGGCTGCGCTGGTGGATGTTGCGGCCCGTGGCATTGCCCACGGCACCGCCCACGTGGATCTGCTCCCACAGCTGGGTGAGGAAGGTCTCAGCGTCCACCGTGGAGCCGCCGGCGCACACAAGGCCCGTGCGGCCCGCCGCCAGGCTCGCCTGCTTGAGAAGCTCGGCCGACTTCTTGCCCTCCTCCTTGGGCGGGTTCACCTTCACGAAGTCGGCGCCCAGGCAGGCCGCCACACCGGCGGCGCCGGCGATGAGGCTCGCGGCCTTCTCGTCGGTCACAGCCTTGCCGCGCGGGTAGATCCACAGCACCACGAGCAGGCCGTAGGCATGGGCGTCGGCGATAAGCTGGCCGGCCTCCTCCACCATCTGGGCCTCGAACTCGCTGCCCAGGTAGATGGTGTAGCCCACGCCCACGATGTTGGCGCCCATCTCGCGCATGTTGAGCACGGCGTCGAGGTCGCTGAGCATGGGCGAGTAGGGGTCGGCCTGGGAGGTCTTCACGAGGTTGGTCTTGGAGTTCATCTTGACCAGGTAGTTGATGTCGGGATAGTCGGCGGCGTAGCGGGCGATGAGGCCGCGCTGGGCCGCGAGGACGCCGATGCAGCCCTTGTCGCCGATCTGGAAGAGGTGCTCGGGGTCGGCGTCGGATGCGTCGATGCCCTCGCCGTAGAAGTCGGCGTTGAGGTGCTCGAACTTCTGGTCGCACGCATAGAGCATGAGGCGACCCGTGCCGCGCGTGGCCGCGAGGAAGTTCTCGCGGTAGGAGTCCTTGTACTCGGGCATGACGTCGAGCGGGACGCGCACGTCATCAAAAGCGATCTGTGCCATGGGAAACCTCCGGTTTCGTGGTGTGTGCGACGGGGTGCCGGGAGAGGCGCCCCGCGCGTCTGAAAGGACGCGCCGCCCGTCTCGCAAGGCGGGCGGCGCGCGAAGTACCTAGTTGCCCTTCTTCTTCGACGACTCGCCGGGCAGAGCGCGGCGTGCGTCGAACACGCCCTCGTAGCTGGCAAGGCGGTGCAGGAGCGGGTCGAGGGCGTTGACGTTGCTCAGCTCCACCAAGAAGCGCAGGTTGGAGATGCCGTTCTTGTCGGTGCGCGTGCCGCAGGAGAGGATGTTGCCGCCGGCGTCGCTGATGGCGGTGGAGGCGTCCACGAGGAGCCTCGTGCGGTCCACGGCCTCGATGACGATCTCCACCTGGAAGGTGGAGGTGAGCCCCGTGTCCCAGGAGACGCCGATCATGCGGCCCTCGGCGCGGCGCAGCTCGGCCACATTGGGGCAGTCGGCGCGGTGCACGCTCACGCCGCGACCGCGCGTGATGAAGCCCACGATGTCGTCTCCCATGACGGGGTTGCAGCAGTGGGCCAGGCGCACCAGGAGCCCGTCTCCCCCATCGACGAGCACGCCGTTGGAGGCCTTCGCGCGCTTCTTGCGCTCGGCGGAGTTCTGCGCCTGGCGCGACAGGCGCGGCGCGCTCGTGGTGGTCTGCAGGCTCGCAAGCGCGCGCTTCTCGGCCTCGGCCTGGGAGTCCACGGTGTCGTCGAGGATGGCCTTGACCTTCGCGGCGATGGAGCGGGCCGTGGCCTTGCCGTTGCAGATGAAGACGAAGAGGTCCTCGGGGCCGGACACGCCGAACTCGGTGGCTACCTTGTTGAGCGCGCGCACGGTACGCGGCGTGGAGATGCCCAGGCCGAGCTTGCGCATCTCCTTGGCAAGCATGTCACGGCCGGCCGCGGAGTCGTCGGCCTTGGTGATGCGGCTGAAGTAGGAGCGGATCTTCTGGCGCGCACCGGGAGTGGCCACGATGTTGAGCCAGTCGCGGGAGGGCTTGGCGTTGTTCTGGGTGATGATCTCCACCCGGTCGCCCATCTGCAGCTCGTAGGACAGGGGCACCACCGAGCCGTTCACCTTGGCGCCGATGCAGTGGTTGCCCACCTCGGTGTGCACGGCATAGGCGAAGTCGATGGGTGTGGAGCCCGCGCGCAGCACCTGCACCTCGCCGCGCGGCGTGAACACGAAGACCTCGCTGTCGTACAGGTCGATCTTCACGGCCTCCAGGAACTCCTGGGGGTCGGACAGGTCGGCCTGGCTCGTCCAGTCGAGCGTGCGCCCCAGCCAGGCGAGCTGGTCGTCGAGGCGCTGAGCGGATGCCTGCTTGTCGCCGTCGGAGTTGCCGGCCTGCTTGTAGAGCCAGTGGGCCGCGATGCCGTACTCGGCGTGCTGGTGCATCTCCTCGGTGCGGATCTGCACCTCCAGGGGGCGCCCCGCAGGGCCGATGACCGTCGTGTGCAGCGACTGGTACATGTTGAACTTGGGCATCGCGATGTAGTCTTTGAAGCGCCCGGGCATGGGCGTCCACAGGGAGTGGACGGCGCCCAGGACGCCGTAGCAGTCGCGCACTTCCTCGGTGATGACGCGCAGGGCGATGAGGTCGTAGATCTCGCTGAAGTCCTTGCCCTTGTTCGTCATCTTCATATAGATGGAGTACAGGTGCTTGGGCCTGCCCACGATGCGGTAGTGCTCGATCTTGGCGCGGTCGAGCTCGTCGTGGAGGATCTTGATCACCGTGTCGAGGTACTGCTCGCGCTCCTCGCGCGACTCGGCCACCATGCGCGCCACCTGGCGGTACTTGGCGGGCTCCAGGTAGAAGAACGACAGGTCCTCAAGCTCCCATTTGATGGAGGAGATGCCCAGGCGGTTGGCCAGGGGCGCGTAGATGCTCATCGTCTCGTTGGCCTTGAAGATGCGCCGGTCCTCGGGGATGGCCATGAGGGTGCGCATGTTGTGCAGGCGGTCGGCCAGCTTGATGATGATAACGCGGATGTCCTTGGCCATGGCGAGGAACATCTTGCGCAGGTTGAGGGCCTGCTGCTCGGAGAGGCTCGACACCGAGATGTTCGTGAGCTTGGTGACGCCGTCCACGAGGTCGGCCACCTGCGGACCGAAGAGCTCCGAGAGCTCGTCGAGCGTGGCGTCGGTGTCCTCCACCGTGTCGTGCAGAAGGCCCGCGCACAGGGTGTCCACGTCGGAGTGGAGGTTCTTCGCCAAGATGATGGCGACCTCCACCGGGTGGTTGATGTAGGGCTCGCCGCTCTTGCGCTTCTGGTCGCGGTGGTGCTGGCGGGCGAACTCGTAGGCACGCTCTATCTTCTTGACGTCCTCCTCGCCCAGATAGGTCGAGGCGACCTCCTTGAGCACGGGGAAGTTGTCAAGCTGGCCCTGGGGCGCGAGAGCCGGGGCGGTGGGGTCGTACTTGGTGTAGATGACTGAGTCAGCCATAGACGTTGCGCCTCCTGAAACCTAGTGCTCGTCGGTGGGAAGGATGGGGCGGTTGATGCGTGCGAGGACCGCGTCGGAATCGCTCTCCAGCGCCCACCTACGAAACGCGTCGAACTGTCCGAGGGCATTGAGGCCCTCAAGATACCGAATGGAACGTGCCAGGTCCATGCGCTCGGGCGAAGGCACGAGCGAGATGCGCCGGGCGACGCCGTAGCCCGAGGTGGTGACGAAGCCGAGCTCGCGGAAGATGGAGATGCCGCACGACACGCCCTTCACCCCGAAGGCCTGGCTGCAGCCCATGGAGGCGCACTCGGCGGCGAGCTCGGCGTTGGTGAGCGTGAAGCCCTCCTGGCCCGAGAGGCGTACCTCGCGGTCGTGGCGACTCAGCACGCGATACAGGCACACGAGGTCGTCGCGGACCGGGGCGTCGCAGGCAAGGACGCGCTCGTTGATGCGCGCGTCACCGGCCGAGTAGGCAAGGTGGATGAAGGCGTCGGCGCCGTCGCGCCCGGCACGGCCGCTCATCTGGTTGAACTCCACCTCGTCGAAGGGCAGGTGGTACAGGACCACATGGCGCACGTCGGGCAGGTTCACGCCCTCGCCGAAGGCGCTCGTGGACACCACGAGCAGCACCTCGCCCGTGCGGAAGGCGTCTTCCACGGCCGCGCGGTCGGCACGGGACAGACCCGCGTTGTAGAAGGCCACGCGGTGGCCGAACTCGCGCACGCGCCTGCGCAGGGTGCGGGCGATGTTGACGGTCTGCTCGCGCGAGTTCACGTACACGAGCGTCTTCTGACCCGAGGCGAGCAGGCTCACGAGGCGCTCGTCGCGGTCGAGCCGGCCGCGCTCGTCGAGCACGTGGAGGTTCTCGCGCACGGAGGGGTCGAGGACGACGCCGCCAGGCCCGATGGAGAGCAGACGGCATATCTCGGCGCCCACCTTGGGCGAGGCGGTGGCGGTGACGGCCAGCACGCAGGGGTCGCCGAGCTCGTGGAGCACGCGGGGCATGTCCAGGTAGGACGCGCGGGCCCCCGAGACGGCCTGGCCGGCATGATGCGCCTCGTCGATGACGACGAAGCCCACCCGGCGCGTCTGGGCGAAGCGGTCGGAGTGGATGGCCAGGAACTCGGGCGTCGTGAGGACGATGTCCACCTGGCCGGCGGCGAGGCCCTCGAACACCGACACGCGCTCTTCCATGGGGGTCTCGCCAGTGAGCACGCGCGTGGTCATGCCGAGGCGGTCGAAGACGCGGCCCAGGTGGTAGGCCTGGTCGCTCACAAGGGCGCGCAGCGGGTAGACGAAGACGCTCGCCTTGTTCTGCAGCAGCGCGCAGCGGGCCGCATGGACATGGAAGATGAGCGACTTGCCTCGACCCGTGGCCATGACGCACAGCGTGGAGGTGCCCGCCTCGAGGTTGGACAGGGCGCGGCGCTGGGCGTCGAGCAGGTCGTGGTCGCCGATGAGAAGCGCGCGAAGCTCGTCGGTCACCTGGGCGCTCGACAGGGCCGACAAACGCGCGCGCTCGGCGGCGCGTGCCTGGGCCTGGGCGAGCTCGTCGGAGCCGGCCACGTCGCCCTCGCTCGTCACGAGGACGTTCACGCCGAAGGGGCGGCCGTCGGTGCCGCCCGTGACGTTCTCCACCACGGCGCGGTACACGGCGCCGCGGTCGATGCGCGGGGCGATGGCGGCGGCGATGAAGCGCTTGAGGTAGCCCACGCGGCACCCCTCGCAGTCGATGAGCGCGACGGCGTTGGGGTCGTTGGGGTTGTGGGGCTCGCGCACGACGCGCAGCACGTCGCCCTCGACAAGGCGGGCGACATAGCCCTGCCTCGACTCGAAGGTGACGCCCACGGCCTTCGTGTGGAACTGGGGAGCGTTCGCGAGGCTCTCCAGCTCGCTTTCGCTGATGTACTGCTCGGCGTTGTCGAAGAGGTCGTCGATGAGGCGCACGGTGGAGGGGCTGGGAAGCTCGCAATCGGCCTGCGCGCGACGCAGCACGTCGCGCACGTGCATCTTGCAGGAGACGCGCCCCTGCCAGCTCTCGACCTTGGGCTCGAAGATGATGTCGACGGCCTCGTCGCACTCGACGAGCGCCTCGACGTTCTCGGCGTTGAACATGATGGCCTGGCAGCTGCCCGTGGCGTCGTTGACGGTGAACGACAGGTGCCTGCCCTCCTCGCCACGACGCCTCCTGTCGGTCATGGTGGCCCCGCACACGGCAAGCAGGGGCACCTCGTTGCCCTGGCCGAAAGGCTGCAGCACGGAGAGGGAGTTGATGTTGGGGACAGTGAGCTCGGCGACGTCCACCACGGCGGCGACGCTTGAGCGATCCTGGAACGCGTCCTCGGGCAGGCCGGAGAGGTACTCCTCCATGCGATCGCGGAAGGCATCGAGGTTGCCCGCGTCAAGCGTGATGCCCACGGCGCCGGCATGGCCGCCGAAACGGATGAGCAGATCGGAGCAGCTCTCGAC
>CAVJGP010000158.1:0-6066 GCA_963648855.1 Alistipes onderdonkii | reverse complement strand
CCCTCTAAAAGCGGGTTCTGGCGCGCAAGGCGCGCGGGGCCGTAGCGTACTGGACGTACGTGAGGCCCCGCGGAACGCAGCGCGCCAGGTTCCGCAACCTCCTAGAGCCCCATCTCGGCCTTGAGCTTGGCGAGCTCGTCGTCTACTGCCTTCGAGTTGCCGGTGCTGGCGTACTGGGCGGCCAGGTCGGCGGCGCGGTCGGTGGTGGCGGAGGCGTTGAGCTCGGCCTCGGCGTTGGCCTGGTCGAGCATCTGGTCGGCCTTGGCCTCCATGCGCGCGAAGGCGGCCATGGCGCCCTCGGCCTTGTCGGAGGCGCTGGAGAACTGGTTCACCTTGGCCTGGGTCTTGGCGACGGCGGTCTTGGCCTTGATGGCCTCACGGCGGCCGTTGAGCGTGTTAATGTCGTCCACCAGCTTGTCGTGCATCTGGCGCATCTTCTGGGCGTTGGCCTTGGCGGCGTCGTAGGTCACCTGGAGCGACTCGCCCTTGCTGGCAAGCTCCTGCTTCTTGGCGAGGAACACGCGCGCGTCGCCCTCGTTGCCGGCGGCCAGGGCGCGGCGGGCCAGGTCGTCGTACTTGGCGACCTCGTCGGCGTTGGCCTTGACCTCGCGGGCCACGCGGGCCTCCTCGGCCATGACGGCGGCCGTCTCCTTCTTCACCTCGGCGAGGTTGTCGGTGAGCTCGCGCATGTACTGGTCGATCATCTTGGCGGGATCCTCGGCCTTGTCGAGCAGGTCGTTGATGTTGGCCTTGATGATGTCGGCGAAGCGGTCGAGAATGCTCATTGGTACTCCCATCTATTGAGAAGGCGCTTGTCCCGTGCCTTTGCGCGGGGGCGACTCCAGTTTACGCGTCTTGCGGACAGTATTGCGCGTGCATGCCGCGCGCGGCGCGGCCAAGTCGGGCCGCAAGCGGCTTATTCCCGCCTGCGGCCCGCCCAACACGCACGAGAGCTACTTCGAGGACTTCTCCTCATCGGTCTGGTACTTCTTGGCCAGCTCCTCCACCTCGTCGGAGCCGAACTTCTCAAGCGGGGTGTTGAGAATCTCCTGGGTACGCTTGGCCTGCTCGGCTTTCTCGGCCGACTTCTTGCGCACCACGAAGATGACCGCGCCCGCCACGATGGCCACCACGGCCACGCCGCCCAGCACCATGGTGGTGGTGCGCGCGGTGGAGCCGGTCACCATCATGATGCGCTCGGCGGTCTTGGCGAAGGCGTTGGAGAAGATCTCCTCCTCGGAGATGGACGTGTCGGAGTAGTAGCGGTCGAGGTAGTCGCTCAGGATGGAGATAGCCTCGCTGTCCATGACCGTCTTTGCCTGGCTGCCCACGGCGTAGCCGCAGTTGTAGCCGCCGGCTCCGTCGTCGCAGAACACGAGCAGGAAGTGGGCCTCGTCGCTGAAGAGCTCGTCGTAGAGCGACTCGGCGCGGCTCTGCAGGTCGGAGACGGACGTGGTGGTGCCGTTGGGCAGGATGTAGACGTAGGGGCGCACGCCCGTCTGCTGGTAGAACGACTTCAGGCCGTTCGTGAGCTGGCTCGTGTTGTGGATCCAGTCGCCGTCGGCGTCGGTGTACCAGCCAACGTCTTCGCTGGCAGAGGCGGGAAGCGCCTCGCGCTGCACCGTGGAGGCCGCCACCGAGCTGCTGTAGCCTGCGTCGTAGCCGCCGCCGTTGTCGCAGCTGCCCAGCAGGGCGCCGATGAAGATGAGGGCGACGAGAATCGCGACGATGTAGAGGAAGGCGGAGCAACCCGGGCCGTTCGAGCCGCCGGAGTTGTTCGAGCCGCCCGAACCCGAGCCGCCGGAGTTGCCGATGTTGTTGCCGGCGATGATGACCGGGGCATGGAAGCCCCCGAAGCCGAAGCCGCCGCGTGGGCCGCCCGGGCCAGGACCGCCAGGTCCGCCGGGGCCGGGGCCGCCAGGCGCATGCGGCCTGCCGCCGCCGAAGCCCCCGCCGAAACCGCCGCCTCCGCCGCCGAAGCTGCGTCCGCCGCTATGGCTGCCACCAGAGAAGCCCCCCGAGGAGCGCCCACCTCCGGAGAAACCGCCTCCCGAGAAGCCACCGCCGCCTCCGCCGCCGCCTGACCTGCCCATATGCCCACTCCTTACTCGCGCCTGTGCGCGAACGGGGAACCATCTGCATGTTGCGACCCGCAAGACCCGCACAGAGCGGGCACGCAGCCGTCCTCCTAGTGTACCCCAGGGCGGGGCGACGCCGGGGCGCGGCGTGAGGCGAAACGTGCCCGTTCGTCGGCCCCGTCAGCTCGCAAGTGCTCGGCCGCCTCTCCCCTACCGTGCGTCTTCGCGCTCGCGGCGCGGGCCGTCGGCCTGGCAGGCAGCCTCGGCCCCTTCGCCCTGCGCCTCGCCTGCACCTTGCACACGGCCCACGGCCTTGGAGGCGGCGCCGGCCAGGGTGTCCACCATCTCCGAGGAGGCCTTCTTGATATAGGGCACCACCTTGCGCACCCACTCGAAAGCCTCCCTGTCCTGCGTGAAGCTGAACCGCGGGTCGTTCAGCGACTTGCGCTCGTAGCTCGACCAGCCGCCGCGCATGATGTCCTTGATGCGCCCCACGTACTCCGCGCGGGCCTGCGGGCCGGCGAGCTGGCGGATCGTCTCGAAAGCGTCGTCTTTGAGGTCGCCCACGTTGGGGGCAAGGGAGCGCATGGCCTCCACGGCGCGCGTCGGCAGGCCCGAGATGGCCGACTGCATGGCATGCACCTTCTCGGCAAAGCCCTGCATGCGTATGACGCTGGCCGTGAGGTCCACCGCAAAGACCACGCACATCACCATCGTCGTCACCACGAACCACTCGGGCGGCACGATCGCGAAGGCCTCCTCAAGCACGGGCTGGAAGAAAAGGTCCACGCACAGCATGAGCGAGGTGAAGATGATGAGCCCCGGCACGCAGATGCGCCCGTTCACGTTGAGGGGGATGTTGGAATAGTCCCACCAGCGCGCATGGAAAAGCTGCTCCATGGCCCACGAGGTGCCGAACTCAAGCACGCCGGCGGCGAAGAAGCCCACCACGAACTGCACGAGCGGGTCGTTGAAGGGGGCCAAAAACCACAGCGACAGCAGCGCGCCCACGCCGTAGATGGGGCACACCGGGCCGAAAGAGAAGCCCCTGTTCACGAAGCGATGGTGCTGGAACAGCGAAATGATCACCTCGAAGAGCCAGCCGGCGAAGGAGTACGCGAAGAACGACGCGATGTAGCGCGCCGAGGCCACCACGAAGGCGAAGTCCACCACGATGGTCTCGGCCATGCTAGAGCGCCGCCTTGCGTGAGACGTGCGCCGCCAGCAGCTCAAACGCGTCGGGAGAGGTCACGCCCAGGTCGAGGTCGGGCAGGTGGCGGGCGCACAGCGTGCGCACGAGCGGGTGCGCCAGGCCTGAGCGCACAAGCGTCTCGTGGGTGGCACAGCGCTTGTCGGAGGCGGTGATGAGCCAGCCCACCTCAGAGGTGGGCGGGGTGGGGTTGATCGGGAACATGTGGCAGCGGATGGCGTCGCGCTCGAGCTCGGTGAGGTCGGGATAGTCTTCCAGGGCGTTTGCCAGGGCGCGGCCCGCATGCTTGGTGGCATGCCCGGCGCTACGCTCGCTGTGCTCGTGCCAATCATAGAGATAGTAGTCGTGGAGCAGGCCCGCCCGGCGAATCTCGGCGATATGCTCGCAGCGGCCCAGCTTGCGGGCCATGCGCTCGGCGTGGTAGGCCACGGCGATGGAGTGCAGCAGGGTGGAGGTGGTGCCGTGCTGGGAGAAGCCGGCCTCCATGCGCAGGCGGCCCGCTTCGATGACCTCGCCGGCAAACGCAAAGAACTCCTCGTCTGGCATGCCCGTGTCGCGCATCCGAACCCTTCCCCGTCTGGGACACCCGCGCCGAAAAGAAGTTTTCGCGCGGCACTGCGACGTCAAGCCTACCCCATCGTCCGGGCCTGCAGCCTCGCCAGGCACCGCCACGCGCCCCCGTCCCCAAAAAAGCGGCGCACCCGCACCGGACGCACATACCAGGCCGACCCACCAGCCGCGACGCAGCTCCGTCTGCGCGCACAAAAAACGGCCCCCACGCGCTGGGCGTGAGGGCCGCGAGGCTATTGAGCCGGTATGACGTGCGAAGGAACTAGCACACGCCCTGGGCGAGCATGGCGTCGGCGACCTTCACGAAGCCGGCGATGTTGGCGCCCATGACGTAGTCGCCCTCGTGGCCGTACTCGCGGGCGGCGTCGTCGCAGGTGTGGTAGATGCCGCGCATGATGCCCTCAAGCTTGGCGTCGACCTCCTCGAAGGTCCAGGACAGGCGCTCGGAGTTCTGCGACATCTCCAGGCCGGAGGTGGCCACGCCGCCGGCGTTGGCAGCCTTGCCGGGGAAGAAGGCCACGCCGTTGGCCTGGAAGTACTCGGTGGCGTCCAGGGTGGTGGGCATGTTGGCGCCCTCGCCCACGGCCTTGCAGCCGTTGGCCACGAGGGCCTTGGCGTCCTCAAGCAGCAGCGTGTTCTCGCGGGCGCAGGGCAGCGCGATGTCGCAGGGGATCTGCCACACGCCGCGGCCGTCCTCGGCGTGGTACTCGGCGTTGGGGCGGGCCTGCGTGTACAGGGCCAGGCTCACGCCCTTGTCGTTGCCGGAGCGCTTCTTGTTGTAGATGTCCTCGAGCACCTTGTAGTCGATGCCATCGGCGTCGTAGACCCAGCCCTTGGTGTCGGAGCAGGCCAGCGTCTTGCCGCCGAGCTGGGCCACCTTCTGGATGGCGTAGATGGCCACGTTGCCCGAGCCGTGGACGACGACGTTCTTGCCCTCGAAGGAGTCGCCGTGGCACTTGAGGTACTCGTCCACGAAGTACACCAGGCCGTAGCCGGTGGCCTCGGTGCGGGCCAGGGAGCCGCCGAAGTTGAGGCCCTTGCCGGTGAGCACGCCCGACCACTCGTTGCGGATGCGCTTGTACTGGCCGAACATGTAGCCGATCTCGCGGCCGCCCACGCCCAGGTCGCCAGCGGGCACGTCGGTGTCGGGGCCGATGTGGCGGCAGAGCTCGGTCATGAAGCTCTGGCAGAAGTGCATGATCTCGTTGTTGGACTTGCCCTTGGGGTCGAAGTCAGAGCCGCCCTTGCCGCCGCCCATGGGCAGGGTGGTCAGGGCGTTCTTGAAGATCTGCTCGAAGCCCAGGAACTTGAGCATGCCCAGGTACACGGTGGGGTTGAAGCGCAGACCGCCCTTGTACGGGCCGATGGCGGAGTTGAACTCGACGCGGTAGCCGCGGTTGACCTGAACCTCGCCCTTGTCGTCGACCCACGGCACGCGGAACTGGATGATGCGCTCGGGCTCGACGATGCGCTCGAGGATCTTGTTCTGCTGGTACTCGGGGTGCGCCTCGAAGACGGGCTCGAGCGAGGTGAGGACCTCCGTCACAGCCTGAATGAACTCAGACTGCTCGGGATCCTTGGCCTTGACCTGCTCGATGATGTCGCTTGCGTAGCTCACGTTCTCCTCCTTGGATTGTGCGGCGCGCCTTCTGCGACGAGGGCCCGTCTGGTTTGTTTCGTCTTCGTGGCGTAGTTTGAAACGTTGTATCACGGTTTCGAAATCTGCCCGAAAAGATACGGGTCATAGGATGCCAAATTAGCTATTGAATGAAAGGGCTGCTCCCCAGAAATTAACACTGAGTTAATACGCTATTGAAGGGAGAGTGGCGGATCCTGATGCGCCGCGTTCCACGGGGCCTCACGCGCGGTGCGCACCTTTGGTGTACGTCCAGTATGCTACGGCCCCGTGCGCCTTGCGCATCAGAACCCGCGTTCATAAGGAGGCGGAACCTGATGCGCCGCGTTCCACAGGTACTCATGTACTCCAGTACACATCGCACCTGTGCGCCTTGCGCATCAGAACCCGCGTTCATAAGGGGGGCGGCACCTCGCCTGCGCCCGTGCATGCAAAAGGGCCGCCGCCCACGGGTGTGGACGACGGCCCTTGATGGAGCGGGCAAGCTTGCAGGAGCGTGCCGTTAGGCAGCGGCGGACTGCTTCTTGCCGAAGATGGTCTTGAAGCCCTTCACTGCCAGCAGGATGGCCAGG